>JAWOFG010000066.1:0-11608 GCA_046482365.1 Pelovirga sp. | reverse complement strand
TCAGCCCTTGATCCGGAAATGATTGGCGAAGTGCTTGATGTCATGAAGAGCATCGCTCAGGAAAGCGGCATGACCATGGCGGTTGTCACCCACGAAATGGGCTTCGCCTCACAGGTTGGCGATCGGCTGATCTTTATGGACGATGGCAGAATCGTCGAAGAAGGCAAACCGGCAGAGGTGATGAAGAATCCCAAATCCGAGCGCCTGACGGAGTTTCTCGGACACGTCAAGCACCACTAAAAACAATGGTATCTGTTCAGCTCTATCCTTGCGCAGGGCCTTTGGATCCTATGGCAAGGGTTTTTGTCGCCATGGACGGCGACAAAAAGCGGTCATGGATGACGAAAAGCGTCCCTTGACATAGGATCCAAAGGACCGGTGCTGTACAGTTACAAACTATGTACCATTTTAGAAACAGCTGACCAACGGGCCGCAAGGGGGCACAGACGCCTGTTGCAGAAGGCCGAAAAACTCTTTGCGGGGAATCTCGCAGGCGCCAAAACTCAGGAGATGATCCGTAGTCTGCTGGCAATCAAGCAATTCAAATTGGCGCCGGCGCAGGTGCTCCATCAGATGACAGAGGACAATCTTTGACGTGTTATCTTTGCGACTGAACATCGATTCACCAAAAAAACAGCGACCAATACAGACCCCGTAGAGTCCACCGACCAGATCTTCCCCATTCCAGCACTCGACCGAATGGGCAAAACCGAGTTGATGCAAACGCTGATAAGCATTTTTCATCTCGTTGGTAATCCAGGTGCCATGGCCGCCCGGCCCGGCCCGCAGGCGCCGACACCAGTAGATCACCGCAGCAAAGTTTTCGTTAAAACTCAAACGGTAGGGATGCTTGCGCAGCAGACGCTGCAAGGAACGAGAGACGTGAAGTTCGTCCGGGAACAGGACACAGCGCGGATCAGGAGACCACCAGAGGATCGGCTCCCCCGGGTTGTACCAGGGAAAGATCCCCAGACTGTAAGCCAACAGCAACCGCTCGGGAGAAAGATCACCACCAATGGCCAGCAATCCTGACTCATGAGCGGTATCCGCAGGCGGGAACCAGAGTTCGCGATCAAGCAGTACCGGCATAAAAACTGTCAGTGAAAACTGAAGGTGAATGCACCCCCACGCAGGCCGACACGGACCTCACCACCCCGCTTCAACTCTCCGAACAGAATTTTCCCGGCTAACGGGTCGCTCAACTCCGACTGAATCAGGCGCGCGAGGGGACGAGCGCCGAAAAAGGGGTCAAATCCCTGTTTGGCCAGTTCCCGCCGGGCTGCCGGAGAGACCTTCAGGCGCACTTCTCTTTCAGCCAGTTGTCCCGACAACTCAAGCAGAAATTTGTCAACAACCTGGAGCATCACGGTCTGATCAAGGGGCGCAAAATGAATAACTGCGTCGAGACGGTTACGGAATTCCGGGGTAAAGGCTTTCTCAAGGGCCGTTTTGGGGGCCGCGGTAGAGCGCTCGCCAAAGCCGATGGGGATAACATTCATCTGGCGACTGCCGACGTTGCTGGTCATGATCAGAATCACGTTACGAAAATCGGTCTCTTTACCATTGTTGTCGGTCAGGGTCCCATGATCCATAACCTGCAGCAGGATATTGAACAGGTCAGGATGAGCTTTTTCAATTTCGTCAAGCAACAAGACAGACCAGGGATTCTTGCCTACCGACTCAGTCAGCAAGCCACCTTGATCGAAGCCGACATAACCGGGAGGAGCACCGATCAGGCGGGCAACGGAATGCTTCTCCATATATTCACTCATGTCAAAGCGCAGAAACTTGACGCCAAGCTGATTAGCCAGCTGCTTGGCAGCTTCGGTCTTTCCCACCCCGGTTGGGCCGGTAAAGAGCAGCGAGCCGACCGGTTTTTCCGGGTGACCGAGGCCGGCCCGGGAGCGATGAATTGCCCGCACCAGGGAATCGATCGCCGGATCCTGACCGAACACCACTCGTTTGAGGTCGCGTTCCAGATAACGCAGACGTTGACGATCGCTACCACTGATTGATTTGATTGGCACCCGCGCCATGCGCGCCACGACCCGTTCAATTTCGTCAATGCCGACAGGATGAGCGGGAGAACCATCGAGACGGTGCTGTGCACCGGCCTCGTCAATCACGTCAATCGCCTTGTCAGGCAGGTGGCGATCGGGCAGATGTTTGATCGCCAGCTTGACTGACGATTCAAGAGCCTCTTCAGTGTAGCTGACCTTGTGGTACCCTTCGTAGTGGCTACGCAGTCCATGCAGAATAGCAACGGTCTCCTCACTGCTCGGCTCATGCAGGTCAATCTTCTGAAAACGCCGCGACAGGGCACGATCCTTACTAAACAGATTGCGGTATTCTTCATAGGTGGTTGAACCGATACAGCGCAGCTCACCACTGCCTAATGCAGGTTTGAGAATATTAGACGCATCCAGCGAGCCGCCGCTGGTCGCCCCGGCGCCGACAATCGTATGAATTTCATCGATGAAAAGAATCGCCCGCTCGCGCTTCTGCAGGGCACCGACAACTGCCTTCAGGCGTTCCTCAAAATCGCCCCGGAATTTTGTGCCGGCCAACAAAGCACCCATATCAAGGGTAAAGATCTCACTGTCTTTCAGCATTTCCGGTACATCACCCTGTGAGACCCGCAAGGCCAGTCCTTCAACCATGGCGGTTTTGCCGACCCCCGGTTCACCAACAAACAGAGGATTGTTCTTACGCCGCCGGCATAGCACCAGAATCGACCGCTCAAGCTCTTCGCCCCGCCCGATGAGTGGATCGATCTTTCCCTGGCGGGCACGTTGAATCAGGTTGATGGTAAAGGCCTCAAGGGGATCGACCGGCTTTTGTTTCGGCTTTGCCCGTTCCGAAGGGGGGCCTTCCGCGGGACGCTCACCCGGTTTGGGGTTACTGGCCGCACTGGTCCGTCCATGGGAGATATGGTCGAGCAGATCAACCCGCTCAATTCCCTGGTTCTGTAAAAAGTAACAGGCGTGGGAATTCTCCTCTTCGAGGATCGCCGCCAGCAGATCGCCAACGCCAACCTCGGTCTGGCGCGCCGACTGCATGTGCATCACGGTACGCTGTAACATCCGTTGCAGTGCCAGGGTCTGGCGCGGTACATCTTCATCTTCAACCCCCTCGGCCAGATGCTCGAGATGGGCATCAAAAAAATGCTCCAGCTGGCGTTTGAGTTCATCCGTGTCACCACCACAGGCAAGCAGTATCTGCTGCCCCGCTTCTTCAAACAGCAGGGCATAGAGTACGTGTTCGGTGGTAAGATACTCGTGGCGCCGGCGCTGGGCTTCGCGTACCGCAAGAGTAAAAGCGATTTGGACATCCTGACTGAACATAATACCTGCCGTTTCTAAGCACGCTGCTTTGGCAAAAAGTAAAACATCTTAACGGTTATGCCTTCAAGCCTCTTCAAGGGAACAGCGCAATGGAAAACCGGCTTTTCGCGCCTTTAACCGCGCCCGGTCAACCTTGCTTTCCGCAATCGAATAAGGAAAGGTTCCACAGTAGCCCACCCCCTGAAAATGAATAGTCAGCATAATCTTTTCCGCCTCAGTGGCAGACTTGTTAAAAACCTCTTGCAACACTTCGATGACAAATTCCATCGTGGTGTAGTCGTCATTGTGCATCAGCACTTTAAACAACGACGGAGTCTGTGTTTTTTTTTCGGTGGCTACCCGGGTTCCGGTTTTGTTGCTGGTGTTGGTATCTGCGTTTTCCATGGTCTTTGATTCATTCCTGCGCTGAATATTTTTGGGCTATCCTAACATAAAACCCGTGCCCCAAACAATCGGGCACACCATGAAGAAAATCAGCCGGCTCGCAAGTTTCTTGCAGCTTAGCCGACCCATTTGCTATTTTACCATCTTCACCGTTGTCGTTGTTGTTACCAGGGAGTTTTTTTGTGTCAATAATCCAAAGTCCGGAAGCACTGATTGTCCTGATTTTTCTTGCCGGCCTTTTTTGCGGGGGGTTGCTGGGAGTAGCATTCACTTTCCGCCGTGGTCAACAACGTCTGACAGACGAGCGCCAGGCCCGGGTAGAAGCGCTGCAACGCCTGGCGCGGCTTGAAGCGCAACTGGAAGCGGAGAAGAATAGTACGCTGGAGAAGCTGGACCTGCTGGAAGAGATCCGTCAACGCTCAGAGAAAAATTTTCAGCACCTGTCGAGCCAGGCCCTCGCCGCCAACAACCGTAATTTCCTTGATCTGGCCAAAGCAACCCTGGAGCAACATCAGGGACAGGCGCGCCAGGAACTGGAACAGCGTCAGAACGCGATCGACCAACTGGTGCAACCGTTAAAGGAAGCATTGACCCAGGTCGATGGCAAGATCGCCCAACTGGAGCAGGCCCGTAGCGGTGCCTATGCGCGTCTTGATGAGCAGGTCAAATCCCTGCTCGGTAGTCAGCTCAAACTCGAAACGGAAACCGGCAACCTGGTAAAAGCCCTGCGCACCCCCACCGTACGCGGCCGCTGGGGGGAGATCCAGCTGCGCAAGGTCGTCGAAATGGCCGGGATGCTCGATTATTGTGACTTTGTTGAGCAGGAATCTTCCACTGACGGACGGGCACGCCCGGACATGATTGTCAAACTCCCCAATAGCCGTAATATCGTTATCGATGCTAAAGCACCACTGATGGCCTATCTTGAGGCCATCGAAGCGAAAGATGAAACAACTCAAGCCCAGGCCATGAATCACCATGCCCGGCACATTCGAAATCACATCCTTAAGCTTTCGGGCAAACAGTACTGGGATCAGTTTCAGCCGACTCCCGAGTTCGTTGTCCTGTTCCTGCCCGGCGAATCCTTTTTCTCGGCGGCCCTGAGCGTCGATCCCTCCCTGATTGAAGCGGGGGTGGAGCGAAAAGTGTTATTGGCCACCCCAACCACCCTGATCGCCCTGCTGCGTTCAGTTGCCTATGGTTGGCGCGAAGACAAGCTGACCGCCAACGCCCTGGCGATCAGCCGCCTGGGACAGGAAATCCACGAACGTCTGGCCACCATGCACCAGCATTTTGAGCAGATGGGCAAGAGTCTGGATAAAGCCGTCGACAGTTACAATAAAGGGATTGCCTCGCTGGACAGCAGAGTACTGGTCAGCGCGAGAAAGTTTACCGAATTAGGTGCAGGAAGCAGCAAAGAGATAAACGGAGCTGTAGCGGTTGAAAAACGCACCAGAACCCCACTGGTGGCGGAAGAGGATGGGGGGCATCAAGCTGACCACCCCGACACATCACCAGAAAACGGCAACTAAAACCACCCCGAGAACAACCCGATAGACGACAAAGGGTTGCATGCCGACACGACGGATAAACGCCAAAAAGTAGTGGATACAAACAAAGGCACTGACCGCCGATAACGACATCCCAAGGACAATGGCGTTCCAGTCGGCGGCAACGGCAGAGCTGAGCAGATCCACCAACTGTAATCCGCCGGCGAGGAAAATCACCGGAATCGACAGCAGAAATGAAAAACGCGCCGCCGCTTCACGATTCAGGCCAAGCAACAAAGCGGCGGTGATAGTAACTCCCGAGCGCGACGTTCCGGGAAACAGGGCCAGGGCCTGGGCACAGCCAATCAGCAGCATCCCGAGCCAGCTTAAACTGTCAACATCGAGTTCACCACGACGGCGCCAGTCGGCCCATCCCAGTAAGATGCCAAAGCCGATCAGCCCGACGGCAATCAACAGGGGCGAGCGCAGATGAACCTCGATAAACCCTTTCAAGGTGATTCCCGCCAGTCCCACTGGAATTGTCGCCAACAACACCCCCCAGGCCAGTCGCGCCGGCGGCGTCACCGTCCTGGTCACCAACGAACGCCCCCATTCCGTTGCCATCTGTGCCAGATCCCTGCGGAAATAGGCTACCACAGCGAGCAGAGTGCCGGCATGGACAGCAATGTCAAACCCCAGCCCCTGATCTTGCCAGGCCGTCAGCACCGGCACCAGAATCAGGTGGGCCGAACTCGAAACCGGGAGGAATTCGGTAATCCCCTGCAAAACAGCAAGAATAATAATCTGAAGAATATCCACAATGATCCCTTTATCCCCGGATCTGATTGAACATATAAACATGCTGCGAGGAATTCACACACATTTCGGCAGGTGCGACAGACTCGCCACGGGACTTATCTATCCCGACCTTTGTTCCACTGTCAACCATTCAAAACCGCTGGTACAAATTTATCCGACGCCAAATATTGCACAATAATCAAACACCCCCTATGGTTACAACCATGAGCGTGTATCTTGATTGTGCATCCACAACTCCCAGTGAGCCGTCTGTTGCAGAGATCATGCGGCGATTTGTTGAACAGGACTACGGCAACGCCGCCAGCCCGATCCACGACTACGGCACCTTTGCGCGCATGGCGGTTGATCATGCCCGCGGTCAGATTGCCAGACTGGTCAAGGTGCGGCGCGACGATGTCATCTTTACCAGTGGCGCCACCGAAGCTAACAATCTCGCCCTTCTCGGCTTGCGCGAACATGGGGTGCAAACGGGTCGGCGCCACCTGATCTGCAGCGCCATCGAACACAAAGCCGTGCTGGAACCGCTGGAAGCCCTGGCCAAAAGCGGTTTCGAGCTGACCCTGATTCCGGTCGGCAGCGACGGCCGCATCATCGTCGCCGAACTGCGCAAAGTCCTGCGCGCTGACACCCTGCTGGTATCAACCATGCAAGTCAACAACGAAACCGGGATGATTCAACCACTGCCGGAGATTGCTCAGGTCCTGGCGGATCACGATGCCTTCTGGCATGTTGATGCGGCTCAAGGGTTTGGCAAGGAACTTGACAGCATCACCATGACGCGCATTGATCTGATCAGTATCAGTGGCCACAAGATTTACGGTCCGAAAGGGATCGGTGCCCTGATCAGCCGTAAGCGTCAGGGCGAATCGCTCCCGTTGCGATCGTTGATGTATGGCGGCGATCAGGAACAGGGTTTGCGTCCCGGCACCCTGCCGGTTGCGCTGATTGCCGGCCTGGGCGAAGCGGCGCGCTGTGCGTTGCGGGATCAGGCTGAACGACGGGAAAGAGTCCACCATATCCGCAACAGGGCTCTGAGCGCGCTGGCACAATTGGAGCCGGTAATAAATGGTGACCCGGCATACTGTCTGCCCCACATTATCAATATCTCTCTGCCGGGCATCCCCTCCGCCACCGCTATCCGCGCTCTGGCAAAAGTCATCGCCATTTCCAGCACCTCCGCCTGTACCAGCCATCATACCGCTCCCAGTCATGTTCTCAATGCCATGGGGTGCAGCGAAGCAGAGTCTTCTTCGGCGCTGCGTTTGAGCTGGTGTCATCTGACCGACGATGTAAATTGGGATGCAGTCGTTACGATATTGAAGGATTTACAACATCAAAAAGAAGGTTAAACCCCTCACCAACCGAGGAGAATTCATGGTGCCTATTGATAAGGGGCAACCGGCAACCCTCGTTTGAGCCAGCCGGGCCCGGCAGAACTGCCAACCATCCCCTCGGTGACATTGTAAACCTGACTGAAACCGCGCGCTACCAGCAAACGCTGAACCTGGGTCGTGCGATTGCCGGTGCGGCAAATCAGCGCGATCGGGGCATCTGCGTCGCCATCAACTTGTTTGAGAATATCGCTGACAAAGCCGTCCGCACCACCCGGATGCACCATATTGACCAGTTTGGCATCATGGGCAACCCCGGTCTGACGCCACTCTTCCGGGGTCCGAATATCAATCAGGGTCATTTCCCCGGCCGCCACAAGACGCTGCGCTTCGGGGGCTGTCAGTTCAAGATAATCAGCAGAACGCTTAATAACCAACATATAAACAGCTGCCCCGGCTAATACGACGACCACCAGTATCCATATTTTCACTGTCACTTCTCCTTCTCACTGCGGCTACCTTAAGTTTGTCTTTATCCGCCATCTGCTTCTCCCGTCCTTGGTGTTAACATCTTCACCATGTTATTATTCACCGATTTGGTCATAGAGGCTACCCCCATACAGTTTTTGAGAAGGAAACACCTTGCCGTCAGCGTCCGTTCTCGACCAGCTTCAGTCTTTGTGCCCTGCCGGTCGCCGCTGGGTACAACTGACAGTGGCTCTAGGTGCTGTTACCGGCATCTGTATCATTATTCAGGCCGGCTTGCTTGCACACATCATCCATGCCGCCTTCATCGAAAAGATAGCGCGCGAAAAACTCCTGCCGCTATTTATGATCCTGGCTGTCGTCATCAGTCTGCGCGGCTTCCTGGCCTGGGGGCGGGAAGTCAGCGGACAAAAGGCGTCAACCCTGATCCGCCGCCGGACTCGCACAGCACTGCTTGAGCACCTCCATGCCCTTGGTCCCCTCTATGTCAAAAACAAACAGACTGCACCCCTGACCACCACCCTGCTGGAACGCAGCGAAGCCCTGCACGGCTACTTTGCCCACTACCTGCCGCAAAAATCACTGGCAGTTATCGTACCGGTCATGATCGGACTGAGTGCCTTTTCGGTCAGCTGGGTGGTCGGTCTGATCTTTCTGCTCACGGCACCCTTGATTCCCCTCTTTATGATGATGATCGGCCGAGGCGCAGAAAAACTCAATCAGAAAAATTTTGCTTTGCTGTCACGCATGAGTGCCCATTTTCTTGACACCCTGCAGGGACTGGCGACCTTGAAAATTTTTCACCGCGCCGCTGATCAGGCAGAAGAGGTTGAACAATCATCGGAGCACTATCGCAAAGGGACGATGGCGGTTCTGCGGGTGGCATTTTTATCTTCGGCGGTTCTGGAGTTTCTGACTTCGGTGGCGATAGCCATGACCGCGGTTTTTCTTGGGTTGTCGTACCTGCAGTTTCTCGATTTTGGTCTCTATGAGCGCGAATTGACCCTGCAGACCGGCCTCTTCCTTCTACTCCTCGCGCCCGAATTTTACCAACCCTTGCGCGATCTCGGGACCCACTACCATGCCCGGGCCGAAGCCCTTGGGGCAGCACATGAAATTAATACGATCCTGGCCGAACCGCTACCCGAAAGAAGGCCGACGGCGTCGCTTCCTTTAGGGCAGAAACAATCAATCAGCCTTGAATTGGCTCATGTCAGCCATAGTTTTGACAAAGGCCGTCGATCGGCCCTGGTCGATCTCAATCTGCAGGTAAAGGCAGGCGAGTGGCTGGCGATTGTCGGAGCCAGCGGCGCCGGCAAAACCACCCTGCTGAACCTGCTGCTCGGCTTTCTGGCGCTGCAGCAAGGAGAAATAACCGTCAACGGACGCCCCTTAAACAGCTTGAAGCTTAGCGACTGGCAACGCCATATCGCCTGGATCCCCCAGCATCCTGCCCTGTTTGACGGTTCTCTGGGCAACAATATTTCACTGGAAAATCCGGCTATCACAAAAGAAGAACTGTTAACTGCAGCCCACGCTGCTCACGCCGACCAGATTGCGGCAACGCTGGACCAAAGCCTCGACCTCGCCGTGGGCGAACAGGGCAATCAACTATCCGGCGGGGAGGCCCGGCGCGTTGCTCTTGCCCGGGCGTTTGCCAAAGATGCCCCCTTGATTTTGCTGGATGAGCCGACTGCCGGACTGGATCGGGAAAACGAACAACTGATTATGACCAGCCTTAAACAACTGGCCCCGGGCAGAACCCTGATCATGCTGACCCATCGTCTGGACACCGCCCAAAGCGCTGACCGCATTGCGGTGATGGCCGCAGGAGCCGTTGTGGAAGAGGGAAAGCATGAGGAACTGATGGCTCTTGATGGTGTCTATGCTGAACTGATCAACAGCGGCCGCCAGGTGGTAACATGAGAGACCTGCTCCCCTTTTTGCGCCTACTCCGTCCGCACCGCGACTGGGTTATCTGGGCGATCTTTTTTGGCTGTCTGACCCTGTTCGCCAGCATCGGCCTGCTGGCCCTCTCCGGCTGGTTCCTCAGTGCTACTGCGGTAGCCGGCTTAAGTATTGCGGCGGCACAGAACTTTAATATCTTTACTCCCAGTGCCGGTATTCGTGGTTTTGCCGTTTTGCGTACGGCCGGGCGCTATGTTGAACGCCTGCTCTCCCACGAAGCCACCTTACGTCTGCTGTCATCCCTGCGCGTCTGGTTTTACCGCCGCATTGAACCCCAGGCACCGGCCGGACTCTATCGTCACCGCAGCGGGGATCTGCTCAACCGCATCGTCACTGATATTGATACCCTCGACGGGCTGTTTATTCGGGTTGTATCTCCCTCCCTGGTCGCCCTTTTTACGGCTTGCCTGGTCAGCATCTTTTTGTGGTGGCTGGCACCGGTTCTCACCCTGGTGTTTCTGCTCTTTTATCTGATCGCCGGAGCGCTCATGCCCCTGCTCAGTCACCTCCTCGGGCAGCAGATCGGCGCTGCCATCCAGCGCCAACTGGCGACCTTGCGCACCAATCTGCTCGAAGATCTTAACGGCATGGCGGATCTGACCATCTACGGAGCCTGGCAACGACACGACCAGGCGCGCCGGGAAGAGAATGAGGTGTTGCTCAAATTACAGGAGAAAATGGCACGGATTCATGGTTTCAACAACGCCATGCTGACAGTTCTTGCCGGGATGACTGCACTGACCGCCCTCTATGTTGCCATTCCCCTGGCCCAGAGTGGGGCGTTCGATGGTGCCCTGCTGGCGCTGATTGCGTTCGGTATTCTGGCAGCCTTCGAAGCCATCCTGCCCCTGCCCGCGGCCTACCAGATGCTCGGCAGAATCAGCACCGCAGCGCAGCGCATCCGTACCATCGCCGAGGCCCCGGTGGTGGTTACCTTTCCGCAACAACCGGCACAAGAAGTCAGCGATTCGAGGATCTGCTTTGACAATCTCGACTTCCGCTACCCCGGCAGCGCCCAGGAAGCCGCCGTCCGGGGAATCAACCTCGACATTCACCACCAGTTGCACCTGGCTATCGTCGGCCCGTCCGGCTGCGGCAAGACCACCCTGGCTCATCTGCTGACCCGCTTCTGGGATCCTGATCAGGGGACAATAACAATCGGTGGCGAGTTATTGCAGAATTTCAGCGAAGCACAACTACGGCAGATGGTCACCCTGGTGTCACAGAAATCCCACATTTTTAACGCGACCTTGCGCGAAAATCTGTTGATCGCCTCCCCCAGGGCCACGGATGAGGAGCTCTGGGCGGCGTTAAAAAAGGCGCAACTGGCCGACCTTGTCACCGGCCTGCCCCATCAACTCAACACCCGGGCCGGCGAAGGAGGGGCACGACTATCGGGGGGAGAAGCACGGCGGTTGGTGCTGGCCAGAGCCCTGCTCAAGGATGCACCGATCTGGGTTTTAGATGAGCCCACCGAAGGGCTGGACAACCGGACCCGACAACTGTTCAATCAGACCCTGTTTGCCAATCTGCAGGGCAAAACGGCCATTTTCATCACACACACGACAGATGTGCTTGAGCGGGTTCAGCGGGTTTGTTTCATGGAAAAGGGGCATATTGTTGCCAGTGGGCACCACCATGAATTACTCAGCAAATGTGAACGTTATCGTCATTTTATCGGCACGCATCCCGATTAACCTCAATCACTTGTCTGTTGATCGGTCAACATCGAGTCAAGAATAAAACAAAAACCCCGAAAACGGTCGCTCATGTCTGGACATTCTCA
>JAWOFG010000209.1:0-2638 GCA_046482365.1 Pelovirga sp. | reverse complement strand
CTTGATGTCAAGATCGTCAAATACCTGCAGCATGGCAATATGAGCCAACCCTCCGGCACCCCCTGAACCCAGCGCCAAACCGATGGATGGTTCTGGAGTTTTCTGCTCCGCACCAGCCGCAACAATGGTCGACAGCAACATGGCAATCATCAGCAATCCTTTCGTCAACAGAATCTTCATTATCAAAACCTTTTCACAACCGCGCAGTGGCAATGTAAAAGTACCTGTACCGATCATACCCCAACAACCTTCACAATCATACTGTGACGCTGAAGCACAACAATCTCTTTTTCGACCCGACAATCACGCACTGACGTAAGAGCAAATATCGACTATACTTCCTGGTAAAGTGTTTTTTTTAGCAACAACCGACCATCTTATACAGAAAGAGTCAGTAGAATGATCGAACAGCCCTACGACATGGCAATAACCCTGCTGGTTGCCCTGGCCATCGGCTTACTCATCGGCATTGAACGCGGCTGGAGCGATCGGGAAGAAGGTGAGGGCGCGAGGATTGCGGGTCTACGCACCTTCAGCCTGATCGGCCTGTTGGGCGTGGTTGCAGCACTTATTTCTCAACAGGCCGGCGTCTGGTTTCTTTGCAGTGTTTTTATTGCCGTTTCAGCCTTGATCATCGCGGCACATATGTCGTCAGTTCGCGCCAACAAAGATATCGGCACCACCACCGCGTTCACCATGATGTTGACTTTTGCCCTTGCCGCCTGGTCTGCCTACGGTCAACAGATCCCGGCACTCGCCATAACGGTCGTCGTTATGGCCCTGCTCGGACATAAACCGATTCTGCATGGTTGGTTGAAAAAAATCACCCCACGCGATTTCTTTTCCGGCATCAAACTGCTGATTATTTCTGTCGTGCTTCTGCCATTGCTGCCAAACCAGGGATACGGTCCCTGGAACGCCCTCAACCCTTACTGGATATGGTGGATGGTTGTCCTGGTTTCCGGCCTTTCTTTTCTGGGATACCTTATTATTCAGGTTGCCGGCAGAAAAACCGGCACGATCATCACCGCTATCGCCGGCGGATTGATCTCTTCCACCGCAACAACATTGACAATGGCCCGCTTTGCACGTGACGACCAGGGGAAAAGCCTGTTTGCCGGTGCTGTTTTGCTCGCATCCGCGATCATGTTCCCGCGGGTGATGATTGAAGTCATGGTTGTTAACCCCGCCCTTCTCTACCCGCTGTGGATTCCGCTGGCCGTAATGCTGATCGGCTTGCTTGGTGTTTTCTTTCGGTTATGGCTCCGGCAGAAGAAAAAGCCGGCAGAGGACGCCCCTGCGATCGAACACCAAAGCCCCCTGCAGCTGAGTATGGCGCTGAAAATCGGCGTACTGCTGGCAGCCATGCTGCTGCTCTCGGAAGCAGCAAAAGCCTGGTTTGGCGATCAGGGAATCTATGCGCTGGCGCTGGTCTCCGGACTGATGGATGTGGATGCCATTACCCTCTCGCTGGCTCACTCAGCCCAAAGTGACCTGGCGGGGGATGTGGCCGCCAGGGGAATCCTGCTGGCCTGCACCACCAACACCCTGATTAAAGGCATTCTCTTTGCCATTATTGCCGGCATTAAAAATCATCTTTTTCTCCCCCTGTGGATGGGCGCCGCCATTATTCCGGGACTGCTGGTTGCGGCCCTGATGCTCTAACCCGCGATCGCCAACAGCGTTCACCCGGCCCTGCCGGCGCCCAGGTGACACCAGACCGGATTATCGGTTAATATCAAAAGATGATCACTCTATCTCGTTTAAAAAACCAGCTGCTGGCACGGGCGGCAACCCGTTTTCCGATACTGGCAAGGAAATTCACCGACAGCTACACCCCACGCGCAAGTGCCGGCCGCGTCCCCTGGGCGCCACCTGCGGTTCCCCTGGCACAGGCAACGCTGGCGCTGATTACAACTGCCGGTATCCACCATCGACAGCAGCCCCCTTTTGACATGAGTGACTCCGACGGTGATCCAAGCTACCGCGAACTTGACAGCGCCACCCTGTTTGATGATTTTGTCATTACTCACGATTATTATAACCACAGCAGCGCCGACAAAGATCCTAATATTATCCTGCCGCTGGATCGACTCAAGGAACTGGTTGACGAGCAGATCCTCGGCAGTAGCGCCCGAACCCACTATTCCTTCATGGGCCACATCGACGGACCCCACATCGATACTCTAATTCATCATACTGCCGTGGAGGTCGCCCACAAATTACGTGCGCAAAACGTCGATATCGCCCTGTTAACCCCCGGCTGAGGCATCTGCAACCAGTCCGTGGGACTGATTCAACGGGTTATTGAGCAAGCCGGTATCGCCACCATCGGTATCAGTATCGTCAGAGAATACAGCGAGCAGGTAAAACCGCCGCGCACCGTTTTTCTGCGCTGGCCCTTCGGCCATCCCCTCGGGGAACCATACTATCAGGCTCAGCAACGCCAGGTTATGCGTGACTGCCTCGACAAGCTTTACACCATTGCCACCCCCGGCACTATTGTTGATCTGCCATATATCTGGCGGCGCCATGACTTTCGTAAAGAGACGTAGACAAACGACAAGGAGCAGATGCCATGCGTGCCGCCTGTCTGCAACTTAACTCCCAGGACGATGTCGACAGTAACCTGGCCACC
>JAWOFG010000058.1:0-17823 GCA_046482365.1 Pelovirga sp. | reverse complement strand
GCGCAAACCTTGTCAGCCGGCCTGCTGGTTCAAAACTGTTTAGCTACGCTGGCAGGCATTTTACAGCAGCATCAGATTCAGGTGACTGTCGGCGAAATGCCCCAGTTGCTACATGGTGATGCCATGCATTTCGGGCAGATCTGGCAAAATCTTATTGAAAATGCTGTGAAGTATCGGGGCGATCAAGCTCTGCTCCATCTCGAGATTGGAACAATGCAGCAGGGCAAGAACATCGTTTTTTATGTTCGCGACAATGGGATGGGGATTGAACCCGAGCACAGGGAGCGTATTTTCAAGCTTTTTTCCCAACTCAACCCGAAAAGCAAAGGGAGTGGCTTGGGACTGGCTCTGGTAAAAAAGATTGTTTCTATCTACCAGGGGCGCATCTGGGTCGAATCGACCGATACAGGGGCGGGGAGCTGTTTTTGTTTTACCTTGCAAGGGGCACTGATCAAAGCAGATAAAACCACATGAAAAGTGTGGCAACCAGGGTCATACTGCAGGCAGAGGATGAGCTACCTCACGCAACAATTACCCATATGGCGTTTCAGCGCAACGGTGTCGCAGTGCAACTGATCCGGATTAGATAACCCTTGATTATCTGCAAATCCCAGGCAATCAACAATACTGCTGCCACAGCAAACCTAGTCAACGAATCTGAACCTAACAGCCCAGTCACTCCGACTCTTTGTTAACCTTGTTTGGTCGTTGATGCCTTTTTCGAGAGGCCGCCTGCTTCAAGTTTAAGGATGGCTTTAAGCACCTCCCCGAGCATACTGGGAGCATCGCCCGCCATATTTTCTTCCTCGGCAACCTCCAATTCGCGGGCATCGTACTCCCACTGCTTTAAAATTTTCATTTTTTCTTCCTGGGTCAAAGATTCGTCCTGCAAAACCTGGTTAGGGTCATGATAAATATCCGCCGGATTGATCAAGGATTTGTCTTTACTCATAACGTTCCTCCTTATCTTTGTTGTCACCCCATCATATCAAATTTTTGATAGCTATGCCTTTGTCCAGAAACTCAGTTTTGTCCTGCATATGTGATTTTCTAACAATACGCAACCATGAGAACACGAACATCCTGCCCGCTCAGGTGTCGGCATCGCGCTATCAAGTCCCATTCATTTTGCCTATCAAAGCAGCCTGGGTAGGGTTGTCTGGGACTATTCCATTGAACGGCGGCACAACTTGTCTTTATTGCACTTGATCTCGCAGACAATCCTTGGCTTAGAATCAAAAAAAAAAGAGCGGGATCCCTGTTATCAGAACCCCGCTCTGCTATTTTGACCTTTGCTTAACGAAGGTCCGTTTTTATTTCAGATCAAACCGATCCAGATTCATCACCTTGGTCCAGGCGGCAACAAAATCCTTCACAAATTTCTCTTTGGCATCGGCCTGGGCGTAAACTTCTGCCAGGGCACGCAATTGTGAATTGGAACCGAATACCAGATCGACACGGGTGCCGGTCCACTTGAGATCACCGGTTTTACGATCACGTCCTTCAAACACATCACCAGCCTCTGATAGCGGCTTCCATACGGTGCCCATATCGATCAGGTTAGTAAAGAAGTCGTTGCTTAAGGCCCCCGGCTGTTTGGTGAAGACGCCATGCTGTGATTGATCGGCATTGGCCCCGATCAGACGCAGACCACCAACCAGGACCGTCATTTCCGGCGCACTCAAGGTCAGCAACTGAGCTTTGTCTACCAGCATCTGCTCGGCCGGCACGGTATAGGTGGTTTTCTGATAATTGCGGAAACCGTCGGCCTCAGGCTCAAGGAAACTAAAAGATTCCACATCGGTTTGTTCCTGGCCGACGTCCGTGCGTCCCGCGATAAAAGGAACCTCAATATCGTAGCCACCAGCCTTGGCCGCGACCTCAACAGCAACACTACCAGCCAGTACAATCAGATCTGCAAGGGAAACTTTCTTGCCGTTTGACTGGGCATTGTTGAACTCCTGTTGAATCTTTTCCAGGGCGCCCAGCACCTTGGCCAGCTGCTCCGGTTGATTTACGGCCCAGTCCTTTTGCGGTGCCAGACGAACACGTGCTCCATTAGCGCCACCACGCTTGTCGGAGTCACGGAAGGTCGATGCGGAAGCCCAGGCAACAGAAACCATCTCGGCAACCGAAAGACCTGCGGCGAGAATTTTCGCTTTCAATTCGGCAATATCAGCGGCATCAACCAGCGGGTGATCGACAGCGGGGATCGGATCCTGCCAGATCAGATCTTCTTGCGGCACCTCAGGGCCTAAATAGCGCGCCTTGGGGCCCATATCGCGGTGGGTCAACTTAAACCAGGCACGCGCAAAAGCATCGGCAAAGGCTTCCGGATCCTGGTGAAAGCGCCGCGAAATCGGCTCGTAAATAGGATCAAAACGTAGAGAAAGATCAGCAGTGGTCATCATCGGCCGCCGCTTTTTTGTAGGGTCGTGAGCATCCTGAACCATGTTCTCATCTTTAACATCCTTGGCCAGCCACTGGTTCGCACCGGCCGGGCTCTTTACCAGCTCCCATTCATGACCGAAAAGGGTATCAAAATAGCCATTATCCCAGGTGGTGGGGTTAGGCTTCCAGGCACCCTCGATACCGCTGGTGATGGTATCGCCGCCTTTGCCGGTACCGAAGCTGTTTTTCCAGCCCAGCCCCTGCTCCTCGATGGGTGCGGCTTCCGGCTCAGGACCAACATGGCTGGGATCTCCTGCACCGTGACATTTGCCAAAGGTATGGCCACCGGCTGTCAGAGCAACGGTTTCCTCATCGTTCATCCCCATGCGGGCGAAAGTTTCACGTACATCCTTACCCGAAGCAACCGGATCCGGCTCACCGTTGGGGCCTTCGGGGTTGACGTAAATCAGCCCCATTTGCACGGCCGCCAGTGGATTTTCAAGTTCACGGCCGTCGCTGTAACGCTTGTCACCCAGCCATTCGGCCTCAGAACCCCAGTAGATATCCTCTTCCGGCTGCCATATATCCTCACGACCGCCGCCAAAACCAAAGGTTTTGAACCCCATTGATTCCAGTGCGCAATTACCCGCCAGGATGATCAGGTCGGCCCAGGAAATCTTGTTGCCGTACTTCTGTTTTACCGGCCACAATAGACGCCGCGCCTTATCGAGATTGCCGTTATCCGGCCAGCTGTTAACCGGGGCAAAACGCTGGTTACCGGTAGAGGCACCGCCACGACCATCACCACTGCGGTAAGTACCGGCACTGTGCCAGGCCATGCGAATCATCAACCCACCGTAGTGCCCCCAGTCAGCCGGCCACCACTCTTGCGAATCGGTCATCAGTGCTTCCAGATCCTTTTTGACCGCAGCCAGATCCAGTTTGCTGAATTCTTCGGCATAGCTGAAGTCCTCCCCCATGGGATTCGAAGCCGGAGCATGCTGGTGGAGAATCCCCAGGTTCAACTGATTGGGCCACCAGTCGCGATTGGTTGGTCCCTGACCTGCTACGATGCTACCAACCTTGCCAGTGACCGGACACTTTAATTCGCTCATTCGCCTCTCCTTTGTTAGATGGTTTATTACTGAATATAATGAATGTTCCTTGATTAAGCTGTTTGTACAAAGAAAAACAGCAGACACAGACTACAAAGCTGCATCATCTGGCTGATCGTTTTAACGATCACCGGAAAAACTAAGTAATCAGACAATGCGAAACCGCTCATCAAGAATAATTACGAACTAGGAATATAACTGGGGCTCTATCTGGCTGTCAAGGTGGCGGAGAAAAAAAAGCGGAAAGCCCTCTGTGGGGTTCTCCGCTTTTTATCTTGCTAAAGAAACGTTTTAACGACTTTACCGATCAGGTAAACCGCTTGATGGCGCGCATCTTTTTGCGCAGTCGACGCTGGGCTTCTTTCTCTTTGCGTTTACGTTTAATACTTGGTTTCTCGTAAAACTTGCGCTGCTTCATTTCACGGAAAAGCCCTTCCTGCTGCAACTTACGCTTCAGGACCTTAATCGCCTTTTCGACGTTACCGTCGATAACAGTGATTTCCACGAACAATCACCCCACTTTCTTGTCAATCTTTGCAAAAGCTTTGCTGCTGGTGCAAGAAGTGGGTCTTATACACTCTTAAGCCCTGACAAGTCAAGGAGATTTGCCCGGTTCCTTCACATAGAGAGAAACCCGGATGCCGCCGTGGGAGAAACCCAGCAGAGGGACGATTTTCAGCTTTCTCAGTTGTCCGGCCACCGCTGCAGGGCACAACAGGGCACATTTCCAATCCACGAAAACCTCACCACACAAATATTCAATGTCACGATAAAACGATCGCAGATCAGCACCGCCTCCCAGCCTGGCACCATAAGGTGGATTACCAATCAACAATCCGGTTGCCTCTGACGGCACCAGATCCTGTAATTTCCCCTGACAGATCTCTATGCCGGCAGCAAGGCCTGCGCGGGCAAGATTGGCGTGCGCCGCGGTTAAGGCTTTAGGATTATTGTCGACACCTTTAATCGGAGCATAACCATCATCACGTTCTCCTTTTTTTGCCTCGAGCAGTAACTGCTGCCACAAGGGTTCACGGTATTTGGGCCAGAACATAAAAGCAAAATCACGACCAGCGCCGGGAGCCTTGTTCGCAGCGATCAACCCCGCCTCAATCACAAAAGTCCCGGACCCGGTCATCATATCAACCAGGGGAGATGAACCGTCGTAACCACAGGTTAACAAGGCCGCTGCTGCAAGATTCTCACGCAAGGGTGCGGCGCTGCGTGCCTGGCGATAACCACGCCGATGCAGATGCTCACCGGAACTGTCGATAGAGATCTCGATCTGGTCATCATTAACCCGCAACAGGACCAGTTGCGTCGGACCGGCTTCTACCACCGATGATCCTAAGGCCTTACTGATGGCTTCCCGGCAGACCTCGGCAATGCGCCCGGTGTGTGACAAGCGTGAACGCCGACTGACCGCCCGGACATCGCATGCTGTTCCCGGTTTGATGTAGCGCCCCCAGGGTAGCCGTACCAGACGCTGATACAGGGTCGGAAAATCGCGGGCAGTCAGCGTCCCCAAGCGCACCAGAATGCGATTTGCGCTACGCAACCAGAGGTTGGCCTTGTAGATATCACGGACCTCACCGCTAAAACCGACCCCGCCCGTTACCGGCGGATGGGGGAACAAACCTAACTTCACAAGTTCCTGAAAACAGATGGCCTCAAGCCCGGGAGGCGTAACCGCAAAGCAATCTCTTGGTGAATCTTTCATGACCAAACCTTTCGCCTGCCCGGCAACAAAAAACTGCTGCGCTGATGAATACAGACTGTAACAATCTGCAGCTGCTGAAAAAAGAGAAATACGTACTCTCCATGACCTTTTTTATGTAGTATGGAGGGAGTATCAGCCGTCAGAACCAGGACGAGCAAACGGAAATACCGATGAATTTCAAATGTTACTTCAAAACTGATCAGCAACTCATTCTGCAGCATCAGAACGATCACTCGGCAGCTGCCAGGCGTACCGAGTTGCTGATTGTTTCTGTGGCAGGGGTAGAGGGCAACCAGCTGATTGTCAATTCCCCTTATGGTAGTGAGGTAGTAGAGCATTACGCTATCTCCCCCGACACGGTGGTAGAAATCACCACGGACGTCATGGGAATGGGTGCCCGCGTCAGCGGTCGTTTTGAAAAAAAACTCAACGACCGGCAATTTTCCATTGTCCTGAACTATGACATGTCACTGTTCCAGCGCCGCGTCAAAGAACGCCTCGATTGTGATTTAGGCATTCGTTTCAGTCGCGGCGCCAAGACGTTGAGTGCTATGCGTAACATCTGGGAAAAAAACCTCAACGTTCTCTATGGTCCGGAAGCACCGCTGATTTTTCAGGGATTCCGCTCCTGTCGCGCCAATATCAGTGCCGGCGGGATTCGTTTTGCGATGAAACCGGCAGCCAACCAGGGGGATCTGTGTCTGATTCTGATCCATCTTGATGACAGCAAACCGCCGGTTTGTAGCATAGCTGAAGTTGTCTGGAGTTGCATGATCGGCGAAGATGCCGCAACCACCGGCATGCGCTTTATCAATATTCTCAAAGAAGATCAGGATCGCATCGGCGCCTTCATTAAAAGGAAAAAATAAATAATGGATTTTTTTTAAAGCGGACTGATCCATGGACTCTTGTTTTGGCAGAAAGCCTGAGCTATAAAAGTTTCATTTCCTGATCCATTTTTTCAACTGCCCGACTTACCGGACCAACGCCATGTCACAACTCTGCGAAAACGAAGTTTACCGTGCCTGCCGCACCCTCTTCGGACCTGAGCTTCAGGTCAGTCGCAGTTTTTTGAACTATCTCCAACCTTCCGGTGTGCGTTCGGCCTATCGCCGCCAGGCCAAAGAACTTCACCCTGACCGCTTTGCTGTTGCTGCCGCGGACATTAGAAAAAAACAGCACCACCTGTTTCAGGATCTCAATCAGGCCCATCAAACGATCCAGCATTTTCTCAAGCTGCGGCAAACCAACAAATCAATCTGGGCGACACCCCCAGCCCAGCAACGGTCATCGACCTCACGAGCCAAGCATTACAAGCGTAACGGCAATGGCAACCAGCCACAGCAGGGGCTTCCCCCTTACCCGCTGCAATTCGGTCTGTTCCTCTACTACCTGGGTATTGTCTCCTTCAAAGATCTGATCTCAGCGGTCACCGCGCAGCGCCGCCAGCGCCCACAGATGGGTGACATCGCTAAACGCTGGGGCTGGCTGAACGATCATCATATCCGTCAGATCATTGCGCACCGCGGCAAACCCCTGCGCTTTGGGGAAAAAGCCGAGCAACTTGGCCTGCTCACCCCGCTGCAGGTACGCACCCTGCTCTATTACCAACGCACGCGCCAGCAACAATTGGGGGAATATTTTGTTGAACAGGGGCTGCTTGACCGCGATACACTTCACGATCTGCTTGGCCAACTAGCCGAACATAACCGCAAATTCCGCAAAGGCTACAGTGGGCAGTACTACTATTATCACTCCTGATCATTACCTTGTCCCGGTTTTATTGACAAGCATCCGATGTCGATGAAATAGTCGGTTTTTTTAATCAACCTCACTAAAGGATTTTTTTCATGGGCTTTTTATCTGCCTCTACCAGTATTTGCTATTTCCAGGTCAAAGGCGCCGAAGAACTTCAGGGCAATGATGATCTGATCTGCAGTAAACTTGCAACTGAAGGCTTCCGTTCCATCGAGCAATCGGCTGAAGAGTTGGCGACCGGCTGGGTTGCCTTTGATGATGATGACGACAGCGAATTCACCTCACCCCGGAGCTGCCGCCGTGATCAGTATCTCTGCTTCAGCTTGCGTCAGGATCGCCGACGGGTGCCGGGAGCGCTGCTCAAACGCCACTTTGGCCATTTATGCGGTCAGTTTCTGGCGGCACATCCGACCTATCACCGGGTTCCCAAATCCCAGCGTGAACAGTTGCGCGAGCAGGCGCGCGAAGTCCTTCTCGCTCGCACCCTGCCGACCCCCTCGGTGACCCATCTGATCTGGGACACCAGTCTGCAGCTGATCCGCTTCTGTTCGTTGGGAAAAACCACCCTTGACAGCTTCCAGAGCCTTTTTCACCAGACCTTTCCCGGACTACGCCTGCAGCTCCTGCCGCCGCTGGAGCGAGCCGCACAGGTCTTACCGCAAGAGCTGCATGAATCCCTCGGTAAAGCCAACCAGGCCCAAACCGACAGCACCCTTGAACTGATCGAGGCCAATCGCTGGCTGGGTAGTGATTTTTTCTATTGGCTTTTTTACCGCACCCTCAACTCAGATTCCCTTTATGGTGTCAACCTGCCCGGCCCGTTGCTTGAACAGCAACCCTTCCATGCTTTTCTCGATAACCGCCTGGTGCTGGTCGGTGGTGGTCAGGAGGGGGTGCAGAAGATCGTTGTGGCCGGCCCGCAGGACCATTTCCTGGAGGTCAAGGCCGCTCTGAACCAAGGAAAGCAGATCGAAGAGGCAACGATCCATCTGCGCCAGGACGAAGAACGCGCCTGGAAACTGACCCTTAAAGGTGAGCGTTTTTCTTTCGGAAATTTCCTCACGCCGATGTTGCGCCCGGAAAAAGATCCGGACAGTGATCCGGCAGCAGAGGCAGAGGCCGCTTTTCTGACCAAAATGGCAGCCGTACTGGAAGGTGAGCAAATGTTCGACAGTCTGCTAAAATCATTTTTAAGCACCCGGCTTTCCCCTGACTGGATAGCACAAGAGACTAAAATTTCCAACTGGCTCAAAGAATAAACCTGTATACTGTGGCTGTTGACAGGAACAAAACCTCAAAAACTTGTCGACAAAGGTGTCCAGAACATGAATTTTCGCACCAAACTGCTGCTCTTGCTCCTGGCAATCACCTTGCTCCCTCTGGGGCTGAGTTTTCTCGCACAGCGCAGCCTGGTGAGCTACTATGGTAACAAGCTGGCTGAAGACACTCACACCCTGATTAACGATAACGCTGTCAATCTGCTGCACGTGCTGGTCGATGATTATGGCCGTATCTTAAGTCGCGATCATGCCATGGCCCGCTTTGCCCTGCAGGCCCAGGCCCAGGCCGTGAGACAGGCATTTGTTGCACCGCAGCCCGAGGTTCACACCCCGGTTTATCTGGCCGCAGATTTTGATCATCCGTTAAGGCAACCGGCCGACTTAAGTCCCTCACCTCTTCATTTGCGCCGCGATCCGGATGGTTCGTTAAAGCCGATGGAGGTTTCCTGGAACCATCAGGTCTTCTATCTGGCGGCTGATACCGACCCTGCTGAGGTAGCCGATCAGCTCCAGCGGCTGGCCGACATGACCCGAATTTACCGATCGTTACAACAGATCAAGCCGGACCTGTTTCTGTGGCAATACACGGCACTGACCAGCGGCGTTCATTCGAGCTACCCCGGTAAGGGCGGGTACCCGGCGGACTACGATCCACGCCGACGCCAATGGTATCAGCAGGCCGTTATCAATGGCGCAACAGTGCAGCAGGTGCTGACCGATGTCACCACCGGTTCGCTGATCCTCACCCTGGCGCAGCCGGTGTATGGTGAGGAGGGTGAATTGCTCGGAGTCACCGCCCTGGACATTGATTACCGCAAACTTTTCACCGACTGGAATATCCCCCCCCAGTGGCAAGGGGTCACTAAAAGCATGATCATGCGCCTTAACATCAATGAGAGTGATCCGACCAGGCAGCTTGAGATTCTCCTGAGCAATCGGGACAACGCCGTTGCCCGCGACTGGTCATTGCCCTTGACCCCGGAATTTATTGATTTATCGGACCCACAACTTGAACCGGTAGCACGCGATTTACTGCAAGGACGCTCTGGCGTAAGAAAGATCGAATATGCCGGTGAAGAGGTGCTGTTTGCCTATGGTGTCAGCACCGACGCCTCCCCTTTTCCGCTGGTGATGGTTCCTTATGAACAGGTTATCGCCCCGGCGGCACGTGCGCGCCAGGCTGTCAACCGCCAGATTACCCTCGGACTCTCATTCAGCGCGCTGTTAACCCTGGTTGCGGTACTCGCCGCCGTACTGCTGGCCCTGCGCCACGCCCGCCGGGTTACCGATCC
The DNA here is from genome assembly GCA_046482365.1 of Pelovirga sp. GTDB lineage: Bacteria > Desulfobacterota > Desulfuromonadia > Desulfuromonadales > Geopsychrobacteraceae > Pelovirga. The sequence goes on along the minus strand of JAWOFG010000058.1, from coordinate 8,267 downwards.
GATTACCCAGTTGGCAACGGCTGCACAACAGCTCACCCAGGGGAAGTTTGATGCACGGGTCGACATCCGTACCAACGACGAACTGCAGAACCTTGGAGAAATATTCAACAGCCTCGGTTGCCGCCTCGAAGAGCGCGAGCAGCTCAAGCAGTCCCTGGCTCTGGCTAAAGAGATTCAACAACAGTTGCTGCCCCATGATACGCCGCGCTGCAACAACTTTGAACTGATCGGCCTCAGCCGCTACTGTGACGAAACAGGAGGGGACTATTACGATTTCATTTCCTTGAAGGAGGCCGGCAACAACACCCTGGGAATCGTGGTCGGTGATGTCTCAGGGCATGGTATCGGCGCAGCCCTGGTGATGGCCAGCGCCCGCGGCATGCTGCATGCTCTGATTAATCATCACAGTTCTGATCTGCCCGGCCTGGCGGCGGAAGTCAATCGCCAACTGTGTCGCTCTACTGATGATTCAAGCTTTATGACCCTGTTCTTCGGGACCCTGGACCCTGAACAGCGCACCCTCAACTGGGTTTCTGCCGGTCAGGCACCAATATTTCTCTATCGCGCCCAAGCGCCGGACGGACATATAATAGAACTACAGAGTTCAGGTATCCCTTTAGGCATCCTTGCCGCCAGTGACTATGAAATGGAGCCGGCTATCCATTTTCTTCCCGGTGACATTCTGCTGATTGGTACGGACGGCATCTGGGAAACCCACAACTTCGCCGGCGAAATATTCGGCACCAGGCGCCTGTGCGATATTTTGCGGCAATCAGCAGATCTGCCGGTGGACAAAATTACTGATCGAATTTTTATTGAACTCGACCAGTTTCGCGGTGATCGCACGGTGGATGATGATCGGACCCTGGTACTGATTAAAGCAACCGACGCCATGAACACCAATCAAACCATCTGATCGGAAAAAGACACAATGATGAAAAACCTTTACCCCCGGCGCCTGACTTACCTGATACGCCACTTGGCGCTGGTTATCTTGACCTGCCTGATGCTCTGTGTACCTGTGGTTGCTCAAGACACCCCGACACCACTGCTGCGCTTTCCAACGCAATCACTGACCGCCGGCCAGAGTGCCGGCTTGTTCGCCTACTACCACAATGAAACCAGTGAAACCTTGTCCCTTGAATTCCCCCCTTCTCTCGTGCTGGAGTTGACCACCAACGACGGCACGACGCGCCAGGTTGATGCCCAGGCAACGTCAGAACTACCAATGGTTGAACTGCAACCCGGCCAATTTTACCGCCTTGAGTACCAGTTGGTGCTGCCGCGGGACCTATCCGCAACCCTCGAAGTCCGACTGGCCGAGCACACCAGTGTCGCCACCCTGATCAATGTCGAGCCCGCATTGCATCTGGCCGAGGCCGCCAATTCCGGTGATGATGACGATGCTGGGACTGTGTCCTATCTGTCCCTCAAGGATATGGAGTCCCTTTATCAATCCTACACCGCTGACCTGTTCACCTATGAACCGATCTATATTCTGGTTGGCAGTGATCCGTCCAAGAGCGAGTTTCAGCTGAGTTTCAAGTACCGTTTACTCAATCGCAGTGGCACCTTGAGTCAAAAATATCCTTGGCTGAGTGGATTATTCTTCGCCTATACCCAGACATCATTCTGGGACCTGGACTCCGATTCCATTCCTTTTAACGACACCAGCTACAAACCGCAACTCATGTTTCAGACTGAAAACTTAAGTCGCTTTGACGCCATGGCCGGCTTTTTTGTGCGTTCCGGTCTGGCCCATGAATCGAATGGTCGCGGTGGCAACGGATCGCGCAGCACTAACTACTTTTACCTCAAACCGATGGCGGTTTTTTACCATCAAGCCTCACGTCTGGGCATCATGATCAGCCCCAAGTTTCTGGTTTATGTCAATAACGAGGATGACACCAACCCCGATCTGCCCGATTACCGCGGCCATATTGAACTGGAAACCCGCATCGGCAAAGCTCACAGTCTGATGCTGACCACGAACTTGCGCTTTGCCCGCGAAGGCACTTCGGTTCAGACCGATCTGACCTACCCTATCGACCGCCTGATCGGCAACAACCTGAACGTCTATCTGCACCTGCAATACAGCAACAGCCTGGCTGAAAGCCTGGTCAATTATAAAAACCGAACCGAAGTTTTCCGCCTGGGGTTGTCATTTTTCCGTTGAGCTGGCCCCACCCTTCAACTAAAAATGAAAGGGCTTCAACCGATAACGGCGAAGCCCTTTCATTTAACCAGTCAGTTTTCCTTTGCAACATCAGATGTTCAAATACTTGCGGTGCTCCATATCCGTAATGGTGGTGCGGTGATCTTCCCACTCGGTCATTTTGATACGCATGTAGTTATCGAACAGATCGGCACCTAGCACCTCAGGCATAAAGGTGCTGTTTTCCGCCTCCATCAGTGCCGGGAAAAAATCACGCGGGATAAAACGGCGATCCAGTACCCTGGGACGTTCGCTGCTTGGTTTTTTATAGGCACTGCCGACATCGGCCGGACCGGCATCGGCTTTATTTTTAATACCATCAAGACCGGCAAAGATCAGCACGGCAAACTGCAGATAGACATTGCCGGTGGCATCGGGACAACGTAGTTCCATCCGCGTTGCCTTGGGACTGGCGGCATGGGGAATGCGGATCATCGAACTGCGGTTGCGCACCCCCCAGCCCCGCACGATGGGGGCTTCCTTGTCGAGGACGTAGGCTTTATAGGAGTTAAAGGTCGCGGCGAAAACAATCGACGCCTCACGTGCATGGCCAATAACCCCGCCGACAAAATTCATCAACAGGGGACTTAAGTGATGATCGCAGGCCTCATCATAACAGAGACTCTTGCCCTCCAGATCAGTAAAAGACAGATGGATATGAAAGGCATTACGGTTAAAACCGGTGAAGGGTTTGGACATAAAGGTAGCGTGCAAACCATAGTGGGCAGCCACCTCTTTGGTGACAAAATCAAAGAGGATGGTACGATCGGCAACCGTTAACGGATCCCCCGGCTCGAGATTGATCTCATGTTGCGATGAGGTGACTTCGTGATGGGTCTTTTCGTACTTGACGCCGCACTTTTCCAGCACGTTGACGATTTCCTGCCTGACTACCTCGCCGATATCCCCGGGGGATGAGCCAAAGTAACCAAGCTTGTCGGTATGGATGTCGCTGTGAATCTCATCGCCGTTGAGCAGGAAAAATTCGTGTTCGGGGCCGAGCATGAACTTCATCTGGTATTCGTTGAAGCCCTTTTCTACTGCCCGTTCCAGGGCGTAGCGCGGATCGACACTGGAGCGCGAACCATCCTGATTAAAAATCTGTCCGACAAAAAAGCCGATCTTGCGGTCACCAAAGTCAACCAGACGAAAACTTTCAGGAACCGGCTTTAAAATGCGGTCACTGTTGTCAACGGTAGCGATCCCGGCAATCGAACTGCCGTCGATACCGACCCCCTGTGCAATAATAGTGTCAATATCCTGCGGATTGATGGCAAGGTTTTTCGACCGCCCGTTGAGGTCGGTAAAAAATAATTTTGTGGTATAAGCCTGCTTTAACTGATCCTTGATCGCACTGATATCTGCGCCGCTCATCGTTTCTTCTCCTGTGAAGAATATTTCAACCTGATCATCATTGACCCTGTCGGTTTTTCTGATTGAACAAAAAAACCGGCTGCCGGCAAAAAAGCCGACAACCGGTCTAAACGGATACTATCTACGCAGGCATATTGGGGATTTTTGTGGTTTCCCCTTTGTAGTTTCGCAAGGTGTACTCTTTGTCGTTTTTGTCGACAATGTAGTAATCAGGCATCAGCGGAATCTTACCGATATTGGTGGCCAGCACGTACATGGGCTGAGCCAGACCGGTAGTGTGGCCCCGCAATGCATCCCGAATCAACTCGGCACCCTTTTCCACCGGGGTGCGGAAATGATCGATTCCCGGTGCCGGTTCACAGTAAAAAACGTAGTAGGGGCGGATGCGGGTGCGCAGCAACTTCTGGTGCAGCTCCCGGAAAGTCGGCACATCATCGTTGATCCCTTTGAGCAGCACCGCCTGATTGCCGACATTGATGCCACAGCTGAGCAGTTCATAAATGGCGCGCTCAGTTTCTGCGGTAATCTCCTTGGGGTGATTACACTGGGTGTTGATCCATACCGGCACCCTGTGAAAACCGCCGATGGCTTTTTTCAAGCCCTCGGTGATCCGCTGGGGCAGCACAATCGGCAAGCGTGAGCCGATCCGAATCATCTCGACATGGGGAATCTCACGCAGAGCGCCAATCAGATAGGTGAGTTTTTCATCGGACAGCAGGAGCGGATCGCCACCCGTCACCAGGACATCCCGAATCTCAGGATGCTCACGAATCCACTCCAGACCTTCCTCAACGTCAAACCGCAGCTTCAGGTCCTGATCGACAACCAGTTCTTTGCGAAAACAGTGTCGGCAATAGATCCCGCAAACTTCCGTTACGGTAAAAGCAATCCGATCCTTGTATTGACGGGCAATACTATCGGGACGTTTTTCATCAGTGGCCCGATTCTCTTTCCACATCAGATAGTCCTTCATGCCGAACTCATTGACCTTTTCCTTCATGGAAGGAATCACCTGCATACGAATCGGACACTTGGGATCATCCTTATCCATCAAGGAAGCAAAATAAGGGGTGGTTCCCCAGCGCGTTTTAAGAGTCGTGATGGCGTGGCGCTCATCATCGCTCACGTTGATATACTGCTCCAGTTGTTCCAGGGTTCTTACTTCGTTACGTACCTGATCCATCCATGTTTCTGCCATTTTTTTCAGCCTCCTGGTCACCTCATTGTGGCCATTATTAGGGTTAACAATATTAGGGTGAGACGTTTTACATACTGTTATTCAATTTACCGTGACGGAATTCAGCGCCTGCACGGCGACAATCTTTGAACCGGTCTCTACATAATGGTCGCGAACAACCTGTTCAATCCGTGTCTTGTCCTGCACTTTGATGCTGGTAACGATAGCACGGTGACGTTGTTCAATTTCATCGGGCCGATAAAGCATGCCCCAGTGTTTGTAAAAAAGAACGTGAAGTTTCAAACTCAAGCGGTTGGAATATTCCAACAGCTGCTGGTTGTCGCTGCGAGCAACCAGAAAATCATGAAATTCACCACCGATATCAACGACCAGCTTATGCTCACCATCTCTGGCTGCCTGCCCCATATCATCCACGTAACGATCAAGGCATTCCAGATCCTGGCGAGTAAAGTGTTCGCTGGCCGCCATCACAGCATACCCCTCAAGAACTCCCCTGGTGGTATAGCTGTCGATAATCTGTTTGGGGGTCATAACCGGAAGAAAGTTACCGATCTGGGGCTTGTAGTCGATCAATCCGAGGGTCATTAATTCTTTCAAGGCCTCACGAATGGGGGCACGACTGATACCCATCTCCAGCGCCAACAGACTCTCCTTGAGCCGGTCGCCCGGCTTGAGCTGATCAGCAAGGAGCATCTGATATATATGATCAATCACCTGATCCTTGTAGGTTTTTTTTACAATCACTAGAACACCTCCGTCGTCGAATGTCGACATTATACATGTGCCACGCCCATGTCAACAAAGATCAGCGGACCGTCATAATTTTTGTTAAGTTTATAATATCTAGTTGAGCACCAGATCCGGGGACCAGCAAGGTGAACATTTACGAAGATATATGTAACATTTATAGCTACTTAAAATCTTTCTGGTGACAAATACGGGCGCTGGTGTTTACTTTTTGTCGCAAAAAAAGTAGTGTTTATAACGTAGTTTTAACGAACACGAGGTCCGGCACCCGGCATATCGGCATGTCGGTTTTCCCCTGAGCAACCGCATTCAAGGAGGTTTGACAATGAAAAAAGTGGCGTTATTGTTGTTAGCATCCCTGCTGATTTTTTCCGGCACATCGTTCGCGGAAAAGCTGAACGTCGGCACCGATACGGCCTTCGTTCCCTTTGAATACAAAGGCCCGGACGGAGAATATACCGGCTTTGACATCGATCTGTGGGCGGAGATTGCCAAGCGGATCGACGTTGAATATGAACTGCGGCCGATGGATTTCAACGGTTTGATACCTGGCCTGACGACGGGTAACCTTGATGTCGCCCTGGCAGCTATCTTTATCAAGTCAGAGCGGGAAAAATCCATTGATTTCTCCCACCCCTATTTTAGAGCCGGACTGATGACTATGGTCCCTGCAAACAACACCGACATCCAGGGCCCTGCTGATCTGGAAGGAAAAGTTGTCGCCGTTAAACTGGGAACCGCAACGGTCGAGTATGTCGAAAGCCTTAATCCCGAAAAAGTTGTCAAGTTCCCCAATATCGATCAGGCCTACCTTGAAGTGGTAACAGGGGGCGCGGATGCCGCCATGCACGACACACCTAATGTCCTTTATTACATCAAGACCGCCGGTGAAGGTCGAGTCAAAGCTGTTGGCGCAGACGTGAAGGCAGCACAGTACGGTATTGCCTTCCCGTTGGGCAGTGAACTGCGGAAACCGGTCAATGTTGCCCTGCTGGAAATGATGGAAGACGGAACCTACGCCGAACTCTACAGAAAATGGTTCGGCACAGATCCCGAGTAATCATCGGCTAACCCGTTCGTCAGGACAATAGTCCTCGTCAGTGAACGGAAATAAATGCGGGGTCCCTTTGCGTGGTTAAAGTAAAGGGACCCCGGATCAAGGCATCCTTGATACCCTGTCCCTTCCCGGAAGAATAATTATTTTTTCGACTCTGAAAACCGCTTTATGTTTAGCCGGAAGTTCGCAGTGGACGCTAATTGCCTTAAGAGAGATATTCCATGGGCTTTGAATTTTCCGTTATTACCGACTCCATCCCTGCCTTGCTGGCCGGTGCGAAACTGACCTGGATTATTGCTCTGGTTGGCATTGTTGGCGGTATGATATTTGGCATTCTTGCCGGACTTGGTCGCCTGGCCGGTAGCGAATATCTAGGCGAACCTCCACACAATCGCCTTTCCAAAGGGATATCGACTCTTATTCGCTACCTTTCGGGCGGTTATGTCGAGACTATCCGCGGCACTCCCATTATTGTCCAGGCGATGTTTATCTATTTCGCTTTTCCGATGCTGGTCAAGGCCATGACCGACATTGAACGTTTCCGCATTGAAGCCCTGACTGCAGCAATTATCACGATCACCATCAATGCCGGTGCCTATATTGCCGAAATTGTTCGTGGCTCAGTCATGTCAGTCAACAAGGGATTGATCGAAGCCGGGCTGTCCCTGGGAATCAGTCGCTTTCAGTTGATTGCTCACATCATCGGACCCATCGCCTTCAGAAGGATGATTCCGCCGTTGGGCAATCAGTTTATTATCAGTCTCAAAGACACCTCCCTGTTCATTGTTATCGGCGTCGGTGAATTAACGCGCCAGGGGCAGGAAATTATGGCCAGCAATTTCAGGGCACTTGAAATCTGGTTAACCGTGGCGATCATGTATCTGATCATGACAACGGCATTGGCCGTGAGCTTGAGGACCCTTGAACGCAAAATGAAGATTTTTTAGCCGCTTGTGATGTCAGACCCCACCCGAAGAGGAACAAATGGCCCCCATTATTGAAATGCTTGATGTCTGTAAGTCATTCGGACAGACACAGGTCCTGCACAACATCGACTTCGCCATCAATGAGGGGGAGGTTGTAGTAATTATCGGCCCCTCGGGATCCGGCAAATCGACCCTGATCCGTTGCATCAACTGTCTGGAAATGATCAGCAGCGGCACCCTGATTGTCGACTCAATTCGGATTCCGGAAGAGCGCAAACGGATCCGTGAAATCCGCCTTGAGGTCGGCATGGTTTTTCAACAATTCAATTTATTCCCACATCTGTCCGCCCTGGAAAATGTCGCGTTCGGGCCGCAGAAATCACGCAGCATGAATAAAAAAAAGGCCAACGAGATCGCCTCTGATCTGCTGACAAAGGTCGGCCTGGCGGACTTCCAAGGCAAACTTCCAGGCCAGCTGTCCGGTGGACAGCAACAGCGGGTTGCCATTGCCCGGGCGCTGGCAGTCAATCCAAAAGTCATGCTGTTTGATGAGCCAACCTCAGCCCTTGATCCGGAAATGATTGGCGAAGTGCTTGATGTCATGAAGAGCATCGCTCAGGAAAGCGGCATGACCATGGCGGTTGTCACCCACGAAATGGGCTTCGCCTCACAGGTTGGCGATCGGCTGATCTTTATGGACGATGGCAGAATCGTCGAAGAAGGCAAACCGGCAGAGGTGATGAAGAATCC
>JAWOFG010000124.1:0-8007 GCA_046482365.1 Pelovirga sp. | reverse complement strand
CATATTATTGCCGAGCAGTTTGCCGACACAGCAGCAGCCAGAGCGTTGGTCCGGGAGCTGACCTGGGAGCAGGGGACCTTCCGTTCAGGGCCGGCTCGTGGCAAGGAGGGGGCGGTAAGCAAATACGAGATGTACTACGACTTCAGCGAGCCGTTAAAACAGATCCCGTCCCATCGCATGCTCGCCATGCGGCGGGGCGAAAAGGAAGAATTTCTGCGTTTGCAGATCGAAGCTCCCGAGGATGAGATTCTTGGTCGCCTGGCGCAATTGCTGGTGCCCGGGGATTCTTCGTGTCGCGAGTGGCTGGTTTCGGTGATCGGTGATGCCTATGCGCGCCTGATCGCCCCGTCCATCGAGGTTGAATTACGCCTGCTGGCCAAACAGAACGCAGACGAAGAGGCGATCCGGGTGTTTGCCGAGAACCTGCGCAACCTGCTTCTGGCTGCTCCGGCCGGGAGCCATCGGGTGCTCGGGGTTGATCCTGGTTTACGGACCGGGTCCAAATTGGCGGCGGTCGATGAAACCGGACGCTTTCTCGATCATACCACCATTTATCCTCATACCGGTGGTGGTCGGGCAGACAGTGCGGGAAAGGATCTGTTGCAGCTGATCAATAAGCTAAACATCGAGATGGTGGCGATTGGTAACGGCACGGCCGGCCGCGAAATGGAGCAGTTTGTCCGCGCGCAGCTCAAAGAGGCCGGTAAAAAAGTGCCGGTGGTCATGGTCAGTGAAGCCGGTGCCAGCGTTTATTCCGCTTCCGATATCGCGCGCGAGGAGTTTTCTGATCTCGACCTGACCGTGCGTGGCGCCATCTCCATCGCCCGGCGTTTGCAGGACCCACTGGCTGAACTGGTCAAGGTGGATCCCAAGAGTATCGGTGTCGGTCAGTACCAGCATGATGTCAGTCAGAGCGCGCTGAAAAAATCCCTCGATCAGGTAGTGGAATCCTGTGTTAACTATGTTGGTGTCGATCTTAATACCGCCAGTTGGGCGCTGCTCGCCTTTGTTTCGGGAATTGGTGAAAATCTGGCGAAAGGGATTGTACGCTATCGTGATGAACAGGGGGTTTTTGCTGCCCGTAAGCAGTTGCTCAAGGTACCGCGCTTTGGTCAGAAGGCCTTTGAACAGGCTGCCGGTTTCCTGCGCATTCGTCAGGGCAGTGAACCCTTGGACAATACCGCGGTCCATCCCGAGCGCTACCCGCTGGTGGCGACCATGGCAAGGGACGCAGGAATTGATGTGGCGACCCTGATCAGTCGCCCGGAGTTGCTCGATCAGATTGATCTGAAAGCCTATGTGCGAGACGATGTCGGTTTGCCGACCCTGCGCGATATTGTTGCCGAGCTTAAAAAACCCGGGCGTGATCCACGCGAATCCTTTGTTGCCAGTAGTTTTCGTGAGGATGTGACCGGGATGGATGATCTAAGGGAGGGAATGACCCTGGGCGGTATTGTTACCAATGTCGCAGCTTTCGGCGCTTTTGTTGATATCGGTGTTCATCAGGATGGACTGGTTCATGTCAGCCAGCTCGCCGACCGCTTTATCAAAAATCCGGCTGACGTGGTCAAGGTTGGCCAGCAGCTGCAGGTACGGGTACTGGAGGTAGATATCCAGCGCAAGCGAATTTCACTGACGATGCGCAGTGGCGAGGTGAAAGGGGAAAAGGCTGTTGCTATTCGCCCGGGCAAGGATGCGGGGCGCCGGAAAACGGAAAATAAGCAGAAGTCTGCTGCGCAATCAGGGCCGACCAACCTGGCCGCAGCGCTGGAAAAGTCGGGCTTTCGGGTCAGCAAGAAAAAATAGTGGTTATCGGTTCGGTGCCGGATCGGGGATCCTATGCCAAGGGACGCTTTTCGTCGTCCATGACCGCTTGACTGTCGCCCTCCATGGCGACAGACACCCTTGTCACAGGACCCCCGACCCGGCAACAAGGATGGGTTGTAAATAGTTACAATAGGAGAATCCATGTACGGCGAAAAAACCCACTCACTGCTGATCGGTTATATCCTGTGGATCTTTGGGTTCATGGGGGCGCACCGTTTTTACTACGGGCGTTCCATCAGCGGTACCATCTATTTTTTTACCCTGGGGTTGCTGTTTATCGGTTGGATTGTTGATCTGTTCCTGATCCCGGGAATGGATCGGATCGCTGATCTGCGCTACAGCCATGGTCCCAAGGATTATAACATCACCTGGATCCTCATGACTTTTCTCGGCATCTTCGGGGCCCACCGTTTTTATCTCGGCAAATGGATCACAGGGCTGATCTGGTTTTTTACCGGAGGCCTGTTTCTTATCGGCTATCTCTACGATTTCTGGACGCTCAACGAACAGGTGGATGAGGTTAATCGGCGTGAGTTTATTCCGCTGGTCTAAAGCCGGTCGTTGTGTTTACCCCAGTGCCAGTGCCACATAGATCCGTGCTGCATCTTCAACCTCGGCAAAGCTGGTTTGTTCATCGGCGGTGTGGGCGGTTTCAAGAGAGCCGGGACCGAGGATCAAGGGTTTGCTGCCGGCCTGAAAAAACAGGTTGCCGTCTGAATGGGAACGAAAGGGTACCAGGTTTAACGGCAGGTTGAGGCGCGGATAAACTTCTTCAAGGATGCTGATGGTATCTTCCTCCGGGGCAAGCTGGTAGCCACCGGCTTCAAAGTCAAAAACTACCTCAAGATCAAGCCCTTTGATTGAACTGCGGGCCTGCTCCAGGGTTGCTTCGATGATGGTGCGCACCGTCACCGGGCTTAAATCGGGAGAGAGGTGCAGGTCGATCATCGCTTCGCAGCGGTCGGGTACGACAAATCCCGCCCGCGATGAACTCATCTCACGAATCGAATAAACCAGTTTGGTTGCCTGCTGACGAAACGCTGTTGATCGTTCGATCTGCAACAGTACCCGCAGCATCGACTCGATGGCGTTGTGTCCAAGCTCCGGCAGGGAGGAGTGGATGCGCCGCCCCTGGGTGATCAGGGTGACCTCCATATAACCGTAATGATCGAATGCAGGGAGCAGGGCGGTCGGTTCGCCAATAATCACCGAGCGTGGGCAGCACTCTTCAAGGAAGCGGGCGCTGCCGTCACCATTTTCCTCCTCGCCGACGACCAACAGCAGCCCGAGGGACGGACGCTGCGCTTCCGGCAGGGTGGCCAGAGCGACCCAGGCCTCAACCATGGCGGCACAGCCACCTTTCATATCTGCACTGCCGAGACCACGAATTACACCCCATTCTTCTACTGCGGCATATTCATCGATATCCCAGGCCGGCACCGTATCAACATGGCCGACCAGATAAAGATCAGGGTTTTCACTGCCCATGGTGGCGATCAGGTTGAAGCGTTCTTCTTCATCAACTACCTGCCGTCGCACGCTTGTTCCGGTGGCACGTAACTGCTCTTCAAGAAACAGCTGAATATCTTCCTCTTTGCCGGAAGGGGAATAAATATCAATCATGTCGATGAGGTTCTTTTTCAGGCGGTCAGGATCAATCTCATGCCAAACCTGTTCCAGGCGCGATGTCATCAGCTATTCCTTTTTCTTCTTTTTTTTGCGTGAACGAGACAGGTTCAAGGTCATATAGACGTGTTTCTGGATTTGACCGAAGCCAAGTTTTTCAAAAAAGCGAATACCGGCATCGTTGTCGGCATCGGTATCAATCATGATCATGCGTACCCCTTGTTCCTTCATGCGTACCTTAAGTTCATCGAATAGCTTTTGGCCGGTTCCTCCCTTTTGCAGACCAGGGCGAACGCCGATCCAGACCAGATACCCATACTTCCATGACGAATGCAGCTTTTCGACGGTGGTGCCCAGGGCAAATCCGACAATCTGGTCCGCTAATTCGGCCACCAGACAGAGTTCACTGTCAGAGTTGAACAGGGTGGTGATCTCGTATTCATCCCAGGTGCGGTACATACTGGCTGAAAAGTCGGAAGTGAACAGGAGTTCACCCAGGTGGAAAACAGCCGCCATATCGTCAATGGTCATCTGGCGGACATCAAGTTCGTCAGTAAATTCTTCTTTGTTCATTACAGGCACCATCAGCAACGGTGAAAGGGGTGAAAAATATACCAAGTCTTTATAGATAACAGAAAAACACCGTCACAGTAAGATTTGTTTGTATAATACTTAAAGGAAATTTTTCCAATAACCGTCAATGGACTTTTTACCTGAATCTGTTTGTCGGTAATGTTTAGGTTTTTAGGGCTTCCAGTAGGGTATCAATGCGACTCTCCTGGTTGATTTATGTGAGGTATTCATGATTTGTAGCAATATGCGGATATCCGGTGTCGTTGTCCTGATGGTGCTGGGATGGCTTTGTTTGACTACCGGTGCGCTGGCTCAGTCTCCCTGGCAGCAGGAACAACTGGTGCAGGAGCCGATATTTAATGGTCACTTTTTCATGCGCGAAGCAGGTGGTGAACATAAGAATATTCTGCTGCTGGTTCATGGGTTAGGTGACCAGGCTTCCGATATCTGGGAGCCCTTTGTTGCCGAGCTGGCTGAGAGTTTTCACGTCATTGCTCCAGACCTCCCCGGCTTTGGCCGTTCAACTAAAGCAAATCAGCTGTATTCTCCCGCCAACTACGCTGAGTTTACCTGCTGGCTGTTGGGCCGCTACCCCGGCAAGCCGGTCTACCTGGTCGGTCACTCCCTGGGGGGCGCTATTTCCCTGCATGTCGCCGCGCGCTCTGGGGATCGTCTTGAGCGTTTGGTCCTGGTCGATGCTGTAGGTACCCTGCACCGTCTTGCCGTCAGCAAGAATCTGGTCCGCGATTTGATCAGCTTTGATCTGCCTTTTTTTTCAACAGCGGTTGAATCACAACTGGCGCGGATTGCCGGACTGGTGCTGGAAAAAACCTCACGCGTTCCCCTGGAACCTGATCTGATTCTGGCAAATGCCGCAGCACGGGAGAAGTTCCTTGCCGGTGATCCGGCCCACATCGCGGCTCTGGCGCTGGTGCAGAGCGATTTTTCTCTGCTGTTGCCACGGATAACGACTCCGACCTGGTTGATCTGGGGGGATCAGGATCAGATAGCGCCGCTACGTATTGCCACTATACTTGACTGGAACTTAACGGATAGTACACTCAGGCTGCTTGATGGCCTTGATCATATTCCGATGAAAGAAGACCCACAGCAGTTCACGGTCGCGTTGCAACAAGCATTGTTTGGCAAGAAGCCTGACATTGCTCCTCTTGGTCCGTCGGTTGAACCGGTTGATGCTGTTTGTGATCATCAGCAGGGGCGGGTGTTTAGCGGTCATTTTGGAAAATTACAGATTGATAACTGCAGTGACGTGCTGATTAGCGATGCCCAGGTCGCACAATTGATAACAACCGATTCACAGGTGACGATAGAACGGTCGCTGCTGGGCAATGACTCTCAGGGTATAGCAATCAAGGCCCTGCGCTCAACCCTGACCCTGACGGGGGTCGATATCAGGGGAAGTATCGGCATCCAGATCGACCAGAGCCGCATTGACCTTGCCGGTGGGCGTTTTTTGGGGACCCCAAAGGCGGTAATGGCGGTAGGTAATCCATCGTCTATTCTATTTTCCAGCTCGATTAAACGACTTAATGATCAGCTAATACCCTTGCAATTGAGTCGGGGGCTAGGTCAGGGGGAAAGCTTTTAGCAGGGAAGCCGATCTGAAATTTGAGCTTTGAAATGGGTAAGGCACCCACCATGTGGCGGGTGCCTTACGGTGATGGCTATTGTGCAGCACCACCTGCGTTGCCGCGGGCTTTGCTGCGCTCGATGGATTGCAGGGCCAGATATTCCTTGCCGAAGCGCTTGAGGTTTTCAATTTCATCATCGTAGTTGTCATAATGGCGCTCTTCATCGACTACCAACTGCTCAAACAATCTTTTTGATACCGAATCGGCATGGTTGCCACATTCGTTGGCCCAGCGGTTATAGTCGAGGGCGCTCTGTTCTTCCATGGACTTGGACAGTTGCAGCATTTCCTCAACTTTAGTGATCTTTTTCACATCTTGAGATGCCTTCATCTCGACGTCGCCACCTAAGAAGAGGATGCGTTCAGCCAGATCTTCAACATGCATCATTTCCTCAATTGCGATTTTTTTAAACAGACCGGCGAGCAGGTCATAACCCTGGTCGTCACAGTGAAAATGAAAATACATATACTGGTGCAGTGCAGTAATTTCATCGGACACAGCCTGGTTCAGTAAAACAATGCTTTTCTCATGCATAAGAGTATCTCCTTGGTTAATAGTCAGGGGCTGGTTACTTGCCCCAGGTGTTACGAATCCGTTCTACGGCGGTTTCAACATTGCTGCGTTCACCAAAGGCAGAAAGGCGGAAATAGCCTTCACCACTGGGTCCGAAACCGCTGCCGGGGGTGCCGACGACGTGGCATTCGTTCAACAGCTTATCAAAAAATTCCCAACTGCTCATCCCCTCCGGCGTTTTCAGCCAGATATAGGGAGCATCGACGCCACCGTAGCATTCAACCCCGGCGGCCTGCAGACCTTCACGGATGATTCTGGCATTTTCCATGTAATAGTCGATGGTTTCGCGGGTTTGCTGCCAGCCCACATCCGAATACACAGCTGCTGCAGCGCGTTGTACCGGATAGGAGGCTCCATTAAACTTGGTTGTAATGCGCCGTTTCCAGAGCTTGTTGAGGCTGTATTTCTCACCATTTGCAGTTGTTCCGGTTAACTGCTCCGGTACTACGACCAGGCCACAACGCACACCGGTAAAGCCGGCAGTTTTGGAGAAGGAACGGAATTCAATGGCGCACTCTTTGGCACCTTCAATCTCATAGATGGAATGAGGAATGCCGGGGGTGGTGATAAAGGCTTCGTAGGCGGCGTCAAAGAAGATAACCGCATCATTGGCCCGGGCGTAATCGACCCATTTTTTCAGCTCTTCCCTGGGTGCCACGGTGCCGGTCGGGTTGTTGGGGTAGCACAGGTAGATAATATCGACCTTTTCCTTGGGCAGATCAGGGACAAAGTTATTGTTGGCGGTAAAGGGCATGTAGACAATTCCTTTATAATAGCCTTTTTCATCGGCCTCACCGGTGCGCCCCACCATGACGTTGGTGTCGTTATAGACCGGATAGACCGGATCGCCGATGGCAACGACATTGTCCAGGGCAAAGATGTCAAGAATATTGGCACAGTCGCACTTGGAGCCGTCGGAAATAAAGATTTCGTTGGTAGTTAATTCAACGCCCAAGGGTTTGTAGCTTTTATCGATAATCACCTGTGACAGCCATGGGTAGCCTTGCTCCGGACCATAGCCGGCAAAGTTTTCTGTCGTGCCAAGATCATCAATGGCCTGATGAAAAGCTTGAATAACCGCCGGTGCAAGGGGGCGGGTGACATCACCGATGCCCAGCCGAATAACCTTGGCTTGTGGATTGGCTTTGGCGAATTCAGTGACGCGGCGACCAATTTCAGGGAACAGATAGCCGGCTTTGAGTTTCAGATAATGATCGTTAATACGTGCCATTTTAGTATAAATCTCCTTTGCATGAATTCAAATGAATCTAAAAAACTGTGGTCCACGGAAAACACGGAAAAAACCGAAAAAAACAGAATACAGAATTCAGGAGTTAGAATTCAGAAGGTAAAAGCCGGAGGAATTCTGTCTTCTAAATTCAATATTCTAAATTCTGCTTGTTTTTGGCTTTAACCCCTAAAACTCCCCCCTTTGTACCTCTGTGTCTCTGTGAGAGATGGTTTTTCCGTGCTTTTCCGTGTGTTCCGTGGACCAAAAACTGTTTTCAGCCTGTGTCAGCTCAGCCCAAGGACATCCTGCATATCGTACAGTCCTGCAGGCTGGCTCTGCAGCCAGACACAGGCGCGGGCAGCGCCCCGGGCGAACATATCGCGGCTCATAGCACGGTCACTGATCTCGGTGCCCTCCCCCATGCCGATAAAATAGACCGTGTGTCCACCGACGATATCACCTCCGCGCCCGGTCTGCATCCCGATTTCGGCGTGGCTGCGTACGCCGCACATCCCTTCACGGTGA
>JAWOFG010000104.1:0-10605 GCA_046482365.1 Pelovirga sp. | reverse complement strand
CACCGGGAACGGGGGTATCATTCCGCGAGATGCTGCGCCGCCTGGAGCGCATTGATCGCACCGCAACACGCTGATTTCCTCAGCAAATCAGCCCTGTCGTGATATAGTTGGAGTCTGTTCGCTAATCGAGATGGAGAGACAATATGAAAAAGCTGATTCATTCGTTACTTACCTTGCCGCTGCTGGTCATTGCCGCCTGTGTCACTATCAACATCTACTTCCCGGCAGAGGAACTGCGCGGCGCCGCCGATAAAATTGTTGAAGAGGTCTGGGGTGAACGCAATCTTCCGCAAGATCCGGCAACTCAACCACCTGCAGAAGACCGCGGCAGCTTTCTGCACTGGTTAAGCGGCCCCACCACCGCTTATGCTGCCCAGGACATCAACATCACCACCCCCGAAATCCGGGCGGTGAAAGAGACGATGAAACAGCGCTCTGAACGTCTCTTTCCCTATCTTGATTCGGGACATATCGGAATTGGCGCAGATGGCCTGCTCAAGGTTCGTACAACGGAGGGGCTAGATCTGCGGACCAGAGGTGAGGTCAATCGCCTGGTAAATGAGGAGAATGCTGATCGTCAGCGTCTCTACACCGAAATTGCCCGCGCCAATGGTTTTCCTGATCGGGCCGGTGAAGTACAGGAAATTTTTGCGGCATCCTGGCGCGATAATGCTAAAAGCGGATGGTTTATCGAACAGAACGACGGTAGCTGGCGTACAAAGTAACCGAAAAGAGTTGTGAATTTTTTTAGGTGCTCACAAAGAGGGAAAAACTTCAGGTTTTTTCATGGGGGGTGCGAAAAAGGTAGGGAGTGTTTTTCTATCCTTTTTAGTTGCGCATGAGAGGTAGTCCCCGCAAACAATGGAGGGTTTACCAAAGCCACCAGACCACCTAGTGAACCTCGGCGGCAAAAAAAGCACAAAAAAAGGACTCAGCCACAACAGCTAAGTCCTTGATTTTTAATGGCGCGCCTCGAGAGATTCGAACTCCCGGCCTTCTGATCCGTAGTCAGACGCTCTATCCAGCTGAGCTAGAGGCGCAAAGAGATGAGTTTATCGCCCAGAATGATGAAAATGTCAAGAGCTTTGTAAAACTGGCGGAGAGGGGGGGATTCGCCCCCTACGTCACCGCCATCACGGCGGTTCCCCTGCGCTCACTGCCGCGGGCATCCATGGCCGCTTTTCTGACATTCAGTCAGCGTTCGCTTCGCTTCGAATCCTGTTGAACTGTTGTGCTAAATAACTGGCGGAGAGGGAGGGATTCGAACCCTCGGTAGCATACACTACACTCGCTTAGCAGGCGAGCACCATCGGCCTCTCGGTCACCTCTCCGCAAATCAAGCTGGTCTGTTTTTTTTAGCTTTTCTGACATTCAGTCAGCTCGCTACCGCTTCGAATCCTGTCGATCTTTTGTGCTAAAAATTGGCGGAGGAGGTAGGATTCGCCCACTACGTCGCCACCATCACGGTAGCTCCTGCGTCGGCTCCCCTGCGCTCACTGCCGCGGCCATCCATGGCCGCTTTTCTGACATTAAGTCAGCGTTCGCTCCGCTTCGAATCCTGTCAAACTGTTGTGCTCAACAATTGGCGGAGGAGGTAGGATTCGAACCCACGGAACTTTCGTTCAACGGTTTTCAAGACCGCCGCCTTAAGCCACTCGGCCACTCCTCCGTTTAATCGCTGACGTCTTGCGAAAAACTCTGGAACAGTAACCAACCTTGACACAAAAAGCAAGCATAAACAGACCCTCATTCTACCAGGGCAGCAGGCTTACGCCGGTATGGCAATCTTCTGCAAGCCACCCATATAGGGAACCAGAACCTCAGGAATGGTCACCGAGCCATCCTGCTGCTGATAATTCTCCAGAATCGCCACCAGGGTGCGGCCAACCGCCAACCCGGAACCATTGAGGGTATGCACCAGTTCGGCCTTTTTTGCGCCTTCGCGGCGAAAACGGATCGCCGCCCGGCGTGACTGGAAGTCGCGGAAGTTGGAGCAGGAAGATATTTCGCGGTAGGCATCCTGCCCCGGCAACCAGACTTCGATATCAAAGGTCCGCGCTGCAGAAAATCCGATATCCCCGGTGCACAGGTCAACCACCCGGTAGGGCAATTTAAGTAGTTGCAACACCTTTTCGGCATGCTGCAACAGGGTCTCCAGTTCGGCATCTGAATCTTCCGGGCGGGTAAATTTGACCAGTTCCACCTTGTTGAATTGATGCTGGCGGATCAGGCCGCGGGTATCACGGCCGTGGGCACCTGCCTCCTTGCGGAAACAGGGGGTATAGGCGGTGTAACAAAGGGGCAGATCCTTTTCACTTAAGATCTCATCACGGTGGATGTTGGTCACCGGTACTTCCGCTGTCGGGATCAGGAACAGATCGACATCTTCGGTATGAAACAGATCGGCCTCAAACTTGGGCAACTGGCCGGTTCCGGTCATGGAGGCGCGATTGACCAGAAACGGTGGCAGGGTTTCAGTGTAGCCATGCTGGTCGGTATGCAGATCGAGCATAAAGTTGATCAGCGCCCGCTCCAACCGCGCTCCGGCACCGGTTGACAGACAGAAGCGCGCCCCGGAAATTTTTCCGGCGCGTTCGAAATCAAGGATACCGAGATCAGGCCCGATGTCCCAATGGGCCTTGGCGGCAAAGTTGAACTGCGGCTTGTCTCCCCAGCTGCGCACTACCAGGTTATCCTCTTCCGACGCCCCGACGGGTGCCAACTCATGAGGGATATTGGGCACTCCCATCAGCAGGTCATTCAGAGCTTCCTCAACCTGCGCCAGCTGATCATCGAGTTCCTTGATGCGGGCCGAGACCTCCTTCATCCGGGCAATCTCCCCCTGCACCTGACTTTTATCTTTAGTGCGCCCGATGACTTCGGACACCTTATTCTTTTCCGCCTTTAACCCTTCCGACTCGCCGAGCAGTTCACGTCGCTGCCGATCAAGGGCCAAAAATCCCGACAGGTCGATATTGCCGCCACGCCGCGCCAATGCCTGCTGTGCCGCATCAAAATTTTCCCGTAAATATCTGATATCAAGCATTGTTTTCTCCTTGTAATCAATCTTGTTCAGTGCTCAAGGTCAATAGCACTTTGAAGTGTAAAAGGTCAAGATAACCCCACTCCCCTCTCCCCACTCCCCACTCCCTATTTCCCATTTCGCCCATTGACCCACCACTGATGATCCTCATCAAACCACCACTTCGACGAATCGGTCTCCCAGATCGTTTCCGCCAGCTCCTTAGCGATGTCGGTTTTTAAGCGCAAGCGCGAGAAAGGATACCACTCATCAGCATAGCGATTACCCAGATCCTTGTGCTCCTTCAGGGACAGCACCATCTCGAGCTGATCAGCATCATGGGCCAGTTGTGCCTCGTAGCTCTCACGAGCAATAAACTCAGTCAGGGTCGCTCGGTAATCCTCACCAAAGGGGAGCTCTCGGGCAAGATCCTCGACTGCTTTTAGCTCATCGACCTGAACGTACTTCTTGTTGACGTAATTCAGATCACCGGTTCTTGCTTCCGGAATGTCATGAAACAGGCAGAGCTGCAACACCCTCGCAACATCGGCCTTGCCATCGAGCTGAGCCAGGGCATAACCGATCATCGCCGTACGAAAACTGTGCTCAGCCACCGACTGGGCACCCGAGCCAAGAAACTGGAAACCGGTACGCGGAGTACGCTTGAGCATCCCCACCTCAAACAGAAAATTCGCTATATTTTTCATACCTTTTCCTTCCCACTCCTTACTTCCAACCACCCATCAACCTTGCAAAAAACATCAAGTTGGATGGCTAAGCAAAAAGCGTCAAATGCAAGGCGCGTCATCGTTGAGCAATGAGGCGTACTTACGTACGTCGAAGCAGCGAAATGATGGCGACTGTTCACAAACGGGCGCCGCAGTTAGCGAGTTTTTGCGACGCCATCATCCTTGCCAGACGCAAAAAACCCCCACCAATATCAACCCGACAGAAGTCAGACGAATCCGGCCAAAAGATTCACCAAGAAACAACAGACCGATCAGCACACCGATCAGCAGACTGACCTGACGCACCGGCACCGCGTAGCTGACCGGCGCCAGCACCAGTCCATAACGAAACGAGAGAAACGACGCCAGAATCACCGGCCCGGAGCAGATCAGCAGGTAGGGTTTCTCCTGACGCCCACCCAGAATCCGTCCACGATAACGTGGCCGTAGCAAGTTCAGGGTCATGTAAACAGTCATAAAAAACACCAGCACGTAGGTAAAACCAAAGGGGGAGTAACCGTCAACCCCGGCCTTATCAATAATCACTCCGATGGAGTACACCAGCCCGGCCAACAGCGCGGCCTGCACTGAAGGATTGCCCAACTGGGTAAAGGGATAGATAAAATCCCGCAACTTCAGGCCACGCAGCTGAATACAGTAGGCGCCCAGGGCAATCAACCCTATCCCGAAAATGCCCAGCGAACTCAGTTGTTCGCCAAGAAACAGCACCCCCCAGATCGGAACATAGAACATAGCGGTCTGAGCCAGCGGGTAGGTAACCGACAGATCTCCCTGGCGGTAGGCAAACCCGCCAAGCCAGTGATAAAGAACAAAACAAAAAGCAGCCATCGCCGCCAGGATAATAAGACGTGGCGTCAACATGGGAAACAGATCGAGGCTGACCATCAGCAGGTTCATCAGCAGCCACGAGCAGAGGAACATCCACCAGATGAAGATGGTTTTGTCATGACTCTGTTTGACCATCAGGTTCCAGAGGGCATGCATCAGGGCGGAGAACAGAATTAATAGCAGGGCGAGGGTTTCCATGGCCGGCATCATAGCCGATGACCGGGAGGAAGAAAAGCGACTTTGATTCTGACGACAAGTCAGCTATTCTTAACCACGAGGGGCTGATAAAATATTCCAGGATGAAAGGATTGCACCATGACCGCATACCGGACTGAACAGGACTCTCTGGGTGAGATGCAGGTTCCGCAAGAGGCTTTGTATGGCGCGCAAACAGCTCGGGCCATCAATAACTTTCCCATTTCCGGCCAACCCCTTCCGGCGTCCCTGATCCGTGCTCTGGGATTGATTAAGAAGCATGCTGCAACAACCAACCATGGGCTTGGCCTGTTACCACAGGATGTTGCCGAAGCGATTCATGACGCAGCACACGAAATTGCCGATGGTGGCCACCTTGAGCAGTTTCCCGTCGATATCTTCCAGACCGGTTCGGGCACCAGCAGCAACATGAACGCCAACGAGGTGATCGCCCACCGCGCCGCCCAGCTGCTAGGCCAATCGATGGAAAGCAAAGTTGTTCACCCCAACGATCAGGTCAATATGGGGCAATCGAGCAATGATGTCTTCCCCAGCGCCATTCATATCGCCTGCTCTGAAGAACTCCATCACAAGTTAGTGCCGGTGCTCGATCAATTGATTCAACACCTTAACGACAAGGCAGAAAAGTTTGACCATATTCTCAAGATCGGCCGCACCCACCTGCAGGACGCGACGCCGATCCGTCTGGGGCAGGTCTTTTCCGGTTACGCCCGCCAGGTTGAAATGGCGCAGGAACGCCTGGCGACCAGTTCCAGTGGACTCTATGAACTGGCTCTGGGGGGGACCGCAGTTGGTACCGGCATCAATACCCATCCGCAGTTTGCTGCCACCACCATCGCCGCCATTGCCCGCGAAACCTCCCTGCCGTTTCGTGAAGCCGACAATCATTTTGAGGCGCAGGGGGCCAAGGATGCCCTGGTAGCGACCAGCAGCAGCCTGAAAGATTGTGCAGTCAGTCTGTTTAAAATCGCCAACGATATCCGTTTTCTCGCCAGCGGCCCGCGCTGTGGTATCGGCGAATTGGTTCTACCGGCAGTGCAGCCGGGCAGCTCGATCATGCCGGGAAAAATCAATCCGGTGATGGCGGAAAGCCTGATCCAGGTGTGTGCCCAGGTGATCGGTAACGATGCTACTGTGTCGCTCGGAGGCTTGTCGGGGAACTTTGAACTAAACGTCATGATGCCGGTGATGGGCTGGAACGTGCTGCAGAGCATTGAACTGCTCAGCAATGCCATTCGCGCTTTCGACGAAAAATGCCTGCAGGGGCTGCAGGCCGACGAAAAACGCTGTGGCGATCTGCTCGAACAAAGCTTGGCTCTGGTGACTGCCCTGGTGCCGGAAATCGGTTACGACCGTTCCGCCGAGCTGGCTAAAAAGGCCCACAAAACCGGGCGGACATTGCGTGAACTGGCCCTGGAAGATGGGGTTGACGAGGAAGTTCTTGATCGCCTGCTTGATCCGGCAAGCATGACCAGGCCTTCTGCCTGAGAGCATATAAAAGTGGCAAGTCAGGGGGTCGGTGTTGTTAAGTACAGCGGGAAAGGTCTGAAATGTCAGGTGAGTTTTTCCCGCAAACGAAACAATACCGGCTCACTGCTCACTGCTCACTGCTCACTGCTCACTGCTCACTGATTATATATTACTTTCCCAGCGATTAACTCCGCTGTAGTGTCGTGACAATGCCCTCCGCCAAGACATCTTGCTGCCACCGCTTCAGCAGTCCCAACCCAGCCAGCTCATCCACATCCTGCGGATTATGTGTCGCCAAGGTTTCCAGCAGGGCATTATTGATCAACACTCCGGGATCCAGCTGTAATTCTGCTGCGATTTTTGTCCGCCATTTTTTCAGCGCACTAAAGCGACCTTCCATCGCCGGATCGACCTCTTTTCTTACGCTGCGCGGATAGCTTGGTAATTGCTCTTCAGCCAACTCCAGAGCTTGACCTATCTGTTGCAGGACAATACCTCCGTAACGTCCCGCCAGACGCGGCGGCAGACCCTCAATCCCTTCCAGCTGGTTGCGACCCTCGGGCAGCAGCCGCGCCAGTTCAAGCAGCGGCTTATTTCCCAGCACTTTATAGTGGGGAATATTGCGGCGCCGGGCTTCATCATCGCGCCATGCCAGCATGTTTTCCAGCGCCGCCAGCTGGCGCGGCTTAAGAGTACCGGCGCCTTTAAAGCGTAAGAACAAGGGACCTTGCTGAGAAGAAAAGCGCACCTGCTCAAGCAGCTCACATTCCTCTTTGACCCATTCCACTCTGCCCTTTTCCACCAGCTTATCTTCAAGCAACTGAGCCAGGTCATGAAGATAACGGGTATCTTCGGCAGCATAACGGATCATCTCGTCTGACAAAGGGCGCAGCGACCAGTCGGCACGCTGAAAACGTTTGTTCAACTCCACGCCATAATATTTTTTCAGCACATCAGCCAGACCAAAGCGTTCCTCGCCGAGGAACTGACAACTGATCATGGTATCGAACAGCCCGCTGACGGTAATATCAAAATCGCGCCCCAGAGACCGGATGTCATAATCGGCAGCGTGAAAAATCTTGCGCTGAGCAGGGTTGGCAAAAATCGGCTTGAGCGGATCTAAATCAGGAATCGCCAAAGGGTCGATCAGTACCGTCCGCTGCGCTGTGGTAAATTGCAGCAGGCAGACCTTTTCCTGGTAGTTATGCATGGAATCGGCCTCGAGATCGACGGCAATGGTTTCGTGCCCGGCAAGCTCGGCAGCAAAATCCACCACTTCGGTAGTGGTGGTTAAAATTGTGGGTAATGACATTGATTTGTTGTCCTTATCGTTTATGTTCTGTCAGTCATATCCTTTACAGATCGTGACTATTCAGCTATGGCCTTGCGCCGGGTCGGTGCTGAACACATACTACAGCTCTAACCTTCTCAAGTACCTTCTTGTGCGCCCCATGCAGCGCTAACAACTCCAGCTCCTCGCGGGTTTTCCATTGATTTTGCGTTTCCGCAACCAGTAAACTATCGGTTAAATCCACCAGATACACCTGCGATTCGAGCTTGAAATGACTGTAGATATGATAACTGGTTCCGAGTGACACGGGATCACCGGCCAATCCCGTCTGGGACAAAAATCGACGCACCACAACATCGGCATCTGTCCCCTGCTCCAGCTCAACAGTCGGAAACTCCCACAAACCGCCCAGGAAACCGGCAACCGGTCGCCGACCTACCTGCAGCCGTCCCTGCCGTTGCAGCACCACAACCGCCTGGTAACGGGTTGGTACCGACTTTCTCGTTGTCTTTAACGGAATCTCCTGTTGCAATCCCTGTTTGTTAGCCAGACAAAAAGAATTTACCGGACACTGTTCGCACTGTGGCTTTGTCGGCCCACAGATCATTGCCCCCAGATCCATCATCGCCTGGGTGTAGTCATGGACTTGCTGTTCCGGTGTCAGCTGCTCGGCCCACGCCCACAACAATTTCTCCGCCGCCGCAGAGCGCGGTGGTTGCTGCAGAGCAAACAGGCGACACAGCACGCGGCGGACGTTGGCATCGAGAATCGGTGCGGGACGATCATAAGCAATAGCAACGATCGCCCCGGCAGTGGAACGGCCGATGCCGGGAAGTTGCTGCAGGACATCAGGATCTGCCGGGAAAATGCCGCCATAATCTGACTGAATCCGGCCGGCAGCAGCATGCAGGTTACGCGCCCGCGAATAGTACCCAAGACCCGCCCAGGCATCGATCACCTGCTCAACCGATGCTGCTGCCAGATCAGCCAGGGACGGAAATTGTTGGAGAAACAGATCATAGCGCCCGAGAACGGTGGCTACCGTGGTCTGTTGCAGCATGATCTCGGAAACCCAGATGCGATAGGGGTCACGGGTGTTGCGCCAGGGCAGATCGCGCCCCTGCTGCTGATACCAGCCGAGCAGGGAACGAACAAAATCAGCGGGAGAGCGACCATTCAACATAGCTGGAGATGGGAGGTCTGCAACCGGATGGGCTTTCTCTTGCGCGGCAAAACTCGTTTCACTCAAACAGTTGCCGCTTTCGTTCAAACCCATCCGCTTTCCGTCAGATTTATTCGGAACAATACTATCAACCAAGGTTAGCCAACACCTTCAGGGTAGCCGCCATCTCCTCCTCGTTGCCGATGGAGATGCGCACGCCGTGGCTTAAACGCGGATCGGAGAAATAACGCACCAGAATTTTTTCGGCATAAAGAGCTTCATAAATACGCTTGGCGTTGTCATCGGGAGGGCTGACAAACAGGTAGTTGGCTTGCGACTCTATTACCCGATAACCGCAGCTGATCAGTTTGTCGCGCATCTCATCACGGTTCCGGCAAATCCTTGCGACCGTAGTGCGCAGATAGTCCTGATCCTGCAACGCAGCAGTCGCCGCCACCAGGGCAAGTCGATCCAGGTGATAGTGATCACGGATCTTGTCCAGCGCCGCCACCACTTCAGGGCGCGCCACCGCCAGCCCCAGACGCATCCCGGCCAGACCGTAGCTCTTTGAAAAGGTACGGGTAACGACCACATTTTCATGTTGCTTGACCAGTTCCAGCGCTGACTCGCGGGCAAAATCGACATAAGCTTCATCGACCACCAGCACCCCGCTGCAACGCCGCGCCAGATCAGCGATAGTATCATTATCAAAGGCACAGCCCAACGGCGCGTTAGGGCTGGTGAGGAAAAACAGCTTGCCGTCATAGTGTTCAGGGAAATCGATCCGGCCATCGTCGCTCAAGCCGAAGGTCCGCACTGTTGCCCCCTGAATCTCGGCCAGGGTGGAATAATAGGAATAGGAGGGGTGAACATAGGCGACCTCCTCCCCTTCAGCCGCAAAAGCACGAATCAGGTTGTTGAGCAGCTCGTCGGAGCCGTTAGCCATGATCACCCAGGAAGGATCAACCCCGTAGAGCTCTGCCGCTACTTTACGCGCTTCTTTACTGCCGGCATCCGGGTATCTGCGTAATGCGCCACCATCATCCCCCAACTCTTCCCAGATCGCCGCAACCACCTGTGGTGATGGCGGATACGGGTTCTCATTGGTGTTCAGTTTGATCCAGCCCGGACCATCAGGCTGAAATCCGGGCACATAGCCGGCCATATCGACGATATTTTTACGTAGTGGCAGCATAGGCTTAATACTCCTCCAAAAGCTGATATTCCGTCGTCCGTCGTGCGGGGATAAAACCGGCGCCACGGGCCAGCTCAATAATCTCCTGCTGCGACATGCGGAAAGACACGCCGGCGGCGGCGACGACATTTTCTTCGAGCATGGTACCACCCAGATCGTTGGCGCCGAAAAACAGTGCCACCTGCGCCATTGCGGCACCTTGCGTAACCCAACTGGCCTGGATGTTGTCGATATTGTCGAGGACAATGCGCGACAGGGCCAACACCTTCAGATACTCAACGCCACCGGCCTTTTCACCACCAAGTTCAGTATTATCCGGCTGAAAGGTCCAGGGGATAAAAGCGGTAAAACCACCGGTACGCTCCTGAATCTCCCGCACCCGGAACAAGTGTTCGACAATATCCTGCGGTTTCTCACGACTGCCGAACATCATGGTCGCGGTAGTGCGCATCCCTAAACGATGTGCCTCTTCCATGACGCTTGCCCACTGGCGCCAGCCGATCTTGTCGGGGGAGATCTCCTGGCGGACTTCATCGACCAGCACCTCGGCACCGCCACCGGGCACTGAGGCCAGTCCCGCTGCCTGCAAGCGCCGCAGACAGTCTTCCATGCTGATGCCCGAGAGCTTGGCGACATGGATGACTTCCGCCGGCGACAAGGAATGGATCTGCA
>JAWOFG010000096.1:0-7175 GCA_046482365.1 Pelovirga sp. | reverse complement strand
GAACTGGACGGCCGCCAACCAGGCAGCACCCAAAGCGGTTGTTTCGGTGTTATGCGGGCGCTCCACCGGCATATCAAGCAGATCGGCAAGAAACTGCAGAAACCAGTCATTGGCTGCCATCCCGCCGTCAACCCGCAAAGTCCAGGAACCGGCAGCAACATCTTTTTTCATCGCCGTCATCAGATCGACCGTCTGATATCCGACCGATTCCAGGGTTGCCCGGGCGATTTCAGCGATCCCGGTATCGCGAGTCAGACCAAAAATTGCACCCCGCGCATGAGGGTCCCAATGGGGGGCCCCCAATCCGGTAAAAGCCGGCACCATATAGACCCCACGATTGGACGGCAAAGCAGCAACCAGTTCTTCAATATCTTTGGTTTTACGGATCAGTTTAAGGCCATCGCGTAACCATTGAATCGCCGCTCCGGCCACAAAGATTGACCCTTCCAGGGCATAACTGGTTTCCCCATTGATGCGATAGGCGATGGTAGTCAGCAGACGATGTTGTGAGCGGCAGGCCTCCTTGCCGGTATTCAACAGCATGAAGCAGCCGGTTCCATAGGTGCTCTTGATCATTCCCGCATCAATGCAGCCCTGACCAATCGCCGCCGCCTGTTGATCTCCGGCAACGCCACCTATCCTTAGCGCCGTTCCAAACAACTCCGGATCGGTTGTGCCGAAGTCATCAGCACATTCTTTGACCTGGGGCAGTAGCGCAACCGGAATCCGAAGCAATTCCAGTAACGCCGCATCCCATTGCAACTGATGAATATTGTAAAGCATGGTACGCGAGGCATTGGTGACATCGGTGGCGTGCACGCGGCCGCCGGTCAGACGCCACAACAAAAAAGAGTCGATCGTTCCGAAAGCCAACTCACCGGCCTCGGCGCGTTGACGTGCATCCGGTACCTGATCGAGAATCCAGTGTAATTTGGTTGCGGAAAAATAGGGGTCGAGCAACAGTCCGGTCGCCCTGGTTACCTGTTCCTCATGACCGGCGCGGCGCAGGTCATGACAGAAATCAGCGGTGCGTCGATCCTGCCAGACGATGGCATTATAAACCGGCGCTGATGTGGCACGATCCCAGACCACGGTGGTTTCACGCTGATTGGTGATACCGATTCCGGTTATCTGAATTCCTTTTTGCGCCGCCTGTGCCAGCACCTGACGACAGACATTGACCACAGCCTGCCAGATTTCCTCGGGGTCATGTTCAACCCAGCCATCGGCGGGATAATGTTGCTGCAAATCCTGCTGAGCGACGATGTCACACTGACCGGTTATCGAAAAAACCATCGCCCGGGTACTGGTTGTTCCTTGATCAATAGCAAGGATATGGCCTGCACTCATAGTCACCTCCATCATCTGCTCGCCATCTGCAAATACGATTTGATCGATGAAAATTGTCTTGAATCCATGTAGTGTATAACATTGATTGAGGTTGTGCATTATTCTTATGGCTATCAACCGGCACGGGCCAAAACCCGACAGACGACCTAAGAGGAGGCCATGAAAAGAGAAGAAATCCTTTCCAGGCTGCAACAACAGTCCCCGTACGACCTGATCGTCGTCGGCGGCGGCGCCAGCGGTTGTGGCGTGGCCCTCGATGCTGCCAGCCGCGGCCTGAAGGTTGCGCTGGTTGAAAAAAATGATTTTGCTGAAGGAACCAGCGGGCGCAGCACCAAGCTGATTCATGGGGGCGTCCGCTATCTGGAAAAAGCGGTCAAAAAACTCGACCGCGGACAGTACAATCTGGTCAGGGATGGTTTGCGCGAGCGCGCCCTGCTGCTCCAAAACGCCCGCCACCTGTCCAATCGCCTGACCCTGGTGACCCCTATCTACAGCTGGTCGGAGGTGCCGTATATTTTTGCCGGTCTCAAGCTCTACGATCTGCTGTCGGGCAAAAACCATATCGGTCACAGTCGCCTGCTCAGCCGTGCAGAAGCCCTTAACCGTTTTCCCATGCTCAAGGCTAAGGGGCTTAAAGCGGGGGTTCAATACCATGATGGCCAGTTTCACGATGCCCGCATGAACCTTGCCATCGCCCTGACCGCCCAACAGCAGGGAGCAACAATCATCAATCAGATGGCCTTGACCGGCCTGGTCAAATCAGCCGGAGCCATTAAAGGGACAACCCTGACCGATCAACTGACCGGAGACACCTTATCGTTAAACTGCACCGGCGTCATCAACACTGCCGGCCCCTTTGTCGATGACATCCGCAGACTGGACGACCCGCAGGTGACACCGCTGCTTGCCACCAGCAGCGGTGTCCACATTGTCCTCGATCAGCGTTTTGCCCCGCCGGATTCCGGCTTGATGATTCCTGAAACCGAGGATGGCCGGGTACTGTTCATCCTCCCCTGGGAAGGGCATGCCCTGATCGGCACGACTGACGAACCGGCCCCCTTAAGCGAGCACCCGCAACCCCTTGATACAGAAATCAATTATCTGCTGCGCCATGCCCGTAGCTATTTTGACCTGCAGATTGAACCGAGTGACATCAAAGCCACCTGGTCGGGACTGCGCCCGTTGGTGGCCAACCCGACCGCCAACGACACCGCCGGTCTGGCGCGTGACCACATCCTGCAAACCAGCCCGTCCGGGCTGGTGACCCTGGCCGGTGGAAAATGGACAACCTACCGTAAAATGGCCCAGGACACCGTCGATTATGCCATCAATCATTTCTCCCTTGATCCGGCAAAGAAAGCCTGTCAGACCGCCCATCTGCCCCTGGTTGGCAGCTACGATTTTGATCTGCTTGGCGGCACCGAACTGGCCCAAGGCTTTGCCCTGGATGAAGAAACCGCCAGCTACCTTAACCGCTGCTACGGTGACCAGGCCGATCAGCTATTAATATTAGGACGCAGTACCGACACCCTGCGCCCCCTGGTTGCCGGCCATCCCTGCCTGGAAGCGGAAGTGATCTATGCGGTACGTTTTGAGCTGGCCCAGCGTGTCATCGATATCCTGGCGCGGCGCACCCATCTGGCCATTGTTGACACCCGGGCGGCGCGACAGGCGACCCCACGTATTCTTGAACTGATGGCGGCAGAGCTGGACTGGGATAAACGACGGTGTGACGAGGAGGCAGAGCGGACAAGCCGGTTGCTGAATAAGGGGATTTGAATGTCGTCATTCCAGCTGACGAGGATCTGTTTGGCTGCAAAGCTCCCGGAAGGGCTTGAGGATCACCGGCCATTTGTTATTCTTGAGCTATGATGCTGAGGGTTGATACGGTTTTCTCCTGAACGGAATAAGGAGCCCCCATGGAACGTCGCAATATTTACATCCAGAATCAATGGATCGCCTACTTTTCCATGGAAATCGGGCTGAATGCCGACATCCCCACCTATAGCGGCGGTCTTGGTGTGCTCGCCGGCGATACCATCAAAAGCGCTGCAGATCTCAATATTCCGCTGGTGGCCGTGACCCTGTTGTACCGTAAAGGATACTTTCGCCAGGAATTTGACCAGACCGGCTGGCAGCATGAGTACGACATCCAGTGGGAACCTGAGCGCTACCTGCAGCGACTCCCTCACAAGGCGCTGATCAGTATTGAACAGCGCGATGTCAAAATCCAGGCCTGGCTCTATCGGGTTAAGAGCCCCGCCGGTGGTAGTGTTCCGGTATTGTTTCTTGATACCAACATTCCCGGCAATGATGATCAGGATCGCCGTCTCACTGATCACCTGTATGGGGGTGATCAAGTACTGCGCCTCAAGCAGGAAATTATCCTGGGAATCGGCGGCGCCCGAATTCTGCAGGCGATGAACTTTTCGATCAGGAAGTACCACATGAATGAGGGACATGCGAGCTTGTTGACGCTGGAACTGCTCAACCAGACCCGTCAGAATCTGGGGGATAATTCCGATGACTTCAGCGACATAAATATCCGTGAAGTTGCTGAACAGTGTGTTTTTACCACCCACACCCCGGTCCCAGCCGGCCACGACCGCTTCCCCTACGATCTGGTCGAAAAGATTTTGCCGGGGGATATTCCCCTGGCCACCCTTAAAAAATTTGCCGGCGAAGATGACCTTAACATGACCATGCTGGGGATGAACTTAAGCCGCTTTATCAACGGAGTTGCCAAGCGACACGGACAAATCTCCCAGCACATGTTTCCCGGCTTTCAGATTCACGCAATCACCAATGGTATCCACCCCTACACCTGGTGTTCCCCCTTCATGGTCAGGCTGTTCAACCGTTACTTGCCTGGCTGGGCCAACGAACCGGAACTGCTGGTACGCATCGACACCATCCCGGACGATGAAATCTGGGATGCACACGGTGGAGCTAAAGCCTTGTTTTTTCAATATATCTATGAGCAGACCGGGACCCGGCTCGACCCAGAACTGCTGACCATCGGTTTTGCCCGCCGCGCTGCCACCTATAAACGCGGTGATCTGATTTTCAGTAATCTGGAGCGTCTGCTCGCTATGGGCGCCGGCAAGCTCCAGTTTGTCTTCGGCGGCAAAGCTCATCCGCAGGATAATGAAGGGAAAAAGGTCATTCAACGAATTATTCAGCAGGCCGAAAAGATGCGCGGCAAAATCTCCCTGGTGTATCTTGAAAACTACAACATGGACACCGCCGCCCAATTTATTCCCGGCGTCGACCTATGGCTCAACAACCCCATGCGCCCCCTTGAAGCTTCGGGCACCAGCGGGATGAAAGCCGCCTTGAACGGTGTTCCCAACTTCAGCGTCCTCGATGGCTGGTGGATTGAAGGGCATATTGAAGGAGTCACCGGTTGGGCTATCGGACCGGCTCCGCACGACATTGATGATGACGGCAGCCATGCTGATGAAGATCTCGAAGATATGTATGATAAACTCGAACGAGTGATTATCCCATTGTACTACGAAGATCACCGTGGCTGGATCCGGGTCATGAAAAACGCCATCGGCAAAAACGCCTATTATTTCAATACCCATGTCATGATGAGACGTTACGTCACCGAGGCCTATATCCACTAACCATCATAACGGAACAAAGAACCAATGTCAGAATGATCCAAATCGCTATCGCTATCGAAATCGAAATCGGGATCGATAAAAATACCACTTCGATACGAGAAACCGGGATACCCTGTTGCATCCTTCAGACAGCCCGATAACAGTGGTTAAGAGCGTACCGATAAACATTGCCGAAGGCAACGACAGCAACGATTTCGATCCCGATAGCGATTTCGATTTGGACAAAGAACTGCCACAACCGGGCGTTCAATATAGAGTCACAGAGAGCCCCCTTAAATCAGGAGTATCCGATGTTGCTTTACCGAATCTTGCTGCTGCTGGCAGTTGCCAGTTTCTCTGTCGCCTGCGTTCCCAAAGCGCAGATCCCCGTACCCGTTCTTGAGTACGGCCAAATCGGAACCACCGGCAATACTGATCTGCTGATTTTTCTGCGTGGTATCGGTGGTTCCCACACCGACTTCGAACGTTTTGGTCTGATCGACCAGGTCAGAGACAGAGGTCTGCCGATGGATATCGTCGTTCCCAACACCCACTATGGCTACTACAAGAGCGAAACAGTGGTTAACCGGATCAAAGAAGACATCATTGAACCGGCGAAACAACAGGGCTATCAGCGATTCTGGCTGGCGGGATTCTCCATGGGCGGGCTTGGCAGTCTTTTTTATATCAGGGAATATCCGGAGGATATCGAGGCTGTCATGCTGGTCAGTCCATTTATGGGCTGGGGAACAATCCGCCGTGAGATCAAAGAGGCCGGTGGCATCAGAAACTGGGATGCAGACAGCAGTGCCATCGATAACTGGCAGATCCTCATCTGGACGTTCATCCAGGACTATATCGCTGCACCCGAGAGCTATCCACCGGTCTATCTGGGCTATGGCACCACCGACGGAGTAACCAAGAACGGTCCATCACTGCTGGCCGATGCTCTGCCCAAACTACGCGTTTTCACCCTGCGCGGAGGACATAATTACACGACTTTCCAAGCTCTGTGGAGCGAACACCTGGACCGGATGGAGGCGAAACTCAGTGCCGCACCCCCCGCAGACGCTGTACCGATATCCACAGCACATAGTAAAGAACAACAACCAGCACAATCAGGGGTAAAGCCGGAATAAAAATTTCTCCGGCGTGGGCAAGCATGATCGCCAGAAACAGGGCAACAACCGAGACCGGCAGATAGCGACCGCAACTTGTCTGCAGCGGATCGCCACCCGGCCCGATGAGATTGTCATTGATCCGGTAACGCCGTGCCACCGCCGCAAAAAACACAACGATGATCCAGTCAGAAATACCAAAGACAGGCACCAGCCCGTTCGCTCCCGGATAGGTAAGTTTCACCAGCACCATGTCAATCAGGGGACGTGGCCCTTCCGGAGCACGATAATAGACTTCGATCTGGCGAGCGAAATCCGCTGTGGGACCAACCGCCCAGCTGGAAAAATCGGCCAGCATCATGACCAGAGCCAGGGGCAGTACCTCCCATAATCGCTTGACATAGCGCGCCAGAATAATCCCGACAAGGGTTCCGCTGAAAAGCAGCAATCCGGTCTTAAGCGCGCCTATCAGCGGCTCCCAGAAGCCGCCAACCGGCAGCTGATGAGCAAACCAGATCAGCAGAGTCAGGCCGACCAACCAGAACAGATAAAAACCACGGGTGCGTTGTTCAGGTTCCAGCAGCAACGCCGGCAGCAGCATTTGCACCGCTAGATACAACTGGACAAAAATAAAAACCGCCGACCACCAGTCAGATGGTGATGACAACAAACGAATGAGGAGCCACAGAGCTGCCACGGCACCGCTCCACAGCAACCAGCCGCCGATCAGCAGGATCAGCAAACGACGGTTAGTGATGCTGAAGCTGAAAAGCCGAGGTAACATCATGTGCAGCCTGATCCTTCCTTCCAAGACAACTATCAGTTCTCACTTTGTACAGAGTCAGGGCAAGCCCCTTGCTGAGCACTAAGACCCAGTGCGATAATACCAGCACATCGTTTTCTACTCGTCAGGGGATTGGGAACAGCATGCACAAGCAGCGCGCCATAAGCAAATGAATACCGCCCCTTCTTCGCCTTTTGCGATCCGCAATATCCGCCTCTTTATCCTGTTTCGGGTACTGTTCAATGCCCGTTTCTATTATCCGGTCTTTTCCATTCTGTTTCTCGATTTCGGCCTCAGCTTATCGCAGTTTGC
>JAWOFG010000071.1:0-18007 GCA_046482365.1 Pelovirga sp. | reverse complement strand
TTAATACCGAGAATTTCGGCAGCGCGCACCTGATTGCAGCGTGCCTTTTGCAGGACAATATTGATCAGCGGGCGTTCAATCTGATGGAGAACCATCTCATAGAGATTGTTCATTTCGGTTAAATCCATCTGCGCTAACGAATTTTGCAGTTTGCGGCAGACCAGTGCTTCCAGTGAATCCTCATTAGGGTGACTTTCTTTTCCTGGGTCCAGGTCAGGAAAGTCCACCGGGGTCAACACGTGATTGGGGCATAGCAGGGAAGCACGTTTAATTGTGTTTTCCAGTTCACGCACATTGCCGGGCCAGTGATAACTTTTGAGCAGTTCCAGCGCCTGTGGACTGCATTCAATCGCATCAATACCGAAATCCTGTCGCGCTTTCTGGAGAAAAAAATCGACCAGGGCCGGGATATCCTCCCGCCGTTCGCGCAGCGCCGGCAATGCAATCGGGACGACATTCAGGCGGTAATAGAGGTCTTCGCGGAAGGTTTTTGCCACGACTTGCTCGGTCATGTTCTGATTGGTGGCGGCAACAATCCGGACATTGACCCTGATTATCTGCTGACCGCCGGTGCGGGTGATCTCTTTTTCCTGCAGCACCCGCAACAGCTTTGCCTGTAATTCCAGCGGCATGTCGCCGATCTCATCAAGGAAAAGGGTTCCCCCTTCGGCTTGTTCAAATTTTCCTGTTTTACGATCGGTGGCACCGGTAAAAGCGCCCCGTTCATGACCGAATAGTTCGTTTTCAAGTAATTCGCGTGGAATAGCGGCACAATTCAGGGCAATAAAGGGTTTGCCCAAGCGCGGGCTGTTCATGTGGATAGCGCGAGCGATCAGTTCCTTGCCGGTGCCGCTCTCTCCGGTAATCAGGACGGTAATATCAGAGCCGGCTACGCGCCCGAGGGTTTTGTAAACGCTCTGCATGGCCTGACTGTTGCCGATGATGCTGCGGCCGAAACTGTACTGGTTCTGAATTTCACTTTTGAGCTGATCAATTTGTTCAGTAACTTCTGCAGCTTTGGTTGCCTTGAAGATGATCGCGTCCAGCGCGCTCAGATCAAAAGGCTTGGTCAGATAGTCATAGGCCCCGTTTTTCATGGCAGAGACGGCATGTTCCATGGTTGCCTCAGCGGTCATGATAACAACCAGGGTAGCGGGGTGTTCTTCACGAATAAATTTGAGAACGTCCAGGCCGTTGGTGCCGGGCATTTTGATGTCCAGGATAGCAAGATCATAGCGGCGTTCCTGCACCATCTTTCTGGCCTGATGGCCATCTTCTGCCACCTCGACATCGTACCCCTGTTTTTTCAAGGCCTTGGAGAGAACCCAGCGGATACTCTCTTCGTCATCAGCAACAAGAATGCGTGAAATAGCCATAGTTTTGTCTTCCTTCGTCAGGTGCTAGTGACGATCTGTGCGCAAGAGCGGTAGCGAAACCGTAACAATCGTGCCGCCAGCAGGATGTTGATTGAAGTGCAGTAAACCACCGTGGTCGGCAACAATCTTCTGGCAAATAGGCAATCCTAGGCCGCTGCCGCCCTCTTTTGTCGTGTAAAAGGGGGTAAATACCTGCTCTATCTCCGTAGCAGAGAGGCCCGGGCCACGATCGCAGATACGTACCTGAACCAGGGGGGTCGGGCGGGAACCTTCAACACTGAGATAATATTCGCCATCGATTCTGGTTTCAATGGTTATCTCGGTATGCTCGAAAGATGCTTCCCAGGCATTTTTGAGCAAGTTAAGAAAAAGGCGGTTCAGCAGGTCGCCGTCACCGTAGATCGGCGGAATACTCGGATCAAGCAGTAGTTTGAAATCGATATGTTTGGCCTGGGCGCTGTGGCGTTGGAGAGCGATCATCTCATTGAGCAGTTTATTGATGTTGACCGGTTCCAGACGGTTGCGGCGTGGTGCGGCGAGATCGAGCAGTTCCACAATGATGCGGTTGATGCGTTCACTTTCGCGAATGATCAGGCCGGTGTACTCCTGTAGTTCAGGCTGTTCGCTCAATTCCATCTGCAACAATTGTGCAGCACCCCTGATGCCCCCCAGGGGGTTTTTGATTTCATGGGCGAGGCCGGCAGCCATTGTACCGACCATGGTGAGGCGATCGGCATGACGTACGGTCTCTTCCAGTGAACGTACCTGGGTTAAGTCGTGCATAATGACAATCGCCCCCTGTTGCCGGCCATCAAAGGAAAGGATCGGTGAGACGCTGACACTTAAGTGCCGCTTGCGCCGGCGCCCCAGGGAATCAAAAGTAACGGCCTCGTGGTCGGAAAGGGAGCGCCCCTCGCGCAGACTGGTTCTGACCAGATCACAGAGGCCTTTTTGTTGCTGGAAACACTCACAGAATACTTTACCCAGCGCCTGTCTTTCGGATAGCCCGGTAAAATTCTGGGCCGCCGGGTTAAACAGGATGATGTCCCCTGCCTGATTAATGGCAATGACGGCGTCCTCGATGTTGTCGATGATAGAATAGTAGTCTTCCAGCGTCAGCCGGTTGGTAGGATTCATCAGTGGTGATCCTGCTGAAAAAAGTGATCGGCCAGGCAAACAAGTTGGGACAGTTGTCGGCATGACTGAAGCTCTGATCTGAAGTAACCGGCACCCTCCATGCCACGGGCGTACCAGCTGATATGCTTGCGCATTTCGAGTAGTGTTTTATGATCCCCAAACTGTTCACGGTGCAGTTCAAGGTGCCGATGAAGCATCGCCAGCTTGTCGCTCGCGTTCGGATAAGTGATCCGATTGCCCTGCAGGGCGACATTCAGCTGTGTGATAAGCCAGGGGTTGCCATAGCCGCCACGGCCGATCATCAGCCCGTCACAGCCGGTTTCTCGGTACATGCGCAGGCCATCATCAACGGTCATAATATCACCACTTCCAAACACTGGTATACTAAGGGCCTGCTTCAATTCACTGATATGCTGCCAGTTGGCCTGGCCGGCAAAACCCTGACAGCGGGTGCGCGGATGAAGGGTAATGGCATCGACCCCTTCCTCCTGGGCAATGCGTCCAACTTCAAGGAAGTTAATATGATGGACATCCCATCCCGAGCGGATCTTGATGGTCAGGGGTCCGCTAAAGCAGTGACGCACAGTTTTGAGGATGTTGGCAATCAGCCCGGGTTTCTGTAACAGGGCACTGCCGGAACCGCTGCGAATGACTTTTTTTACCGGACACCCCATATTCAGATCGATCAAGTCGGGGGCGTCATGAAGCCCTGACACGGCTTCGGCAAGCACCTGTGGATCGCTGCCAAACAACTGAATTCCAAGAGGACTTTCCTCTGGATGGGTGGTCAGCAGTTGCTGTGTCCTGGCGCCATCACGAATCAAACCGTTGGCGCTGACCATCTCACTGAAGACCAGACCGGCACCACAGGATTTCATGATGCGGCGATAGGGCAGGTTGGAGATTCCGGCCATGGGAGCCAGGATGAGCGGGCTAGTGAGGGTCAGGGATTGTATGGTTAAGGGTTCTTTTTGCATAAATTTTGGGCATGGTAGCATCGGTTTACTGTCGTGCAAAGAAAAAAATCGGGCTGACCCGCCAAAATAACGGTAAAATACGTGGTTAGGCTGAATGGATACAGTATACAATTTACAACTTGACAATGAGGGGCTATGTTGTTAGAACATCATTTGGGAAGTGCAGCTGTTTGCAGCTCCTGGGGATCGCGTATTTGATGTCATGAGGTTCTGCCTTCCCGTACATCCCGGCATATCTATGCGTGCTATGGATCGCAGCTTTTTCGGTTCATGAACGTTGACTCATGTTTTCCGCTGGGCGGAAATGTTTCCCATGGCCCGTAAGGGCATCAATAAGCTGTTTTAACACCCACAAAAGGAGAGAGAGCATGTCCACACTGAAACAAGTACTGGCGCAAAAAATTGCAGATCATCGTCCTCGCACCACCAAGCTTGTCAAAGAGTTCAGTGATGTTAGCCTTGGCGAAGTGACCATCGGTCAGGCCATAGGCGGCGCACGGGGCATCAAGTGCCTGGTAACTGACGTTTCTTATCTTGACCCGATGGAAGGTATCCGTTTTCGTGGTAAGACCATTCCTGAGACTTTCGAAGCCCTGCCCAAAGTACCAGGCAGCGAATACCCCTATGTAGAGGCTTTTTGGTGGATGTTGTTGACCGGCGACGTGCCGACCATGGAACAGACCCTTGAAGTTGTTGAAGACTGGAAAAAGCGTTCTCAGGTTCCTCAGTACGTTATCGACGTTCTGCGTGCTCTGCCCCGTGATTGCCACCCGATGGCCATGTTCTCCTCAGCTGTTCTCGCCATGCAGCGTGACTCAGTTTTTGCCGCAACCTATTCTTCCGGCAAGTTCAACAAAATGACCTGCTGGGAAGACATGTATGAAGATGCCAGTAATATGATGGCTAAGCTTGGCCCCATCGGCGCTTACATCTACCGGATGAAGTACATGGGTGATACCCACATTGCAGCCGATCCGAAACTCGACATGGGTGGTAACTTTGCTCACATGATGGGCATCCCCGCGCCGTATGATGATGTTGCCCGCATGTACTTCATTGTCCATTCCGACCATGAATCCGGTAACGTTTCTGCTCATACCACCCACCTGGTCGCTTCTGCTCTGTCTGATGCTTATTATGCCTACAGTGCCGGCCTCAATGGACTCGCCGGTCCTCTGCACGGTCTGGCTAACGAGGAAGTGTTGCGCTGGACCCAGAATTTTATGAGTCACCTGGGTGGCGAAGTGCCGACCGAAGAAGGCCTCAAGAAAGCTCTGTGGGATACCCTCAACAGTGGTCAGGTTATTCCCGGTTACGGTCATGCCGTTCTGCGTAAAACCGATCCCCGTTATTCAGTCCAGCGCGAGTTCTGTCTCAAGACCGAAGGACTCAAGGATTACCCGCTGTTCAAACTGGTCAGCATGATTTTTGAAGTTGCCCCCGGCGTCCTTACCGAGCATGGCAAAGCCAAGAACCCCTGGCCGAACGTTGATGCTCAGTCCGGTGTTATCCAGTGGTACTATGGCGTAACCCAATATGAGTTCTACACCGTCCTGTTCGGTATTGGCCGTGCACTGGGTTGCCTTGCCAACATCACCTGGGATCGCGCTTTGGGTTATGGTCTTGAGCGTCCCAAGTCAGTTACCACGGAAATGCTCGAAAAAGCCGCTGGAATCAAGTAATAAGTCAAAACCTTATACATTATCGATGATGATCGGGGGGCTCTTGTGGGCCCCCCGTTTTTTTTTGTTGGCAGGATGACTGCGATGGGTGGCTAGGATATAATTAAATGTCGAGAGTTTCTCGAACTGATCCTAATGACAGCTAATAACGTTAGCAGGATGAGCATTAATCAACCTTAAGGAGAATAGAAATGATCAACAGAAACAGAACAGTAATTGTGGTTCTTGTTATGGCCATGCTGGTGGGATTGGTTGGCTGTGCTGCCAATACAACACGTGATCAAACAAAAAAAGGTGCCGGTATCGGTGCCATTCTTGGCGCCGCCTCTGGAGCCATCATCGGTTATCAGAGTGATAAAGAGAGTGGCGCGTTGCGTGGTGCCCTGATTGGTGGCGCTGCCGGGGGTGCTCTTGGTGCTGGAGTCGGTGCTTATATGGATAAGCAACAGACCGAGTTTGAGCAGCAGCTTGCTAACGAACAGGCTCAGAATCAGATCGAAATTGAGCGCCAGCAGAATGAAATTCTCAAACTGACCATGAGCAGCGAAGTTGGTTTTGATTTCGACTCGGCCACGATCAAGCCGAGCTTTTATTCTTCCCTCAATAAAATAGCTGACATTATGAATCGTTATCCGCAGACCTATATAGTCGTTGCCGGCCATACCGACAGCACTGGCAACCCGGATTACAATCTGCGTTTGTCTTTACGTCGGGCCAATGCTGTCGCTGATTATCTGATGGATCAGGGAGTGGCGCGTTCCCGCGTGTCAACCGAGGGTCGCGGTCAATTGGAGCCGATTGCATCCAATCAGACAGCATCCGGCCGGGAGCAAAATCGGCGGGTTGAGATTTATGTCGTTCCGAACTGATTTTATTGCGCTGGTGTGATAATTATCGAAATTCAGCCTTTGTTGGCGTAGGGGCGGGGTTTCCGAGTTCAGGGCGGGGAAACCCCGCCCCTACTTTCTCATCTTATTTTTTCTCTTTTTCCTTGCGCGTTGCGTAGATCAGCAACTTCTGATCGGTAAAGGTTTCGACTTCCCCGGCGAACGATTCAATTTTGAAGAAGTCGTGCACCTTGGGCGATGCCTCCATGAAAAATTTGTTGAGCTCCTGGATTTTAGCGCGGTTAAGCCCGGCAGTCTTCACCCATTCCTGGAAATCATGGACTTTCGGGATAGTCAGTGTTTCCTGCAGGATCAGTTCTGCATCCTCAATCATCTGCCGCCATTCCTCCTGACTGAAAGCCTTGACGTGGGTCGGATTACGCAACTGCTCCATGATTTGGAAAAATTCTGCTATTTCGGGGTCTTCCGGTAGCAGGGTGTCGATGATCACCATGCGTCCGCCACGCCTTAAAACCCGATGAAATTCACGCAGGGCTCGCGGGACATCGGCAAAATGATGCGATGCGATGCGGCAGGTCAGCAGGGTAAAGGAGCCGGCTGGAAAGGGAAGGTCTTCAGCGTCGGCTTCGCGAAAAATAACGTTGTCGACCAGACCCTCTTCGGCGATATGTTCCTGAGCTTTTTTGAGCATTTGCATGGTCAGGTCGGATGCTACCACCTGGCGCACCATGGGGGAAAAAAACAACGCCATGTGCCCACCGCCACAGGCAACATCAAGCATGTTATCGTCCTGGGTCGGTTGAAGCAGACGTGCCGCTTCCTCGAGATCCTGCCCGCCGGTAAAATGTGTTGCTTCGACAAAAGCAGTAGCTGTTCTACCGAACTGTTCACGAATTCGACTTTTGAATTTTCTGTCCATTGGTAGATCCTGTTGAGGGTATATTTTTTGCGCCAGTATAGCATCAAATTTTGCTATTTTAGCAGATAATGACCGGTGAAAATTGTTTTTGCCGTTAATTCTTTTGAACCCATTCTTTTTATGTGGTTGCCCGCGGTAACAACTTGATTCAGCCGAAGGATCAAACGATGAAAAAGTGTCTGGTGGGACCGGAAACCAAACGTGTATTGCTACAGGGCCATCCCTGGGTAATCGCCGATCGCTACACCCGCCAATGGCCTAAGGTGGCCAACGGAGAACTGGTAACGCTGGTCGATGAGCAACGGCAACCTCTGGCGGTGGCAATCTGTGATCCACAAAATCGCATCATTGCCCGCCGTCTGTCTGGTGACCCGGCGAGTATCAGTGCCTCCTGGCTGGAGGAACAGTTCCAGGGGTGCCTGACATTGCGTCATCACACCCTGCTCGGAGATAGCGACTGCTATCGCCTGGTGAATGGAGAGGGTGATGGTCTGCCGGGAGTAACGGTTGATCGCTATGGTGATTACCTGATGCTGCAACTTTATACCACTGCATGGGACGCTTATCGAAGCGAATTAGTAGCGGCACTGGAAAAGGTTTTTCAGCCAACCGGCATCTATCTGAAACATCGTCCGCAACAAACACGCAAACTCGAAGCTCAAAATAAAAGCCGCCAGGTTAACGACCTCCTTGCCGGAGCTCCCGTCCCTGATGTTTATCAGGTGAAAGAGGATGGCTTGTATTATCAAGTGAACCTGCAACGTGGGCTTCATACCGGCTTATTCCCCGATCAGCGCCGAAATCGCCGGGAACTGATGCAGCGGGTCGCAGGAATGCAGGTGCTTAACCTGTTTGCCTTTACCGGTGCTTTTTCAGTAGCTGTTGCGGCCGCAGGAGCCAGCCGGGTTACCAGTGTCGATGTGTCGGAAAAGTATTTAGGCATTGCCCGTGAAAATTTCAGGAGCAACCGGATCGACCCGCAGCAGCACGAATTTATTGTCGCTGACGTATTTGCTGAACTGGCAAGGATGCAGACTGAGGGACGCCGGTTCGATTGCATCCTGTTTGATCCCCCATCTTTTTCAACCACCAAAAAAAGCCGGTTTTCTACCCAGGGAGGCACAGCTGATCTGGTATCTGCCGTGATGCCGTTATTGTCTGCGGGGGGTCTATTGATCGGATCCTCAAATCATCAGAAAGTATCTCTGGATGATTATATGAAGGAACTGCGTCGAGGTACTGCTGAAGGAAATCGACTGAGAACTATTTTTATCGGCGGTCAACCCGAAGATTTCCCCTGCGATGTCGGTTTTCCGGAAGGGCGTTATCTCAAGTTTGTCATCAATGTTAAATCAACGTAAGGCCGAAAACAGGAGGACTGTGTGAACAGGGTGCCCCACAAAATAGTGCTGTCCTTAGGGGTCCTGCTGATTGGAATAGTCGTCCTGTTGCTGGTATGGCAGACGAGCAGGTGGGTTTACCAGGGCACCCTTGAGGGGTTGATTGCCAGCGGTGATGATCGCATGACACTCTATACCGGAACGCTGCGCAGCGCTCTTGATCATTATGCTTATCTGCCCTATGTCCTGTCGACGAATCAGCAGGTGTTTGATCTGTTGCGGGGAAAGCAAAGTGCTTCGGAGGTCAA
This sequence comes from Pelovirga sp., assembly GCA_046482365.1. Lineage (GTDB taxonomy): Bacteria > Desulfobacterota > Desulfuromonadia > Desulfuromonadales > Geopsychrobacteraceae > Pelovirga. The sequence continues at coordinate 9,420 of JAWOFG010000071.1, read as the reverse complement.
TATCACATTGGAACATTTGAATAGGGAGGCTGGTTGTGAGGCCCTCTATATCATGAATGATCTGGGCACGACTCTGGCTTCAAGTAACTGGCGCGAACCGCTTAGCTTCGTCGGGCACAACTACGGGTTTCGTCCTTACTTTTCCCGTTCTAAAGCAGGGGAGCAGGGACATTATTTCGCGATCGGCGCCACCACCGGTCATCCGGGCTTTTTCATGTCTCACCCGATCCGACAGGGGGAGCGGATTATCGGTGTTGCTGCCGTCAAGGTTGATCTCACCGACCTTCAGGATGAATGGCGGGAAGGAGGCGAAACCGTTCTGGTCAGTGACACCAACGGAGTGTTCTTCCTTTCAAGTTATCATAACTGGAGATACCGGACCCTGGAGCCTTTAACCGAGGCGCAGCGGATCCTGATTCAGGCAACCCGCCAGTATGGACGGCAACCTCTTGAACTGCTCCCGCTGGAAGGGGTCGATCTGCTCAGGGATGGACAACGGATCGTCTCTCTGGAGGGGACCCGTTATCTGATGATGTCGCGATCGTTGTACGATCTCAGCTGGCAGATTCATTACCTTCTGCCTCTTGGGCCGGCGCAGGAACGGGCACGCGCCGTGTTAATCATCGGGGTTGCCCTGTCGCTGCTGGTTTTAGCTTTGGGAATGTACCTGCGGGAACGGCGGCAGAAGCTGATTTCTCGGCGTAAGGCCCGGGACGCTGTGGCTCTGGCTGAAATGAATAAACGCCTGCAGGAAGAAATTGATGAGCATAACCGGACCGATAGGGCCCTGCGCGAGGCGCAGGTGGAACTGGTTCAGTCCAGCAAACTGGCCGCCCTGGGCCACATGGCGGCCGGGATTGTCCATGAATTAAATCAGCCGATCGCGGCAATCAGAACCCATGCGGCAAGTGGTCGTTTATTGCTGGAGCGGCAGGAGAATGACAAATTACGTTCGACCTTGACTGCCATCACCAGAATGACGGAACACCTGGGGTCTATTACCGTGCAATTAAAATCCTTTGCACGTAAATCACCGCCGGTTCGTGAATCAATTGTCTTGCAGGAGTGTCTTGATGATGCGTTGACCATGACAGCCGCGCTGGTCAACGAGGCCGGAGTCGCCCTGATGAAAGATCTCCCTGCTACCCCTCTGGTAATTCACGGAAACCGGGGACGGGTCAATCAGGTCCTGGTAAATCTGATTAGAAATGCTGTCGATGCGATGCAAACTCAGAGGACGAGAAAGTTACATATTTCTATGACAGCGGACCAGGGGCAGGTTGTGTTGTCAATAGCAGATAGCGGTAGCGGAATTCGTGACCAGGATATGGAGGAAATTTTCACCCCCTTTTTTACCACTAAAGAGGTAGGTGAGGGGCTCGGGCTTGGATTGTCGATTTCTTATCGGATTATCACTGACCTTGGCGGATCGATTCGGGTCCTGAACAATGAGAAGGGCGGAGCGACATTTATGGTGATTTTCCCAGGAGATTCAGTGGCGGGTGGTGACGATGGTCGGTAGCGGGTGTCATGAGGTTATTCTGGTTGATGATGATGCCGAAATGCGGACAGCGACAGCGCAATGGTTTGAACTGGCCGGCTATCAGGTCAGGAGCTACCCTCATGCCGTTGCGGCCCTGTCCGATATTGTAAAGGGGCTGCGGGGTGTTGTTGTCAGTGATGTTCGTATGCCGAAAATGGATGGTATGGAGTTTCTGGAGCAGGTAAATGGCCTTGACCCCGACATACCGGTGGTTTTGATTACCGCTCATGGTGACGTTTCCGTGGCGGTGGAGGCTATGCGCCAGGGGGCATATGATTTCATTGAAAAACCATTCGATCCGGAACGACTGCTTGATGTTATCCGGCGCGCTTGTGAGAAGTATCGGCTCATCATGGAAAACCGTCAACTGCGTCGGCGTCTGGCCGGTCCGCTTTGCATCGAACAGCGCCTGATCGGAACCAGTACCGTCATGAAGCGTTTGCATGAGGAAATTCTCAACCTGGCGGATATCAATGCCGCAGTTCTGATTCAAGGGGAAACAGGGACAGGCAAGGAAATTGTTGCACGCTGCCTGCATGATTTCGGTGCGCGCCACGAACAGCGTTTTGTCGCTGTCAACTGTGCGGCAGTGCCCGACTCGGTATTTGAAAGTGAATTGTTTGGTTACGAAAAGGGCGCCTTTACCGGTGCCGATCAGCAGCGGATCGGGCGGTTTGAATATGCCAACAAGGGTAGCTTGTTTCTGGATGAGATCGGTTCTATGCCGATCGCCCTGCAGGTGAAGGTGCTGCGTGTTCTGCAGGAGCGTGAATTACTCAGGGTGGGCAGCAATGAACCACATCTCCTTGATATCCGCCTGATTTGTGCTACCAATAAAAATTTGCGGGAAGAGTGCAATGCCGGGCGGTTTCGAGAAGACCTGTTTTACCGGATCAATGTGGTAGAATTAAACATCCCCCCGTTGCGTGATCGGGGTGAGGATATTTTACTCTTGTTTGATTTTTTTGTTGGGCAGGCAGCGGAAATCTATCGTCGACCGCTTGTCACCCTCAGCAGTCATGACGCCGCTCTGCTGCTGGAGCATGATTGGCCGGGCAATGTCCGTGAGCTTAAAAACATGGCCGAGCGCTTTGTTCTTTCTTCTGTGCCGGTGTCACAACGATTAGCCTCCATGTTGTCAGGTTGTGACCAAGATGTGCCAGGTGGTCAGAAGACCTCTTTGCAGGAACTGATGCGGTTGCACGAACGCGCGCTGCTGGATCATGCAATGTTGCGGCATCAAGGTGATGTTCAGGCAGTAATGGACGAGTTGGGTCTGCCCAGGCGTACTCTCAATGAGAAAATGACACGACACCAACTCGATCGCAGGAACTATGTCGGGGGGTAGGCAGAATACAGAATTGGAATCAGGATTCGGCAAGATCTTGCCGAGCGTTTTGGTAGAATGAGCAAGATCTTGCCGGCTCCTTGGCTTACATACCCGTAAACAGCTATAATACTGCTTGGCACAATGATTGCTCTGTTACGGAAGCGCATATAGAAAAGTGTTTTATTTTTTTGTGCTTTCATCAACCCAATTCCTTCAGGAGGAAAAGAATGAACAAATTGCGTTGGATTGCCTCAGGTTTGTGTCTGTTTGTGATGATGTTTTCATTTGTGTTGGTGACGCCTGAAAAGGCTGTTGCCTCAGAGCGCGATTATCTGCTGGCGACAGCTTCAACCGGTGGCACCTACTATCCGGTGGGGGTTGCTCTTTCCACCTTGATTAAAGTTAAACTGCAACCAACTCAGCAAATTGGTATGTCGGCGATCAGTTCTGCCGGTTCCGGCGAGAATATCAAACTAATGAACGACGGCGAGGTGCAATTTGCGATTCTTCAAGGACTTTACGGTGCCTGGGCTTGGAATGGTACCGGCGACTATGCGACTGCCGGCCCTCAGCGCGAGCTTCGAGCGGTAACCATGCTGTGGCAGAATGTTGAACATTTTACCGTCCTCAAGCGCTTTGCCAAGACTGGTACCGCGGCCGATCTGGTCGCCATGAAAGGGCAGAATATGGCCATGGGGCCACGGAACTCAGGCACTCTGGGCTCCAACAAAACCCTGCTTGGTGGTCTGGGTGTCGATATTGAAAAGGATTATGATCTTGCCTATGCGGGGTATGGCCCTTCGGCTGATGCCCTCCAGAACGGCCAGGTTGCCGGCATGAGTACCCCGGCTGGTGTTCCGGTCAGTGCGGTAACGCGAACTTTTGCGACCATGGGCGACGATGTTGTCGTGCTGGACTTCACCGATGAGCAGATGAAACAGGCTGACGGGGGTATGGAACTCTGGACCCGTTACGTGATACCTGCCGAAACCTACCCGGGTCAGACCAAGGAAATCAATACTATTGCCCAGCCTAACATCCTTGCGGTGCACGCTGATATCGATGAAGATGCTGTTTACCAGATCACTAAAACCATCTACGAGAATCTGTCTTTTTTGAATGCCATCCATAGTGCAACCAGGGTCATGGCGATAGAAAAAGCGATTGCCGGTCTGCCGATGCCGTTGCATCCAGGTGCACTGAAGTATTATCGCGAGGTCGGCTTGAATATTCCAGCGCGCTTGATTGCTGAATAACCCTGATATCCTTCCAGCGACCGCCCTTTTGGGCGGTCGTTTTTTTCTTCGGAGTCGTCTGTATGTCTGTCAATGAAACCGAAGTCCATCCGTTGGAAAGCCGGGCTCTGTTAATCATCGGGGTTGCCGTATCCTTGATGCATATCTGGTTTAATGTTTTTGCCGTACTTTCCAGCCTTTGGCAAAACGCGCTGCATTTTGCCGGTTTTGCCATTCTGGTGGCGATTGCCTATCCCCTGCGCCGCAATGGGCCGTTACTGCTGCGACTGTTTGATGTTTCACTGGGACTAATGGCGGCGGCATCGGCAATCTTTCTGATTGCCCGGGAGGATGCCATCTACGCCCGCGGAATTTATCTGGTGCCGTCCGAGTGGGTCGCCGGTATAATTGTTGTTCTCTGCGCTATCGAATTTACCCGGCGGGTGGCCGGCTGGTTTATTCCGGTGCTGATTGTCGTCGGGCTCACCTATGTCGGCTGGTGGGGAAGCGAGTTGACCGGCATGTTCCGTTTCGCCGGTCTGGAACCTGAAACCCTGTTGTTCCGTAGCATCTATGGTGATGATGCACTGTTTGGCACGATTGCCCAGATCTCTTCCTCTTATGTCTTCATGTTCCTGCTGTTCGGAGCCTTCTTGTTGCGTTCCGGCGCTGGTGATTTTGTTATCGACATGGCGCGCGCAGTCGCCGGGCGCCTGATCGGCGGTCCGGGCTTTGTTGCTGTCATCGCTTCCGGCTTGATGGGAACTATATCCGGTTCGGCCGTGGCCAATACCGCTTCGACCGGGGTCATCACCATCCCGCTGATGAAAAAAGCCGGCTTTCCTGCCAAATTTGCTGCCGGTGCCGAAGCGGCCGCATCGACGGGGGGCCAATTGATGCCGCCAATCATGGGAGCCGGTGCGTTTGTCATGGCGACCTACACCCAGATCCCCTATACCACGATTGTTCTGGTCAGTATTCTGCCGGCTTTTTTGTATTTTGCCAGCGTCGGTTTTTTTATTCGCATTGAAGCCAAGCGCAGTTATGTGACGGCGATGGATGATGAAAAAATCTCTTTTCTCGAGGTCATCAAAAAAGGAGGAATCGTCTTTTTGCTGCCGATCGGCATATTAATAGGTCTGTTGATCTATGGATTTACCCCGACCTACGCCGCCGGTTACAGTATGATTGCGGTGGTTGTTTCGTCCTGGTTGACCCCGAATAAAATGGGCCCGAAAGCTGTTATTGAAGCATTGGGCCTGGGGGCAAAAAACATGATCATGACAGCGATTCTGCTGTGTACCATCGGGCTGATTGTTAACGTCATTACCACTGCCGGTATCGGTAACACCTTCTCGCTGATGATCAATCAGTGGGCCGGACACAGTCTGCTGATCGCTTTAGGCCTGGTTGCCCTGGCGTCCCTGGTTCTGGGGATGGGTTTGCCGGTTACCGCTGCCTACATCGTTCTGGGAACCCTCTCTGCACCGGCTCTGCAGGGCCTGATTGCTGACGGTATGTTGGTCAAGGCGCTGGTCAGTGGCCAGATCCCGGAGGCGGCAAAAACCTTTTTTACGCTGGCGGTACCGGAAAAGCTGGCTCTGATTGGTGAACCCATGTCGGTGGCAACGGCACGGTCGATTGTCGATTCCATCCCCTTTGATATGGCCAGTCTGGTACGTGAGTCGGTGCTCAGTGACCATACCCTCACTTTTGCTCTGCTGTCAGCTCACCTGATCGTCTTCTGGCTCAGTCAGGATTCCAATGTCACGCCGCCGGTTGCTCTGGCCGCTTTCGCCGGTGCTGCAATTGCCGGTTCCAAACCGATGATTACCGGCTTTTATTCATGGAAGCTGGCCAAGGGCCTTTATATTATCCCCCTGTTATTTGCCTATACTCCATTTATTGGAGGATCTTTATTTCAGGATCTGTATATTTTCTTCTTTGCCCTGTTTGGTCTTTACGCTTTTGCTGCCGGTATTGAGGGCTTCATGGAGACCCGGCTTAATCCGGTTTTCCGTGTTCTCACTCTGGCCTCTGCTGCGCTGCTGCTGTGGCCAACGGCCTGGTGGATTAATGTCGGGGGCTGGTTGTTGCTGATGACCATCATTGTCCTCAATAAACGTAAAGATATCGCTGAAACAGCCGGCAAGGCTCTTGTCGTTTGACTTTTCCCGTCTTGATGTCTGCAGCGCCCGGATCTGTCCGGGCGCTGTATCTTTGTGGTGGACTTCTGTTGCGCATCAGTTACAATTAAAATTATCTTTTGAATAGTTGCTTTTTTGCTTTTTCGTTTGAATAAGTCGCTTATCCCATCCTGAGGAGCGCCGCCATGATGGCGTCTGACTCATCTAAGAATACCCATCTGGATCCTGACCTGCTTGCTGTGCACGAGACTGAAAGCTACCGCCTGACCCTGCGTCTGGCACGTGAGCAGATGGAGTGCATTGCGACGCTTGAGTTAACGTCCCTGGTGCCGGAGGCCCTATCGCCAGATCCAGCCGCTGACTCAACCCGACCTGCAGAGAATTCAGGGCTAACAGAGGGTTCAATTTTCGCAGCAGCTTTATCGGATCAAAGCCCTTTTTTGGCGGTTGCAGGTGGTGGAGAAACACTGTGTCCCGCCGTGCTGATCGAGCTTCTGCATCAGCACCAGATAACCGACACCATTGACGCCGAGGCGGTTAACAACTTTTGTGCCTGCCTTGAACAAGGGCAGGAACCGCCTCCGACGGTCGTTGCCCGTGGAGCCGAACCGCAGTCCGGCACTGACGGCTGGTTTGAGTTGCTGGTAAAGGTCAGTGGTGAAGATCATGAGTTTATCCCCGATGATAAAGGGCGCGTCGATCTGAAGCGCCTTAATGCCTACACCGAAATCGAAGCAGAGCAGAAGCTCGGGGTGACTCATCCACCGGAGCCTGGAATTCCCGGGCGCACTGTTCAGGGGCACGAAATTGAAGCCGCTGCCGGTCAGCCGAGAATCGTTATTGCCGGGGAGGGGGTGCAACTCAAGTATGGAGGCCGCATGGCCTTTGCAGCCAGGTCCGGTCGTGCCTTGTTTGAAAAAAACACCCTGACAGTGGTTGATCAGTTGGTGATCCCCGGCGATGTTGATTTGCGGGTCGGCCACGTTGATTTTCATGGTTTTGTTGAGGTTAAAGGCGATGTACTCGACGATTTTGATGTGCGTTCAACCAAGGGGATTAGAATCGCAGGTCATGTCGGTGCCTGCCATATAGAGTCACAAGGACCGGTAGAGGTTGGAGCAATGGCAGGCCGTGAAATCGGCTATATTCTTTGTTACGGGGATTTACACGCCCGTTCTCTGAATCAGGTCACCGTGGTTTGTTACGGTGATGTGGTGGTGACCAATGAGATCCGCAATGCTCAGATTCGCGCCACCGGTCAAGTCGTGGTTGAACGCGGGGCAATTATTGGTGGTGAGGTGACAGCATTGGCTGGGGTGTCGGCACTGACCATCGGGGCAAACTCCGGTCAGCGCACCCGGATAGTTGCCGGTATTTATTTTCCTGATACCGAACGCAGGGATTACATCCGCCGCCAGCTTCATTCTATCGAGCAGCAGATGGGCGCGATCAATGCCACTATCAAACCCTTGATGCAGCATCTGCACAAGCGGTCACAATTTATTGATACGGCGCGCACTCGTCTACAAATTCTTAACGACAAGCTGGACGCTCTTCACCAGCAGAAACACGCTTTTATCGCTGAGCTGACATCCTCGCGCCCGGTGGAAATGGACATTAAAAACCCCAAGATCAATGTCCAGAAAACTCTCAAGGATGGCACTGTTATTGCCCTTGGCAATGCCAGGGAAGAAATCACCTTTGACCATCAGGGACCTTTGTCGATCATAGAAAATACCCGTAGCGGTGGGCTGCGTTTTCTCTCCCTCTCTCCCTTGCCGATCCCTGCTTTACAACTCGAAGAAGAACAACTTAAGTTGGAGGAACAAACTCCTTCTTAATCCTGCAGGAGTTGCATCTGCGCTTTTGCACAATCCTGCCCTGTTTTATCCTGATTGTATCCTGATTGTGTTGTCCGCTCAGCGCTTCCTGTGCAATGATGGCATCTTTCTATTAAATATATCGACAAGGAGTCATTTCATGCTGATCCGTATTATCCTGACAGTTCTTTTGTGTTTTATCACCACCCTGGCGAGTGCCGATGCGGTGGATATCGGTTTTAATAATGAAAGCTTTCACTTAGGGTATGAGCGTCCGCTGGTGCAAGATGAATTCGGGGTTGTCACTGGTACTGCCGGTTTTCTTTACAATGATGATGAAGATACCACCCTGGGTCGAGTCGGGGCTGACTTTGTCGGTAGTCCCGGCCAGTATCCCGGTGTCCGGCTGGGGATGGGGTTGCGGTTCTATGGTGGATCAACCGCAAAAAATACTGATTTTATTAATCTGGCGTTGGGTTTGCGGGCATCTTATGCACCTCCGCAATTTGGCGGATTTGGTATTGCCGGCGCAGTTTATCACGCGCCCAAGGTGTTTTCATTTCGTGATGCGGACAACCTGACACAAACAGAGATTGCTCTGACCTATGCCATGATTCCCAAGGTACGGTTGAAGCTTGGTTACTACAACCTGCGACTTAAAGAAGATGTCCTGGGCAGAAACTGGACTATTGATGAAGGGCTGCGTATTGGTTTTACCGGGTTTTTTTAAGCCCGGTGGTTAGTTGTCCGGGATGATGATTTTTCTGCTGATCCGGCAACTCGCGCTTGACAATTATCCCTATTTTGACAGATAAAACACTGTCTTATTAATAGGCGGCTCATCGTTTGTGTTGTGGCAGGGTCTTAACGGATAAATTTTTTAAGAAAATCGAGGACAGCAATGAATGGAAAACAGTTATTACTCAAGGCACTGAAGGAGCGTAAAGTTCGCTTCCTGTTTGGTTATACCGGCGGTGCCATTATGCCGGTTTTCGATGAAATGGAAAGAATGGGGGCCTTTGAGTTTGTCATGGCCCGCCATGAGCAAGGTGCTGCTTTTATGGCGCAAGGTCTGTCCCGGGCGTCCTTGTCGACTCCGACACCCCAGATTGGTGTGTGCCTGACGACTTCCGGCCCTGGCGCGATGAACCTGGTAACCGGCGTTGCCGATGCCCACATGGATTCGGTTCCGATGCTAGCCATTACCGGACAGGTAGCAACCGGGGTGATTGCTACGGACGCCTTTCAGGAAAGTGATGTGGTCGGGGTTATGATGCCGATCTGCAAACAGACCTACATGCCTCTGGCTGCTGAAGATGTTGAAAAAACGGTGCACGAAGCCTGT
>JAWOFG010000236.1:0-2555 GCA_046482365.1 Pelovirga sp. | reverse complement strand
GCAGATATATCCTCCCCAAAGCCGTTCATTGTGCCTGCAACCTGAAGCAGGTAAGACGCCAGCGTCAAAAGGTGATACCTCATGCCCGAGGGCGGGTGCTTGAGATTGGCATCGGTACCGGGCTGAATCTGCCGTACTATGACACAACAAGGGTCCGCAAGGTTTGGGGTCTTGATCCTGAACCGGCGATGATCCGCATGGCCCGCCGGGTTGCAGGTTCAGTCCCCTTCGAGGTGGATTTTCTTGGCTTGGCGGGCGCTGAAATTCCGCTGGAGAATGATAGCGTTGATACCGTGGTCGTGACCTACACCCTGTGCTCTATTGCCGACACTCTCCCTGCCCTTTTGCAGATGCGCAGGGTGCTGCGACCAGGGGGGGAACTTTTATTTTGTGAGCATGGCGAGGCGCCGGATGCTTCTATTCGCCGTTGGCAGGAGCGGATTAATCCCCTATGGAAGAGGATAGGTGGTGGCTGTCATTTGAATCGTGCTATCCCTGAAGACATAGAGGCCGGTGGTTTTCGGATAACAAGTCTGGACAGTATGTACATATCAGGATGGCGTCCGGCCAGCTTCAACTTCTGGGGTGTCGCGGTGCCGCGCTAAGATGATTGAGCAGCTTAGCGATTTTTTGGGGCGGCCCAGGCTCAATAATACAGTAGCAGCGGGATGATCGGGATCAAGACGCCGACGATGGAGAGGACAAGACAGCGGACCCTGAATTTACCTTTGGGCAAGAGCGCGAGACCGGTCAGGCTCAGCAGGATCAAGCCAACCGCATAAACATCAGCGATCCACGTCCAGGCTTTTTTAGCATGGTTAAGGTGGATGAAATTGAGGGCGTGCCAGACCGGGCGCCTTTGCGCGCGCTCGTACTCTACGACGCCGGTAGGCAGGTGGAATTGAATGACCCGTCCATCGACAAATACCATCAAGGATTCAGGGTCCGGCTGAAATATATTTTCATAGGTGGGTCGCTCACCAATCAGGCGCAGCATGTCAAGAACCATTGCTTCACTAACAACGCCTCGATAGGAGCTCGGTGGGATGGTTACAACGGATCTTTCCAGGGTGTAGTTAGGGTTCCAGTCCTGCAGATGATTCACGGCAATGCCGGACAGGGCATAAATGAGAGTCAAGCCGATACAAAGGTAGCCGATATCGCGATGCAGGGCATGATTAAAGCGCCGGAAGCTCATTCTTGATTTAGAGATCCTCGATCACGGCACCAAGCCCGCGCAACTGAAAATACGTTTCTCCCGATGTTACCGTTGCCGGATCAAAAGCCTCGCCAGTCTGCTGTGCATGATGTGTCTGGTAGGCAATGACATCCTCTTTAGATAAAACAAACTTTTGCAGGACACCTTCTACTGTTGCTGTTTTGCCACGGGCGGTCATGGGGAAAACCATGTCCCCATCTTCTACCTTGAAGCGTAACTGTTCAAAGGGTTTTTCGCCGGCGATCGACATCCAGCAGCCGCGCGAAGCGCAGACATCGACCACCAGCCCTCTGACCTGCAGGGTCTTGCCAACGTAGCTATCGGGATTTTCAAGAATCGCAGAGATGGATGTTGTTTCTTTAAGTGATAGTGGTTCGCCAAAAGATTGCGCGTGCAGCGAAGATGAAAACAAACCTACGAGCAGCATCACTAACATTACACCAAACAAGTTTTTCATCAGTTCTCTCCTGTGATAAGTCATGACAACCTGGGAAAAGCTGCGATGACGTAATGAATATGCAAATCGACGGATACTATGCTCCGGGTCTGTAAGTTGTCAAATCGGTTTTTGGCAGGACATCCTTTTCTCTCATGAGGGGACAATGTAGAATATCCCCTTTTGAGGTGGCAGCTGTCAATGGTCGGCGCTAGCGAGCGCCAGGGCGAACTGGTTAACGAACTTGATGGCTTGCGCGGAGCCCTTGGAGGTCATGGTATGGATCGGAACCTGATTTACAACTTCGACGATTCTCCATCACGTGAAGGCACCTGTACGGAAAAGTACGATGCGCGTCAACGTTTCTTCGGGCGCGCCGATGTGACTCCACTGTGGGTAGCGGATATGGACCTGCCGGCGCCGGCGTTTCTGACAAACGCATTACAGGAGCGGGCCAGCCATCCGCTTTACGGCTATACCGAGCAGTACGATGCAGTTTTTGCCGCTATCCGGTGGTGGCTGAAGGACCAGCACGGAGTCGGGATTGATCAAGAGGCTATCCTGCTCTCACCGTCGGTGGTTACCAGCATGAGCCTGGCCATCCAGGCCTATACCGAACCAGGCGATCGTGTCGCTGTGCTTTCCCCCGTCTACGGCCCGTTCTTCACAACGGTAACCAGCAACAATCGCAGCGTAGCCGACTGCCCCTTGCTTGTTCGCGAAGGCCGCCATGACATCGACTTCGCCCGGCTGGATAAAATTCTTGCACAGCCTGCCGTCAAGCTCTTGCTGTTCTGCAGTCCCCACAATCCCGGTGGGCGGGTCTGGACGCCGGACGAACTGGAACAGGTTTCAAGCCTCTGTGCGATAAACGGGGTAGTCCTTTTCTGCGACGAAATC
>JAWOFG010000222.1:0-3764 GCA_046482365.1 Pelovirga sp. | reverse complement strand
TTGATGAAGCAGAAACATGATGCCCCAACGTCGCTATCTTGAACTGATTCCCATTATCCTCACTTCCGTGCTGGCGTTGTCCGCCCTGTATGCCCATCAACCCCTGCTCCCGGCCCTGCAACTTGAGTTCGGGGTCAGCCGTGAAGCAGCAGCGGCCCTGACCACCGTCACCTTTATTCCCCTGGCTCTGGCACCGCTGGTCTACGGTTATTTGCTCGAAACGGTTTCGCCCATCCGTATTCTCAAACTGGCGGTACCCTTGCTCGCCTTTTCCGCCCTGCTCTTTGCCGTTGCCACCAGCTATCCCCAACTGCTTGCTATCCGACTGTTTCAAGGGTTGCTGATTCCAGCCCTGCTGACCTCCCTGATGACCTGGCTGTCGGCCCGTTCCAGTGCTGAAAGCCTGCAGCGCACCATGGCGTTATATATCGCTGCTACCATCTTCGGTGGGTTTGCCGGGCGGGCCATGTCCGGCTTGATTGCCAATATCTTTGGCTGGCGCTTCAGTTTTATCGTCCTGGCCTTGAGCCTTTTTATTGCCTTTGTCCTGTTAACCAAGCTCAAACCCGCGAGCGGCACCCGATTTGTCCGCCCGCACCCTCAGGCCATGCTGGAGGTTCTACGTAAGCCTGACTTTCTTCCCCTCTATCTGGGGGTCTTCTGTCTGTTCCTGGTTTTTTCGGCGGTCATGAACTTTATTCCGTTCCGTCTGACGGAACTCAGTGAAAAAGCTGATTCCATGCGCATCGGCCTGATGTATTCCGGTTACATGATGGGCATCGTCACCTCTTTAGGTGCGCCCTGGTTTATTCGTCACCTGGGTGGAGAAGTCCGGACAATCCGCAGCGGACTGCTGGTCCTGGGCGCTATCCTGGTCACCCTTGCCACCCCTTATGTCGGTGTTCTGTTTGCCGCCATGTTCCTCTTCTGCGGTGCCATGTTTCTGGTACATACCACCGCTTCCGGCCTGGTCAACCAGATGGCAGGCAGTCAGCATCGGGGACTGACCAATGGTCTCTATGTCGCCTTTTACTACGCCGGGGGGAGCATCGGCTCTTTTGTCCCGGGCATTTTTTACCAACAATTCGGCTGGAATATGTTTCTACTGCTGCTGGCGCTGATCTGCCTCATCGGGTATCTCTGTAGTCGCCGGATCTCTCTTCCAGTAACGGCAGCCTCACACCCAGGAGATCAGTGACCCATGTTGCTACCCGGCTATTACTACCAACTGACTGTTGCCCGAAAGACCCACGAAGGAACCTGGCTGGATGCCGCAGGAACAGACATCCTCCTGCCACTCGGGGAATGTCCGGCGAATGTCGAGGAGGGTGAGAAGCTGACGGTGTTCCTCTATCTGGATCGCCACCAGAACCTCTGTGCGACGAGCGACAAACCGCTGGCGCAGGTCGGAGAATTTGCCCTGCTGACAGTAAAAAACACTACCCCTCAAGGGGCGTTTCTTAACTGGGGGCTCGCCAAGGATCTTTTGGTTCCGCATGCTGAACAGCTTGAGCCGATGCAGGTTGGCCGACGCTATCTGGTGCGCATCTGCCACGATGATCAGCAGCGCCCCATTGCTTCAGCCAGACTGGAAAAATATCTGCGCGAAGAAAACTGTGATTTAAGCCAGGGGGACGAGGTTGATCTGATCGTCTGGCAGTTTACCGACCTGGGCGCCAAAGTGATTGTCAATCATCTTTATACCGGTGTGATTTACCGTGATGACCTGCTGCCCGGCATGAAACGTGGTGACAAACGCAACGGCTATGTGGCTAAAATCCGTGATGACGGCAAGCTCGACATCAGCCTGCAGCCGGCAGGAACTGCCGGCATCGACGCTGCCCGCAATATTCTACTCAGGCACCTGGAACAACAGGAGATTCTTCCCCTGACCGATGCCAGCCCACCTGAAATGATCCGCAGTCGCCTCGGGATCAGCAAAAAGCTGTTCAAAAAAGCTGTTGGCTCCCTCTACAAAGAGGGCAAGATTGTCCTGACACCGGAGGGCATTCAGCGGAGCTGAAACGGTTACTACATCCAGATGATCTGTTTACCTGATTTCGCCTACCCATAATCCCACATTAAAAACGAGCTTTTATTCTTGACAACATCACTGAAGATTTTTATAGTCTCAACAATTCAATGACGGAGGTATAAAGAATGAAACTATCGACCAAAAGCCGCTATGGTGTTCGCGCCCTGTTTGACATGGCCTACCATGCCGGTTCCATGCCGGCCCAGATCAAGGATATCTCCCGGCGCCAGAATATTTCGCCCCGCTATCTGGAGCAGATTTTTCAGGACCTGAAAAAAGGCGGTCTGCTGAAAAGTCGACGTGGGCCCCAGGGCGGTTACAGCCTGGCGAAACCACCGGAAAAAATTACCGTGAAAGAAATCGTTCTCGCTGCTGAGGGTGAACTGATGTTGGTTAATTGCGTCAAAGGACGGCGCAAGGATGGCGAATCACAGCCCTGCTGTGAGTATGACAATCAGTGTCTGACCCAGCATATCTGGGCCGAAGGCAGCAAGATCCTTGGTGACTATTTTGATTCCATCACCCTCAAGGACATGTGTGACCAGGGGCAGCAGATGGGTCTGGAAAAGGAACTTGACCACCGCTTTATGTATTTTATCTGATTTTGTCAATGTCCCTGGCAAGCAAGTACCAGAGCCTGCAGAAAAATCTGACAGAACTGTCCCGGGTTGCCATCGCTTTTTCCGGAGGGGTCGATTCTACCCTGTTACTGAAGGTTGCCTGCGATCTTCTTGGCCCGCAGCAGGTTCTGGCACTGACCTCTACCTCGCCGGTTTTTCCACGGCACGAAACAGCTTGGTGCAAGGACTTTACCCGGCAGTTGGGAGTCAGACATATCCTCTGGCACGGCGACGAACTGAAACTGACGGGATTTGTCGAAAATAGCCCGCAGCGCTGTTTCCATTGCAAACTGAACCTCTATCAACATTTTCTCACTATCACCAGGGAACAAGGGTTCGACGTTCTGCTGGATGGATCAAATCTGGATGATCTCAAGGATTATCGCCCCGGACGGGAAGCGGTTCTCCAGTTAGGCATCCGCACTCCTCTGGTTGATGCCGGACTGGAGAAAAATGAGATCAGGGCATTAAGCCGCCAACTGAAACTGCCGACCTGGGACAAACCGGCCTTCGCCTGCCTGGCAACTCGTTTTCCCTATGGTACCCCGATTACCAGGGAAAAACTCGAGCAGGTTGGCAACTGTGAAAGCTGGTTTCATCACCAGGGGTTTTCCACCTATCGGGTACGGATTCATGACCGGCTTGCACGGATTGAAATCGCCCCGGAGGAGATGCCGCGCTTACTTGATACGGCCTTGAAGGAGGAACTGATTCATATCTGTAAAACCAATGGCTTTGATTATGTTACCCTTGACCTCCAGGGTTTTCGCAGTGGCAGCATGAATGAATGCCTGCCGGAAAATCACAAAATACCAGAAAGTGAATAACCCCGAGCCGCGATAACGATTTGTTCCTTCCTCACTGCCAATAAGGAGAGCCCATGCCGAAAGCCAGCGCGTTATTTGCCGTCTGTTTTGTTGCCGGCCTGCTGGGAGCCCTGTTCAGCAGTCTGTTTCTGTGGCTTGGCGGGGAATGGGGCATCATCCACCTGCTCGGAATCAGTTTCTCCCGCAGCATTGCTTTGCCTGCGTTATATCCCCCGCTGTTTGCCGGTGGCCTGTGGGGGTTGTTGTTTTTTCTGACCGTGGCAGCACCCCGGAGCAGAAAAT
>JAWOFG010000208.1:0-6494 GCA_046482365.1 Pelovirga sp. | reverse complement strand
GACCCGGTCATAGCTGGCAGAAACCTCTGCTAATTGTTGTTCCTCTGCGGCGGTGATGACGCCATCATCGCGTTTTTCCCTTAGCTCGGTGCGCTGGCGATGTAAAGAGCGCAGCTCTTCATTGGTTTTCAGCATGACCTGGAGGGCGGTGGTACGTCCATCGGCACTGACTAGTAGATTTTTATAGATCGGCCCGCTGGTAAATTCGGCCAACGCCAGCTCCATATCGATACCTGGTGTCTCGATCGTACCGATCTCGCGACTGAGTTCTGACAGGGTGACACGTGGGCTGTCGATCAGTGGGGCATCAAGGATGCTCATGACCTGTGTTACCCGTTCAATATCCAGCAGTTGATTGCGTAGTTTGCGAAGATCAGCGATGGTTTCTGGTGCCAGCAGTTCACCTTTTGGGGTGTAGCTGATAATCAGGAAGTCGCTGGTGCCATATTTGGCGTTGATCTGGCGAAAATAACGAAGATCCTCGTCGTGCTCGAGCATTAACGAGTCAGCTGAGGCATCAAGGTGAAAATCCTTGGCAAAAACGCCCACGCCTGCAATCAGAGCCAACAGTAGTCCCAGCGTGATCAGTGGGTGTTTTAAAACCAGACGTTCATAGCTCGAAATGATCGTTTGCTTCATTAATTGTCCATTGCTGCTGTGGTAGTAAGGGTAAGGACGAAAATGTCAAAATGTAAGTGTAACTATAGCGCTACCAGGGTAAAAAGACAAAAGCCCCGGCGCTTTGCCGGGGCTTTTGAGCAGTTAGTGGATCCAGATGACTAGAGGCCAAGTTTCTTGAAAAAGTCGTTGCCCTTGTCGTCCACCAGAATAAAGGCCGGGAAGTCAACAACCTCAATCTTCCATACGGCTTCCATCCCCAGTTCGGGGAAATCGATACATTCGACCTTCTTGATGTTTTCCTCAGCAAGCACCGCAGCTGGTCCACCGATCGAACCAAGGTAGAAACCGCCATGCTTGGCACAGGCGTCAGTAACCTGCTGACTGCGGTTGCCTTTAGCAATCATCACCATCGAGCCACCGTTGCTCTGAAGCAGATCAACATAGCTGTCCATGCGCCCGGCCGTGGTCGGGCCGAAGGAACCGGAGGCTTTTCCGGATGGGGTTTTGGCCGGACCGGCATAGTAGATCGGATGCTGTTTAAGGTAGTCAGGTAAAGGTTTGCCACTGTCAAGAATCTCCTTGAACTTAGAGTGGGCAATGTCCCGACCTACAACAATAGTTCCATCCAGCAGAAGGGGGGCTCCAACCTCAAGTTTGGACAGATCAGCAAGAATCTCCGGCATCGGCCGGTTGAGGTTAATACGAGTTCCCTGAAGGCTTTTGCCACGATATTTTTCCGGTATCAGGCGTCCTGGATTGCGATCCATCTCCTCGACAAAGAGGCCGTCGCGGGTAATCTTGGCCTTGATGTTGCGATCCGCCGAGCAGGACACCGCCATGCCAACCGGGCAGGAGGCGCCGTGGCGCGGGAGACGGATAACGCGCACATCGTGGGCGAAATATTTACCACCAAACTGGGCACCGATGCCCAGTTCCTGGGCGGCTTTGAGAAGTTTCTCTTCGAGTTCGATGTCACGGAAGGCCTGGCCGTAATCATTGCCGCTGGTCGGCAGACCATCGAGGTAGCGCGCGGTTGCCAGTTTGACAGTTTTCATGCAGGCATCAGCTGAGGTGCCGCCGATAACAAAGGCCAGATGATAGGGCGGACAGGCGGCGGTGCCGATAGTCTTCATCTTCTGGACGAGGAAGTTATAGAGGGAATCAGGGTTAAGCAGGGCCTTGGTTTCCTGATAGAGCATGGTTTTGTTGGCGGAACCGCCACCCTTGGCGATAAACAGAAATTTATAAGCATCGCCATCGGTTGCGTAAATGTCGATCTGTGCCGGCAGGTTGGTGCCGGTATTTTTTTCTTTGTACATATCAAGGGCGACGGTCTGGCTGTAACGCAGATTTTCTTCGGTATAGGTTTTAAAGACACCTTCTGAGATTTTCTCTGGGTCGTTACAACCGGTCCAGACCTGTTGCCCCTTTTTCGCAACGACGGTTGCGGTACCGGTATCCTGACAGGTGGGCAGTTCGAACATGGCAGAAATTTCAGCATTACGCAAAAAAGCCATGGCTACGCCACGATCATTGTCGCTGGCTTCCGGGTCGCTGAGAATTTTGGCGACCTGTTCGTTGTGGTCGGGACGCAGCAGAAAAGAGACATCGCGCATCGCTACGTTGGACAGTACCTTTAACGCTTCCGGATCGACCTTGATCACTTCCTTGCCATCAAAATTGCTGACCGTGACATACTTTTCAGACCCTTCAATCTTGTAGTACCTGGTGGTGTCTGCTCCCATCGGCATGGGATCCTGATAGGTAAATTCCGGCATCTCTCTCACTCCTTGGTCAATGTTAATAGGATGTTAAGGCCATTAGGCCCGATAAAAATAATGCAAATAACTATAGGTGATTTTCCTTTCAGTGTCGACCGCTAAGTACAGTATTCCGGTGTTAAAAAAGTAGTTTGATTTGAAGGTCGTGTGGGCTGAATACCTGACTGTTTCTCTTTAATAAGAAATTGACAGAAACAGTCAGGTATGATAGTGAATTAAGAAAGTTTGTGATACTGAAGTAGGTCGTTATCTGATTCAGTATGCAGTCAGAAAAGTGCAGTCAGGAAAGCTTTTTTTCAGGAGATTGTTCATGTTCGCTTTTTTAAAAGACGATATCCGGGCAGTTTATGATCGCGATCCTGCCGTCCGCAGTGTTTTCGAGGTTGTTTTCTGTTATCCCGGCTTCCATGCCATGTTATTTTATCGGCTTTCTCACTGGTTATGGAATAAAAATCGCACTTTTATGGGACGCTTTGTTTCTCACCTCGGGCGTTTCTTTACCGGCATTGAAATCCACCCCGGTGCAAAAATCGGGCGTGGGTTTTTTATCGATCATGGTATGGGCGTCGTCATTGGCGAGACCGCGGAAATCGGTGAAAATTGTACCCTCTACCATGGCGTGACCCTGGGTGGTACATCCTGGGCCAAGGAGAAGCGCCACCCGACCCTCGGTAACAATGTTGTGGTCGGCTCCGGGGCCAAGATTCTAGGTCCCTTCAAGGTTGGTGATGACAGCAAGATCGGTTCGAATTCCGTTGTTGTCAAAGAGGTTCCAGCCACGGCGACAGTGGTCGGGATTCCCGGGCGGGTTGTGCTGTCAGGGGAAAAGCGGGTTGGTGTCGATCTGCAACACGGTGAATTGCCTGACCCCGTAGCAAAAGCGGTAAGTTGTGTGTTTGATCAGATTCAACGGCTGGAAGAGCAGGTGACCAGTTTGCGCAAGGAACAGGCCAAACTTAACTCGGAACTTACGAGATACCGCGCCGATGAGGAGGATACGGTGTCATGAGACTGTCAACCAAGGCTCAGTATGCTGTACGCGCTCTGGTCAGTCTGAACCTGGCTAGCGGCGGCAACCCGGTAACCATCAGGGATATTTCCGAGCGAGAAAAAATTTCACTGACCTATCTTGAGCAGCTTTTTGTCAAACTCAGACGTGGTCAGATTGTCAAAAGTGTCCGTGGTCCCGGTGGCGGCTATCTGCTCGCACGGGCTGCTGATCAGATTCGCGTGGATCAGATTATTGATACCGTTGAAGAGATTCTCGTGCCGGTCTCCTGTATGAACGACGATGGCAGTTGTGGTTGCGACCTGGAATGCGCAACTCAGTCAGTATGGCAGGGACTGGGAAGTCAGATCCGCGCTTTTCTCGCATCCATGACCCTGGAAGATCTCACCAAAGATGCCAGCCGCCGTCTCGACCAGCGTTTTAGAGAACATGTGTGTATTTGACTTTTTTATTCACGTAACCCCCGGAGGATTTTTGTGAAGCAGATTTATCTTGATAACAACGCAACAACAACAGTCAAGCCGGAAGTGCTGGAGGCCATGCTTCCTTATTTTCGCGAGCAATTCGGCAACCCCTCCAGTGTTCACTGGGCCGGCCGCATGGTCAGTGGGGCGATTGAGAAAGCCCGTGATCAGGTAGCCCAATTGCTCAATTGTTCGCCGGCGGAAATTATCTTTGTTTCCTGTGGCAGTGAAGGGGACAACTTTGCTATCAAAGGGACGGCTGAGGCGTTGCGCCACAAGGGCAACCATATTATCACCACCACGGTAGAGCATCCGGCTGTATTGGAGACCTGTGAATATCTTGAAAAAAACGGCTTTGAAGTAACCTATCTGCCGGTCGATACGGACGGTATGCTCGATCTGGCCGAACTGGAGGCCGCTATTACTGACCAGACCATCCTGATTTCGGTCATGTGGGCCAACAATGAAACCGGCAACCTGTTCCCCATTCACGAGGTCGGTGAGATTGCCCGACGTCACAAGGTGCGTTTCCATACCGACGCGGTCCAGGCGATCGGTAAGGTGCCGGTAGATGTACAGGCTGCCAAGGTTGACATGCTGGTCCTGTCAGGCCACAAGATTGGTGCGCCCAAGGGTGTCGGTGCCCTGTACCTGCGTCGTGGTACCCGCATGACGCGTTTTATGCATGGCGGTCATCAGGAACGCAATCGTCGTGCCGGAACCCATAATGTGCCCGGCATCGTCGGTCTTGGTGTGGCGTGTGAACTGGCCCGCCTGAACCAGGAAAAGGATTATGCCTACGTTCGTCGCCTGCGTGACAAACTCGAGCAGGGGATTCTCAGCACGGTTCCTGATGTCAAACTGAACGGCCACCCGAATCCTGATCTGCGGCTGCCTAATACCCTCAATGTCAGTTTTAATTTTATCGAAGGGGAATCGTTGCTGTTGTTTTTCGATATGAAGGGGATCGCTGCTTCCTCCGGTTCAGCTTGCACTTCCGGTTCCCTGGAACCATCTCACGTAATGAAGGCGATGGGTGTCGATATTGTTCTCGCTCACTCAAGTGTGCGTTTCAGCTTCAGCGCTGATAACACCGAGGAAGAGGTTGACTATATCCTGGCTGAACTTCCCCCGATTGTTCAACGCTTGCGCGAAATGAGCCCTCTTTATCAACGTGAAGATCCGACCCCGTTGCATTGCGATGAGTGCCGGATGGTTCATAAGGCCAGCTGAGAAAACAACGATCCCTTGTTGAGAATATAAAAATAGGAGATTAAAAGGATGTATACAGAAAAAGTTATGGATCATTTCAGTAACCCACGCAATGTTGGTGAAATCGAAAACGCTAACGGAGTAGGTGAGGTCGGCAATGCCTCCTGTGGCGATATAATGAAGATCTACCTGAAGGTTGAAGATAACATTATCAAGGATGTTAAATTCAAAACCTTTGGTTGCGGTGCGGCGATAGCCACCTCCTCGATGGTGACGGAACTCGCTATCGGCAAAACCCTTGACGAGGCATTGGTGCTGACCAATCAGGCGGTTGCTGAAGCCCTTGACGGGTTGCCGCCGGCTAAAATGCACTGTTCCAATCTGGCGGCCGATGCACTGCATGAAGCGATCAAGGATTACCAGGCCAAGAATTCCTGATTTATCGCTGTTTTTGTTGAAAATCTTTTCGAAAGGCTCCGCTTATGTCGGGGCCTTTTTTCTGAGGTGGATGTGAAAAAACGTGTTGTCGTTGCCATGAGTGGCGGCGTTGATTCCTCGGTGACAGCCGCCCTGCTCAAAGAGCAGGGATATGAGGTTGTTGGTATGACCATGCAGATCTGGGATTATTCTCAGTATACCGACAAGCACGGTGAGACCTTCGGCAGTTGCTGCTCCCTTGATGATGTTTATGATGCCCGGCGGGTGGCCGAACAGCTTGATATTCCTTTTTATGTTATTAATTTTGAAAAACAGTTTAAGCAGCAGGTCATTGATCGTTTTTGTGATGACTACTTAGCCGGTCTGACGCCTAATCCTTGCGTCCTGTGCAATCAGGTACTCAAGTTTGAAATGCTGATGCGCAAGGCACGTGAACTCGAGGCGGAATTCCTGGCCACCGGTCATTACGCCCGGATCCTTCCCGCTGAAGATGGCCGTTATGCGCTGCATAAAGGGGTTGATGATGACAAGGACCAGAGCTACTTCCTGTTTACCTTGACGAAAGAGCAGATGGAGCTGGTGCGTTTCCCCTTAGGTGGCATGACCAAAGAAGAGGTGAGGGGACATGCGGCGCGCTTTAATCTGCGGGTTGCCGAAAAGGCTGAAAGTCAGGATATCTGTTTTGTCCCAGATGGTGATTATGTTCGGTTTTTGGAAGAAGAACGGCCGCTTGAAGATTGTGCCGGCTCGATTGTTCATATGTCAGGACAGCAGCTTGGGCAACATCAGGGCTACTACCGCTATACCGTCGGCCAGCGCAAAGGTTTAGGTATCGGCTGGAGTGAGCCTCTTTACGTGGTCCGTATCGATGCCGCTAACAAGACGGTTATCGTCGGTGAAAAACAGCACCTGCTGTGCCGGGAAATGATTGTCGGCAACTGTGTATGGAGTATGGAGCCACCACAACGG
>JAWOFG010000113.1:0-3840 GCA_046482365.1 Pelovirga sp. | reverse complement strand
GGGAGACAGGGCGGTAGCAATCAACAGCTTAGAATCCATAATGGCGGTCCTCATACGGTTCAGGAAATATCCCGAAAAACGGCCAGAGAGCGCTCTTTTATCTTAAGTTGAGCTTTTGCCTCGATGGTTTTTTTATCCTCGGACCAGCCATTGTCGGTGTCGAACTCCCTGGTCCAGGATTTGCCCCAGTCGGGACCCGGCAGTGCAAATTCCAACGCTTTGTAATGCGCGTTGAAAATCAGATAAAAATTATCATCGGTCACCGGTTCGCCTTTGGGGTTGGGGTTGGGTATAGCGGCACCGTTGAGGTAGATACCCAGAGATTTACCGAACCCCTCGTCCCAGTTTTCTTCCTCCATCTGCTCGCCATCAGGAGTGAACCAGGCGATGTCAGTGACTTCGGTACCGTGGATTTCACGCCCCTGAAACCACCTGCGCCGACGAAATACGGGGTGGCGGTGGCGAAAGGCGATCAAACGTGCACAGAAATCGAGGAGTTCTTCGTCAGTTTCTTCCCAATTGTACCAGGAGATTTCGTTATCCTGGCAGTAGGCGTTGTTGTTACCCTGCTGGGTGCGGCCGATCTCGTCGCCGCCGAGTATCATCGGCACACCCTGGGAAAGCAGCAGCGTGGCGAGAAAATTGCGCTGCTGGCGCGTGCGCAACTTGTGCACCTGGGGGTCGTCTGTCGGACCCTCGGTTCCGCAGTTCCAGGAACGGTTGTCATCCGTTCCATCGTCGTTATCTTCGCCGTTGGCCTCATTATGCTTGTCGTCGTAGGAGACCAGGTCTTTGAGGGTGAATCCGTCATGAGCGGTGATAAAATTGATGCTGGCGTAGGGCAGGCGGCTGGTATTCTCATAGAGGTCGGAGCTGCCGGTAAAGCTGGCTGCGAACTTGCCGAGGGTTTCCTCGCGACCCGGCCAGTAATCGCGCACGCAGTCGCGGTAGCGGCCGTTCCACTCACTCCATACCGGCGGGAAGTTGCCGACCTGGTATCCCCCTTCGCCCACATCCCAGGGTTCGGCAATCAGTTTGACCTGGCTGACCACGGGATCCTGCTGGATCAGATCGAAGAAAGCCGATAGCTTGTCGACCTCGTGCAGTTCGCGCGCCAGGGTCGAGGCCAGGTCGAAGCGGAAGCCATCAACGTGCATTTCCAGTACCCAGTAGCGCAGGGAGTCCATCAGGAGCTGCAGCACATGCGGATTGCGCATATTCAAACTGTTGCCGGTGCCGGTGTAGTCCCTGTAGTAACGGCGGTCATCCTCCATGGTACGATAGTAATAAGAATTGTCGATCCCCTTGAAACTGAGCATCGGTCCGAGATGGTTGCCTTCTGCCGTATGGTTGTAGACCACGTCGAGAATAACCTCGATTCCTGCCTGGTGCAGCGTGCGGACCATGTGCTTGAATTCCGCGACAACGTCCCCCGGACGGGTTTCGGAAGAGTACTCATTGTGCGGGGCGAAATAGCCGATGGAACTGTAGCCCCAGTAGTTACTCAGGTCCTGGTCGATCAAATATTTGTCATGGAGGAACTGGTGAATCGGCAGCAGTTCGACAGCAGTAACTCCCAGATTTTTGAGATAATCGATGGCAGCCTGATGGGCCAGGCCGGCATAGGTGCCACGTTGCTGTTCGGGAATGTCGGGATGGCGCGCAGTAAATCCCTTGACGTGAGTTTCGTAAATAACTGTCTCATGCCAGGGCAGCTGCAGGCGTCGATCCCCGTTCCAGTCGAAACTGGGCTGATGCACCACGCTCCGTGGCACAAACGGGGCGTTGTCGGTGTCGCTGCGTGTCTCGGAGCCCTCGTCGAAAAGATAAGGGAAAACTGCCTCGTCCCATTCGACCTGTCCTTCGATTTCTTTCGCGTAGGGGTCAAGCAGCAGCTTCGCAGGATTGCAGCGGTGCCCCTCTTCCGGACGCCAGGGCCCGTGGACGCGGAAACCGTAGCGCTGTCCCGGTTGCACTTCAGGGATATAGCCGTGCCAGCAATAACCGGTAACCTCGGGCAGTTCGATGCGCGTTTCGTTCCCCTTGTGATCGAACAAACACAGCTCGACGCGTTCTGCAATTTCGGAGAAAAGTGAAAAATTGGTGCCGGAGCCGTCATAGGTGGCTCCCAGAGGGTAGGGCAGACCCGGCCATACTTTCATAATAGGAGTTTCCTTATATTTGTGATTGGATAATACCACTTGAATTATAGCGGCTTATTGTCTGTAAACAACTTTAAATCTAGACTAAGTCATTTCGTTTGCTAGGCTTTGAATAAAAATCAGAACTCATGCTGCAAAAGAAGCAGTTGATAAAAATTCTATGGCTAGTATTTTATCCCATAAATAACTGTCCGGATTAGCACAGACAACAAAGAGATACGGGCCCTATGTTTTTTCATGAAGATAAAAATTGCTGGCGGCTTGCTGAAGCGAAGAGAGTTGCCTTTCTGGTTGATGGAGAGGCGTATTTCAGCGCCATTGCCGCAGCTTGCGAGACCGCTCGACGCGCCATTTATATTATTGCCTGGGATGTGGATAGCCGGATTCTCCTGCGTCGCGATGATGCTGATGACCGGGAAAGCTTCGCCGGTTTTCTTAACCGACTGGCTCACGAGAGACCGGAACTGAACATTTATATTCTTGAATGGGATTTTGCCATGCTCTATGCCATGGAGCGTGACACCTGGCATCAGCTTAAGCTGGGGTGGGAAACACACGAGCGGATTCATTTCTGCCTTGACGATCACCATCCTGTTGGTGCCTCACACCATCAGAAGATTGTTGTCATTGATGACCGTCTGGCTTTTGTCGGTGGATTGGACCTGACAAACAGTCGCTGGGATACCCCGACACATGCCCCACAACAACCGGGACGGCACGACAACGGCAAAAGCTATGGACCGTTTCATGATGTGCAGATGATGGTAGACAGTGAGGCTGCCGCAGCATTGGGACACCTGGCGCGTGCCCGCTGGGAACGGGCAACCGGTGATAAACTGAGCGCTGTCGACGATGTCAAGCCGGAGCCATGGCCTGAAAACATTTCCCTGGATCTGGAACAGGCTCAGGTCGCCATCCTCAGGACGATCCCCGAATACGATGGTATGCATGAAATCCGGGAGATTGAAGATTTCTACCTCACTGCGATCGATCAGGCAAAATCTTCTATCTATATCGAAAACCAGTACCTGACATCGCATACCATTGGCTCAGCTCTTGAAAAATCATTGTGCAAAGAGGATGGGCCCGAGATCCTTATTGTGCTGCCCCGCAATGGCTCAGGTTGGCTGGAAGAGGAGACGATGGGCGCTTTACGGCAGCGCCTGATCGATAAACTCTTGCAGGCAGACGAACACCAGAGATTGAAGATCTGCTGTGCCGATCATGAGGGTCTGGATACGGACTTTATCAATGTTCACAGCAAGCTTCTTGTTGTGGACGATACTCTGTTGACAATTGGCTCAGCAAACCTCAGTAACCGTTCGATGGGCTTCGACACCGAATGCAATCTGGCCCTGGCCGCTGCGGGCCAGGATCATGTCAAAAAGGCTATTGGTGATTTTCGTAACCGCTTACTGGCCGAGCACCTTGGTTCAACGGGGGAAAAAGTAGCTTCCAGTCTTGAGAAAAACACAGGACTATTGGCGGCGGTTGCTGCCTTGAATAACAATGAACGGTCATTACAGGATGTGCCGCAACCAGCAACTGATACCCTGGCTGAGACACTTTCGGTAAATGAAATCGTCGATCCGGAACGACCTGTCAATATTGACCGTTTGCTTGACTATTTTAATATCAGCCCGGACTTCCGTGACGATGATGCCATGATCAGACGCAA
>JAWOFG010000011.1:0-8700 GCA_046482365.1 Pelovirga sp. | reverse complement strand
CGGACCAGTACTGCTGGTAAAGACTGCGGGCAATCGTGATCCGGCCCTGGTCGGAACCGTAGTCGGTGAAAACCCCGGCAATGCGAAACCCTTGTTCTCCCTGTTGGGTGCGCAGGGTCAGAACATCTCCACGCTTGAGGTCGCGCCGGTAGGCAAAAGGTTCCGAAACAATCACCGCCCGGCTGTTCTTGAACTCACGATAAATCTGCTGTCGATCGCCGTCAGCAAACCAGTAGCCGGCAAAGCTGTCTTCAGGTATCTCGGCAACAAACAGCTCACTGATTCCGTGCGCGTCCTCCAGTCGCAAGTGCCGGGCGCGGGTGATATCGTCGATGCCGGCAACCAGACCTAGACGCGCCAGCAGTTCAGGTTCCAGGGGCACACGTCCGGCACCGAAATCATCGCTTTGGGTCGTGATATAGATATCGGCACTGAGATAGCTGTGCAGCCAGTTGTCCACCGTTACCCGGAAACTGCTGATCATCAGTCCCACCCCGATGGTCGCTGCGACCGCGATCACCAGCGCCGCGGTCGCAACACCGGTGCGACTGAGACCGGCTATCAGGTTTCGGGCGGCCATTTTACCGAGGAGGCCGAAGCAGGTTTTAAGCGGTGCCTGCAGCCCTTTGAGCAGCCAGACTGCCAGGCCCGGAGTGATCAAGGCATAGCCGCTGATCAACATAAACATACAGATAAAACCGACGACGATACTGTTTCCCGGCAGCAATAATCCGACCAGGCTGAGGACCATCAGTCCGCATCCGACAGCCACAGCCCAGGGCAACAGGCGGCGCCCCCGGGCTTCGATGTGCGAACGTGAGAGAACTGAACGCGGTGCTGTACGCCCTGCTTCCAAAGCTGGAATCAGGGCCGCCACCAGGGTAGCGCCCAGGCCGAGCAACACTCCCTTGGTGAGAACCAACGGGGTCAGCGTCAGACTGCGGACATTGAGGACAAAATAGAGATCGTTGATGGTCCGGGTGACCAGAGCCAGCAGGCCGTTGGCAAGCAACACCCCGAGGATCAGCCCAAGCAGCGTGCCGGTCGCACCGACCAGCAGCGCTTCCACCAGAACCAGCCGGACAATTTCGCGGCGGGTGACGCCGAGGGTGCGCAGCGCCCCCAGCAGCGGCCGGCGCTGTACCACCGAGAAGGTCATAGTGTTATAAATCAGAAACATACCGACCACCAGGGCCAGCATACTCAGGGCTGTGAGGTTGAGCTGAAAGGCGCGGGTCATCTGCGCCATGCTCTGCCGGCGCTGATCGGCACGGACCACATCAACCCCGGCCGGCAGATAAGGTTGCAGCTGTTGCAACGCCCGATCCTCAGCCGCCCCGGTCGGCAGAATCAGATCGATCCGGGTTAATCGGCCAAATTGTTCCAGCAGCTCCTGGGCGGTAGCGATATCGGCAACAATCAGATTCTGCAGTGCCTGCGAACTGAGCTCATCCGGCGTCTCCAGCAGGCCAATCAAGGTGACACTATGGTGTTTACCGCCAATCTGCAGCGTCATTTGCATGTCAGGGCGCAGTTCCAGATCACGGGCGGTAGCGGCACTGAGCATAATACTGCCCGGTTCGGTGAGCAGACGGCTAAAATCGCTGTCACGTCCAATGCCGGGAGAATAATCGCGAAAAGGGCCTTCAGCAAAAGGATCCAGGCCAAGAATGCGCAAGGTCAACCCCGCTTTGTGGGGAACGGTGGCCAACCCTTCGATAACCGGGGCGCTGTCGAAGCGGACAGGAGGCGCGAGACGGATCCGGCGATAGATTTCTTCCGGCAAGCCTTTTGGGCCACCAATAACCTGGTGGCTGGTGCGTCCGCTGACCGCTTCTGCAGAAAGGCTGAACGCCTTGTTGGCACTGCTGTTGGCCAGATCAATGGCGACAACCACACCCACGCCGAGGGCAACTCCAATCACGGCAAACAGCAACTGCAGGGGATGTCGCAACAGGTAACGCAGACCGACCCGCCAGAGGATCATCGCCGGAGCTCCGTACCTGTGTCTTCAAACAATTGACCGTCGCGAATGGTCAGGATCCGGTCGGCCAGCCCGGCCACCTCCAGACTATGGGTCACCATCAGGGTGGTCATATTGTATTGTTGAGCCAGTCGAGTGAACAGATTCAATACCTGCTGACCTGTTTCGGCATCAAGGTTCCCGGTCGGCTCATCGGCCAGCAACAAGCGGGGTCGGTGAATCAGCGCCCGGGCGACGGCAACACGCTGCTGCTCCCCGCCGGACAGTCGATCCGGATAGCCGGCAGCCCGATCAGCCAGACCGACCTCGTTAAGCAGGGTCTGCGCCTGCTGTCGGGCGACACTGTCACTGGTGCCGATCAATTCCAGCGGCAGCAACAGGTTTTCCAGCACCGTCAGGGTCGGTATCAGGTTGTAAAACTGAAAGATAAAGCCGATATTGCGACGACGAAATAAAGTCCGCTCACGCTCGGAGAGGGTCGTGAGATTCTGTCCAGCGATCAGTACGGTGCCGCGATCGGGTTGATCGATGCCGCTCAGCAGGTTCAACAGGGTCGACTTGCCCGAACCGCTTCGACCCAGCAGGGCAACGAACTCACCGGGCGCAATGGCAACATTCAGACCCTGAAAGATCTGGCGCACCGTCTCCCCTTCACGGAAGCTTTTACTCAGACTGTCAATCCGTACCAGGCTTTCGCTCATGAGCATCCCGCTGTCATAAAAAGTAAGAATTCATGTTGGTCATTGAAAACAGGTGGACGCTCTTGTTTGCAATAAATCTGGATGATGTCCCCGGAACCGGAGCACCGGCGCCCCGTTGGATATTAGTCTGGCCGGCGCGTATTCACCTCTTGGGGAGAAAGATCCTGTCCACGCCTTGCAGCAATATCTGAAGGACGCAACAGTTCTCCATTCTGCACCTCACTCTCCTCATTTCCAAACTCCGTCAGAACATAATTAATCAGGCTGGCCAGCTCAATATCTGGTATATGCCCCATGGGTGGCATCGGCGCACCCCAGCGACTGCTGGTCAGCCCATAGAGGTGTAGATCAATAACATAATGTCGTCCTTCTGGTGATATAAACAAGAGGAAGGTATGGTTCAGTGCCGGATATTGGCCCCGTCCCCGGCCGTCAGATCCGTGACAGTTCGCACAATTTCGCAGATAGGCCCTCTCTCCAAGCTGAGACCAGTTAAATTCCTGATCGGGATCCGCAGCGAATTGTGCCAGGACAGTCTCTTCGTTGCTGATCACGATTTGAGAGGAGCGAATCCAGGCAAACAGGGCAGCCGCGCCGACCAAAAAAAGGACGATGAGGTAGATAGCGATATTGCCTAGAAAATGGCGCATTTGTTACGACTCCCCATATTTTAGACCTTAAGCCATGCTGAAACGCTCAAGGTGAATATTTGCCTTTTCAACACCGAACTCAAGGAGTAAAGTCTGCACGGCCTGCATCATAGGTTCCGGACCACAGATAAAGATACTTCGGTGAATAGAGTCTTTGGGCAAGTAGCTCCGGAGAAGTTCCTTATCGATCATGCCGCGTTCTCCCTGCCAGTTCTCATGCGGTTTCTCCAGAACATGAACGACGTTAAGATCAAGCTTTTCCTTTAAATTCTCGATATCTTCGCGAAAAGTCAGGCCATCCCAGGTTTGATCGGCATAAACAAGAACCACAGGCCGGGGATCTTTTCGTTCAGCCATGCTGCGTAAAAATGACATAATCGGAGCGATACCTATTCCCCCGGCAACAAAAATAAATCCGACGGCAGGATACCGATCAATGCTGAATGCACCGTACGGACCATCGAGGAAAGCACGGGCGCCGGGATGAATGTTTTTTATGCCCCGGGTAAAATCTCCCAATTCCTTTATCCCGAATTCAACGCAGGTTGTGCTCATTGATCCGGAACTGAAACTGAACGGGTGCTCTTCAAGGGTGAAGGGAGAATTTGCAAGTTTGAGCCAGGCAAACTGTCCCGGCAAGAAAGACACGCCCGCATGATTTTCTGCCTCCAGCGCCAGGGTCCAGGAATCGCCACGTTCCTGACGCACTTCAGTTACTCGCCACGAATTGCCGCGCTGCCATGCTGGCTTGATGATTCGCAGATAGAACACCAGGCCAAGCATCGCCGTTGCCATGGTGACCAATAGGGCCTGTTTCCAAATGGTATTAGTATAAAGACCTGCCAGTGATACATGCAGCTGGGAAAAAACAATAACCAGAACACTTAAGACAAGATGGGATATACGCCAATATTCATAATTTAATTTGATCTTTTCGCGAAACAGCGAAGTTGACGCCAGGATCAGGAGAAACAAGACACTGATGATGGCAAAGCGGCTGGCCCAATTCCCCTCTAAAGGATGAAGCAATTTCAATCGTGAAGGGTTGTTGACCATGATAATAATGGGGTGGAATAACATGACAGATATCGCAACAATGGCAAGCCGGCGATGTAACTGCAAGATGACATCAATTCCATAAGGTCTGGTGACAGATTTAATTCGTGCAATCAAAATAAACTGGATGAACAGCTGTATCAGACCGAAGAATCCGAGTGCAATGGAAAATTCAAGCCAAAATTCACGACCTGATGGAGTTGGTGGTACGAGCATAATACAGACCGGGAAAATAACAATTGTAAGGAAAATTGTTATCCAGAAAAATCCGGTAATATCTCTTTTCAATCCAGGCTCTGTCTTGTTTATCATGCTTTTTGTCTCTCATCTCAGTTTGCAGATGATGAGCAAAGCCCGCAAACGAGGGCAACGCTCCCACAACCACTATAATTCTGTGAATCTCCGGGGTGCGGCGTTGACATTAGTTTCGGTAATCTGATGAACAGGCACCGGCTGGACAGCCGGTACTGCCCATTTCAATATTCTCGGCCACTCTACGCAACGACTCATCAACAGCTGAAACACCTATGCGCTGGGCGTGAAGAAAATCGTGGTCGTGGTAGCGAGTTGAACAAGGAGTATGTGCTCAATCCTTGTCAAGTCACAGATCTGCTGAAACTTATGAAAAGGTGATGCTACCTGTCAAAAGACTCAGACCTGAGTTAATCCAGCCTCCTTCCATGCATCCACGCCACCCTCGAGGGCTTCAACTTTTTTATAGCCTTTTTCCGACATTTCGGCTGCCCGACCGGCAGCAGTAGCTTCCTCGGGTCAGGCGCAATAGAAAATTATTTCCTGCTCTTTCGGAATATCGGGCAACCTTGCCAACAAGCTGTTCAGCGATTCAGCACCTTCAAGTTGCATGGACTGGAATTTTTTATCCGATTCATAGGCACACACCAACATTGCCTCGCCGGCGTCCATCCGCCTGCGTGCGTCTTCCGGTTCAATCCGTCTAACTTCTGATTTTTCCATACAAACACCTCTTTTGAGTTCAGGAGTCCAACCTTCTTTTACCTGCAACTGTAACAGTGATTGAACCGGTTGCAAGCAACTCAAGTTGCAGGTACGAAAGCTCTCTCTTAATCAGCCAGGCACCTGTATCCGATATTCTACGTCGCGCCTGAGTTGACATGGAGGGTTCAATTGGACATGCATGAAAACAGTGGTCACGAATCCTGATTTTGTTCTGCCGCTCTTTTTTTTCTCAAAAATGAATCTGCCCAGATCCAGACTCCACTGATAATCAGCCAGAGCAACGCCAGGCCAATCAATGTGTGATAAAGCCAACCGATGGTCCCGGAACCATAATGCATCTTGACCATCAGAACATTCCAAACACTACTGACAGCTTCCGGGGCAGCATCGTCCAAAGCCTGATTCACCTGTCTGAATACACCAAAAGATAAAACCAGACCGCTTATTGTCTGTAAAAAAAGAAGTGGGGCAAAAAAAAGTCCCGTGTACCGATGCCAACTACGCAAATCTTTTTGAATCATAAGAATTCATCCTTTGAAAGCCTTCGATTTTTTGTGAAAAATCGTAATCCTGAAATAATTCTGATCGATCCGGTACACCTGGTAACGGGTGAGTTCCGAACCTGTCAACAACCATTCAGATAGGCGAAAACCGGCAGCGTTTCGACAAAAGGATAAGGACGAATAAACTGCTGAGGAATAAACACAAACCAAGTGCTACAATGGCGCCCACGGCGGCAGCTAGACACTTTAATCGGTATTCCCCAGTCAGAGTCTGATAAAGAAGATTCAGCCGATCTGTTCAGCCAAGTACAGCTGAAGCCCCATCTGCTCGATCTGGTCCTTCTGAGCTTCCAGCCAGTCGATATGCTCTTCTTCTTCCTTGAGAATTTCTTCGAGAATGGTCTTGGTCCCGTTGTCCCCTACTTCGGCGGCCAGGCGGATACTCTCGTTATAGCCCTTGATTGCATTGTCTTCGGCATTCCAGTCGAACTGGTGCATCTGATCCACTGATTTGCCGATGTTGATTTTGTCGAGTTTGGTCACGATTGGCTGCCCTTCGAGGAAAAGAATCCGCTCGATCAATTTCTCGGCATGTTTCATTTCGGAAATGGAACGTTGCTTGATGCTTGCCTGCAGGGTTTCATAACCCCAGTCTTCACACATCTCGGCATGAACAAAGTATTGGTTGATCGCAGCCAGCTCTTCAATCAACCGGGCATTCAGTGATTTGATCAGTTTTTCATTCCCTTTCATTGTGTAATCCTCCTTGAGAGAAAAAAAAGTGGCAACTCATGAAAGTGTAGCAGCATCAAGAGCATTGACAAGCGGTTGATACGCAGAAAGGTTGGAAACGATAAAGGGTCCTGAGTTACAATACATCCTCTGCACCGGATCACCGGGGGAGGATCAGACTAACCTTGGCCACACACAGAAAGATGAAAGGTCATTAAAGGCAAACAGGTGGTATGTATGGAGTAGATCGATCTGCGATGGAGAAATCTGTTGGGGAGTGATACAGCTTTCACGGCGACTATTTCGACTCGTCTGCCGCATCACTCCATCCCCTTCTCCCGCAGCTCCTGCAGGGCATCAGCAGTTTTTCTCAGTTCCAGACCCATGCCGTTAAGGACCGCGGGGGTTTTACTGAACTGAATGTCGGCGTAAACCACAACCTGGACAAAATTTCCCCAAGGGTCACGAAAGTTCAGCCCCGGCCCAGGGAGAATTTCTACAGCGAGAGCTTCCAGACGTGCCTGCAGGCCGCTGCGATCATCGACGACCAGCCCGAAATGGCGATGCCGGTCGGGATTGCAAACATTGCTGCGGGAAAGAGCCAGGAACTGGTCGCCCATATCAATAAACGCCATGTTCTCATCGCGGCTGCGCAGCTTGAACTGGAATAGCTGAGCGTAAAACTCAAGAGCTTCATCAATATCTCCAACTTCAAGGGCGACGTGGTTGATACCTACCAGGTGTGGGAGTGGTTGAGTGTGATCAGACATATGCATGACTCCTTTGCAGTTCCGCCTTAGGGTTTTTTGGTTGCGGTTTTTTTAACAGTCAATCCAAACATTGGCATCCCAACAATGGATTGTTGTGGATCTGTGATCGGTCTTGACCTTTCTTCAAAAATGATAATACCGGCAGCTTACGCACCGCCAGGCACTTAGAGTTTTCCGGTTCAGCCTAGTATTTCAGCAACCCGTTGACGCAGGACCGGTACCAGCTCTTGTTCGAACCATGGATTGCGGCGCAACCACAGGGTGTTGCGTGGACTCGGATGGGGCAGTGGCACCAGATCGGGCCAATAATCCCGCCAGGCTGCAACCCGCTCGGTCAGGGTCGCTCGGCTATCGTTAAAATGATAAGCCTGGGCGTATTGGCCGAGAACAATCGTCAATTGCAGATCTGGGAGCCGGGACAACAACAAATCTCGCCAGGTTTCAGCGCACCGAGGTGGTGGCGGCAGATCGCCGGAACGACCGGTTCCGGGATAGCAGAACGCCATGGGCACCAGCGCAAACAGGTGCGGATCATAAAAGGTAGCAGCAGTGACTCCAAGCCAGGAGCGCAGCCGCTCCCCGCTGGGGTCATTAAAAGGGATGCCGGACTGATGAACCCTGCGCCCCGGCGCCTGTCCGGCAATAAGAATCCGCGCGGCGGGGTGAATCTGTACTACCGGACGTGGCCCGTCCGGCAACTCATTTTCACACAGGACACAGGAATACACCCGTGTCAGGAGATCGTCGAATCGGATCAATATTTCCTGATTCATAGAGCCTCCAGCTTTTCATCAACAGGACAAAAACAAATTTATCAAAACCTTGAGATTTGGCAAACCCGCAGTCTCCTTATTGATAAATTTAAAAATTCGCATTAAACCCCTGGGTACAAATCACGTTGAGAACACTCAACCCTCACCCTGTCACGCCTTGCAATTTCCACTATCTCGGCTATTAATTTAATAAAGAATAAAATCAAAAGACGTCTTCGAACCTACTCACAGGGAGTGCCACCATGAAAATATTGATACGACTTGTTATTGTTGCTGTCATCATGACCTTGAGCATCACGCTCGTCTCTTGCCGGGAAGAAGGTCCCGCAGAAAGGGCCGGCGAAGAAATTGATGAGACCGTTGAAGAGACCAAAGAAGCGGTTGAAGACACGGTGGATCCGGATGGACCAGCTGAAGAGGCCGGCGAAGAAATTGATGAGGCCGTAGAAACAACCAAAGAAAAGGCCCGTGAGGCCAAAGAAGAAGCCGAAGATGCCATGAACTAATCAGCCCGGCAGCACTTTTATCTGTAGAGCATTGATCCCGTTCGCTC
>JAWOFG010000146.1:0-36830 GCA_046482365.1 Pelovirga sp. | reverse complement strand
GTTTTGCCGATGAAGAGCTGGACTATCTCGCCACCTTCCCTTTTTTTACCCCTGATTTTATTGAGTTTTTAAGGATTTATCAGCTCAACATGCGATTTGTTTCGATTCGACCCATGGGTGAAGACATTGATCTGCGGATTCGCGGACCCTTGATTCATGTTGCTCTTTTTGAAATCTACGCCCTGGCGATTATCAGTGAAATACATACCAGGGTCATTTGTGGCGACGTTGATGAGGCGATCGCCAGCGCCAGACTCCAGGAAAAGGTTGCCTACCTGCAGGGCCAGGAACCCTTGACAGGTTTTGGTTTTGCCGATTTCGGAACCCGCCGGCGTGCCTCAAAACAATGGCAGGAGAAAGCATTGACCCTGCTGCTCGACCAAATTCCACGCTATTTTGTCGGTACCAGCAACCTGGATCTGGCCAGGCGGCTGGGCACCACTCCGATCGGCACCATGGCTCATGAATGGTTCCAGGCCTGGCAGGCGATTACCCGTCTTGCAGATGCCCAGAAGGCCGCCCTTGAGGGGTGGGTGCGTGAATTTCGCGGCAGGCTCGGCATTGCTCTGACCGATTGCTATTCGATGGATTCATTCATGCAGGATTTCACCGATCCCTACTTCGGCAAACTTTATGATGGTCTTCGCCATGACAGCGGTTCCCCTTTTAACTGGGGGGAAAAAGCCATCAGCATGTACCGGCAAATGGGGATTGACCCCACGACCAGGACCCTGGTTTTCAGCGATAGCCTTACCTTCCCCAAAATGATCGAGATCTACCGTTATTTTCACGGACGGGCGAAGGTGGCCTTCGGTATCGGGACCAATCTTACCAACGATACGGGTATACCCGCCCTCGACATGGTCATCAAGATGGTCGCGGCCAACGGCCGGCCGGTCGCCAAGATTTCCGACGAACCGGGAAAAAGTATCTGCGAGAACCAGGATTATCTTCACTATCTGTCGTCGGTTTATAATATCAAGACGAACTAGTACGGGCCGAGAAGCTTTTGTCCGCAAAGAGATAGGTATACCAGTGTCTGAGTACGATGTAATTGTTATTGGTGGCGGGCCGGCCGGGCTTTTTGCCGCCGGCGTTGCCGCTGAGCAGGGAGCCAGGGTCCTGCTTCTGGAAAAGAATCGCCGCTGCGGAGCCAAGCTGCTGATCACCGGCAAGGGGCGTTGCAATATCACCTATGACGAAGAGGAGCCGCGCCCGTTTAGCGAACATTTCGGTCGGCAGGGAAAAGCCCTGCTGACGGCACTCTACAGCTTTGGTGTCGCTACCTCTGTCGATTTTTTTGAGCAGCGGGGGTTGCCATTACAGCGCGAACGGGGGGGACGGATATTCCCGGCGCATGGTGGTGCGAGCGAAGTCCTTAAGCTGCTGTTGGACTATATTCGACAAGCAGGGGTAGAGATCAAAACCAGCTGTCAGGTGACCGCTCTGCAGTATAAAGCGGAACGCGTTCGAGCGGTCGAAACAGCGTACGGGACCTTTGATGCCGCGACGGTCATTGTTGCCACCGGGGGCTTATCCTACCCCGAGACCGGCTGCAGCGGCGATGGTTACCGCTGGGCAAGAGCCTGCGGGCATCGGCTGATTCCTCCCCAGCCGGCATTGGTACCACTACAGCTCGATGCCGACTGGACCGGGGAACTACTCAATCTGAATCTGAAAAATGTCAGCATCACCGCATGGCACAACAACAAGCCGATTGCCGAACGTTTCGGCGAAGCCTTTTTTACTCGTAACGGTATCGGTGGCCCCATTGTCCTCGACATGAGCGCGCTGGTTCGTGATGCCCTGCAACTTGGCCCGGTCGAACTTCAGCTTGACCTCAAACCGGCGGTCAGTGTCGAACTTTTCGATCAGCGACTGCAGCGGGAACTTGCCGCCCACAGCAACAGAAACTTCGGCAACGCCCTTTCCGGACTACTACCTCAACTCCTTATTCCGCTGTTTGTGCAATTAAGCGAGATTCCAGCCGAGAAAAAATGCCACTCCATTACCAGGGAAGAGCGGCAACGTCTGGGCCGTCTGTTTAAAGACTGGCGCTTGAAGGTGGTCGCTCTCGATAAGCCGGAGCGCGCGATCATTACATCAGGGGGGGTCAGTCTTGCTGATATCGACATGCGCACAATGCGCTCAAAGGTCGTCGACAATCTGTATTTTGCCGGAGAAATGATCGATCTGGATGGACCGACCGGGGGATTCAATTTGCAACTGTGCTGGTCAACCGGGTATCTGGCGGGAATCAGTGCTGCCACTGAAACAAAAAACCTTTAAAAAAAAGCAATCCCCCTGTTCCCCACTTTGTACGAGATCGAGGCTACCCTGATCTCATGCTGAGTAGCTACAAAAAAAACGGGCAATTTTTAGTCGTCGCCACGCAATTGCTGTAAAATACGACCGAAAGACAGATCAAAAAAGCTGATGCTGCGACGCAGATGGGTGTCTTGAAGATAAAAATCAGATGCCCGCACCGCCTCCTCAATTCCTTTCATGTGCAACGCCCCCCAGGGAATAACCACCACATCGTAACGATCCAGGGCTTGAGGGAGCAGCTCAATGACCGCCTGGTTACGTTTATCGATCAGGTCATTCATCAGCACCCGATTGGTATCAACGGTGATATTCTCCTCGGCCCAGCGATTAAAGTCCAGATATCCCTGCCACAGAGAATCGGCATTCAAAAAATATCGGGCCAGGGCGTTAAGCACCTCCACGCTGCGGGGATCGAACTGCTGCAGATCAATATCAGCGTTGAGAATATGTGGACCATCATAGCGCTCGCGATAAGGCTGGCGCAGATCAGCCAGACTGATACGGCGACCGGCAAAATCAAACTGTTCCTGACTCGACAAGCCAAGGTTATCGGCAATATTGCCGTAACTGAACCTTTCGCGCATCAAGCCCGCCTCATCACTGACCCCTTCAGCCAGGATCAGTGTGCGCTCGGCAGGGATCGAGGCGATCAGCTCACTGAAATAACTACCATGCCCGAGATGAATCATTCCTGCCAGGTGGATATCCTTGCCATCAAGATGATAGACCTTCTCCTGCATGTAAACACCGTCAGGTCGCAGCTGAACAAAACCACCGGTGCTTCGGTCGAGTACTCCGCTGACAAGCGAAAAAACGACTAACAGCAGGGATAGTGGTAGCACAATCAGGCTGATCAGGGAAAATCTGAGCAAAGATGTAAAGCTGAAGGCCGGGCCGGAAAACTGCTCTGGAACCAGCAGCAGGCTCTTGCTGTTGAACAGAGAGTTGACTTTAAGCAGCAGGATGCCAAAGACCAGTTGCGCAACGTAGGCCACCAGCTGCCCCCACCCCAAGGCAAAATAATCCAGCGGCCAGTAAGCCACCAGACTCCAGAACAACCATAACAACAGAGGAATCAGCACTTGCTTGGGAAGATGGCGGTTGAAACCAAAACCGATGTAGACGAAAAAACCGCTGATCAGGCAGGCAGTCCGAAGAATGCGATGAAACTGAGAGGCTAATGGAAATATATCGTAGTGCTGGGCCAACACATGAAGGATTCCGGAGAGCGCTGAAGCGATAAAGAGAATCAGAAACAGGTTTGCCAGTTTTCTCATGAGCACTATCCCTGCGCCGGAGTAATTTCAGAAACCACCATCGAAGCTAGGCTATTGATCTTTCATTAAAAAGTCAATATCCACCAGCATCAGGAGGACGATCAGGCGGTCATCATCGGCGGCGTTGCGCCGCAGGGCTCCAAGAGAAAGGCCCCTACTCTTGCTGTGAAGAGGGGCCTGTTCATCATGGCTCTTGAGGTCGATGCCTTGCGTATTTGATGGCAAAGCAATTTGCAGTCAGGGTACGAGTCTACACAATTCCCTCAAACAGAACGCTTGAAAGATATCGCTCACCGGAATCGGGCAGAATCACTACAATAGTTTTGCCCTCCGACTCCGGCAGAGCCGCCAGCCTGGCCGCAGCAGCAACCGCAGCACCGCA
The DNA here is from genome assembly GCA_046482365.1 of Pelovirga sp. Lineage (GTDB taxonomy): Bacteria > Desulfobacterota > Desulfuromonadia > Desulfuromonadales > Geopsychrobacteraceae > Pelovirga. The sequence continues at coordinate 32,843 of JAWOFG010000146.1, read as the reverse complement.
GGAAATTCCGGCAAGAATGCCTTCTTCCCGGGCCAGGCGCTGGGCATAGTCGATGGCCTCTTCATTACTGACCTGTTCAACCTGATCCACCATGGCCAGATCAAGGGTTTCAGGGATAAAGCCGGCGCCTATCCCCTGAATCTTATGCGGCCCCGGTTGCAGGCTTTGCCCGGCCAATTGCTGAGTAATAACCGGGCTGTCCGTCGGTTCCACAGCAACCGAGTGGAACGCCTGACCACGAGTTTTTTTGAAATAGCGCGAGACACCAGTAATGGTACCACCGGTTCCCACCCCGGCAACAAAGATGTCCACCTTACCCCCGGTCGCCTCCCAGATCTCCGGACCGGTGGTCTGTTCGTGGATCGCCGGGTTGGCTGGATTACGGAACTGGTGCAACAGCACATATTTATCCGGGTCGCTTGCAGCCATCTCTTCCGCCGCTGCGATGGCTCCGCCCATCCCCTTATTGCCGGGAGTCAATATCAAGTTGGCTCCAAAGGCTTTGAGAACCTTGCGTCGTTCTATACTCATTGTCTCAGGCATCGTCAGGGTGACGGGAATTCCTCGTGCGGCGGCGACAAAAGCCAGGGCGATACCGGTATTACCACTTGTTGGCTCAATAATCTCAGATCCTGGTCGCAACTTCCCCTTTTTTTCGGCATCCCAAATCATTGACGCGCCAATCCGACATTTGACGCTATAGGCCGGATTACGTCCCTCAATCTTGGCATAAACGATGGCTTTACCGGGAATAATGCGGTTAAGGCGTACCAGCGGGGTGCCCCCTATACTCAGGGAATTGTCTGTGTAGATTTGGCTCATCTTGTTCTCCCAGGGTTTTATGTCGATACGATTTCTACTTCGAGATCAAATAACGACAAAAGAAATAAACATCACCTATGGCAGGTACAATAGTAAACACTATCTCCTATGTCAAGAAAAAACTTATCGATTCTACATCTTGATACTGTGAAAACGTTTACTAAAGCGGCCAGACCCAGAGCAACAAAGGAATGCTCAGAGAGACAACCACCACATCCATGGGTAACCCCAATCGCCAGTAATCGGTAAAGCGAAATCCTCCCGGACCAAGAATCAGGGTATTGTTCTGATGACCAATGGGCGTCAGAAAAGCACAGGAAGCGCCGATGGCAACAGCCATCAGGTAGGTATCCGGGTTCACCTGTAACTCCGTCGCCAGACTGATCGCCAAAGGACACATCATCGCAGCTGTTGCTGCGTTGTTCATAAAATCAGTCAGGATCATGGTCAACACGAGCAACAGAGCCAATGTAATAAATGGATTCCCTTGGGCAATATAATCAAGCACTGTTTGAGCAAGAAGATCAGCGCTACCAGTTGAGGTCATTGCCCCAGCAACAGGGATCAGGGATCCAAGCAAAATGACGATAGACCAATCGACCGACTCGTAGGCGCGGCGCGGCGGTACAATCCTTAGCGCCATAAACACCAACACCCCGGCGGTAAAAGAAACGGCTGCCGGGAAGATCCCAAATGCCGCAACAGCAACGGCAATCATCATAACCGATGTCGCTAATATTGCCTGCCCCTTGTTAGGGATATGGATAGACCGCTTCGCCAAGGGAACACAGCCAAAACTCGAGGCAAAGGCGGAAAGAGAACTTGGGTCTCCCTGCATCAAGAGCACATCACCGGCATGAATCGGGGTAACGCGCAGCCTCTTGATCGAGCGCTTGCCCTGTCTGGAGATAGCCAACAGGTTAATTCCATATTGACTGCGCAGATGAATACTACTGGCAGTGCGGCCAATCAGGGCAGTAGCCGGCATCACAACAAATTCCTGAATATCAATCTGTTTATCCTTGGTGTCCTTGGTCTCTTCATGATCGATGTTCTTGCTGTCATCAACTGTAGCAGACTTAGCAACCGGGGCTTCCTCATCATCTTCAGTGTCCGTCAATGGCACATCTTCTTCCAGGCTCAAATCCAGAGCGGTTAAAGCCGCCGACAAAGCATCCGGATCCGCCTCAATAATCAAGATATCATCCGTTTTAACAACGCGTGCGGGATGGGGAGCAGTAATCCGCAGTTCATTACGGACCAGGCCAACCACCTGGGCATCAACGTCTCCAAGGGCTTCTTCAATTTCGCGCAGGGTTTTGCCAACGGCTTTCCCTTTTTGTGAAACCCGCGCTTCGGTCAGGTAGTTGCCGGTTTCAAAGCCGGCAGCGCCTGCTTCTTCGCGCAGGGGAACCAGCCGCCAACCGATAAGCAACAGGAACAGCACCCCAGCCCCGGCAACTGCACCACCAACCGGCAAAAAGGAAAACATTCCAAAACCACCGCTGCCAATATCTGCACGAAAGCCGGAAACGATCATATTTGGAGGGGTACCAATCAAGGTCATCATCCCGCCGAGGATGGTACCAAAAGCGAGGGGCATCAACACTTTACCCGCCGGCAAATCATGTTTTTTGGCGACCTGGATAGCAATCGGCATGAGTAGCGCCATGGCACCAACATTATTCATAAAGGCAGACAACAGAGCACCAAGACCGATCAGGGCGGTGAGACTCAACAGTATTCCACCCGTTTTAGGCATAACACGCTGCACCAGAGCATCTACCGCACCGGTGCGCTGCAGCCCGGCACTTAGGATCAACACGCAGGCAACAGTAATAACCGCCGGATGGCCGACCCCGGCAAAAGCCACTTCAGCCGGAACCAGGCCGGCAAAGACACAAGTCAGCAGGGCACCGAGCGCGACCACATCATGACGCCAGCGCCCCCACACAAAAAACCCAACGGTGGTGATAGAGATCGCAAATAAAAGACCCTGATCGTAAGTCATACAGACATCTCCGGTAACTCAAACGGTACTCCGCCGTCAGTTCATACGACCTGAGCGAGGCTCCAGATAAAAATAGTAAAAACAATAGGGGAAGTTTAACAGATTGGCGACAGCCGGTGACAAAGGGAAAGAAAAAAGATCAGGCTTTGATGGCGGTCCAGGCATTGGCGATTAGCTCATCAGCCATTTCGCACAGGGAACCTTCCAGAACGCATTCCAGTTTGAGCTGTGCCGGGCGCAGGATGGCCCCGGTATAGGACACTGCAGAGATAAAATAGTTGCCCTGACGAATTTCACCACGAGCCATGCCATCAGTCACGATCTGGCGGATCAGGCGAAAGGGGCCGGTCATGCAGATCGGTGCCATATCACCCATAAATTCAGCATGTTTCATAAACAGCAGGTATTCCATGGTGATCGGGTCACGATCAGTCTTTTCATAAACCAGTTCAGCAAAAGCCCGCAGTTTATCATAGGACGTTTCGCAGTCGACTAAATGGGCGACAAACTCATCCTGAAATTCTGCAAGAATCTTCTGGTGCAGGGTCCGGGCCAGATTTTCCTTACTGCCAAACAAATTATAAATCGCTCCGGTACTGACCCCGGAAGCATCGACAATATCTGGAATCGACACACGGTGATAACCTTTTGTGACAAACAATTGCAGGGCACATTCAAGCACCTGATGGTATTTTGTCTCCGGATCGATCGTTCTAACTTTTTGCAGCATGGTCACCTACTTCAGCTCATCCAACCGGCGGGAAGAATTTTTCAATCTGCGCCAAAATACTACATTACTCTGACCGCTTCAATCCCTTTGTTGGCACAATCACCTAAGGGAAAGCATCACTTCACTGGTCTAACAGCTTGCGCCCTGCCCCGCTCCTCGTTCAACGCCAGAACGACGATAAAAGCGGCAGCAAACAGCAATGCACAGAACAGGATGGCAACCTGCAGGCCAAAGGCTACCTGCAGCAGACCAATGCCGACCAGCCCGACGATCGCTGCGGCTTTGCTGAACATCCCCCAGAAACCAAACAGCTCAGCAGCTTTACCGCGCGGTGACAGCAGCCCAACCAGAGCGCGACCGGCAGACTGGGTTGAGCCCAGACAGATGCCGGCAACGCAACCCACACCAAGAAATACATACTGTGCCTGCCAGTTCCAACCGAACAACGAGGTCGCCCACTGTGCCAGATCCGGGGTCAGATAAATCAGGATAATAGCAAGAATCCACAACAATAAGGTCATGACATAGGTGATCTTGGCACCGATGCGATCCTGGATAAAGCCGAAGCCAAGAGCCCCCAGGGTTGCAGTGATCTGCACAATAACAAACATCAACACCCGCACTGATTCATCCCAGCGAATCACCTGAGCACCATAGATGAAGGTAAATGCGATGATAATGTAGATGCCGCACATAGCGAAAAAAATGGATCCGAACAATAGCGCCAGATCGCGCATCTGACCTAACCGGACCCAGGTTTTTCGCACCCGGCGAAATCCCAGGAACAGATATTGACGGGGGTGGGCCAATCGGCGCCCACGCCCCCGCTCTTTAAGCCAGACAAAGGTAGGAATGGCTGCTACCAGGAAAAACACGCCGGCAAAGGGTCCGACCCAGCGGATCCGTGCAAAGTTCGACAGACTGACTTCGCCGAGAAACAACAGGGCCACAGCCGTAGCGACAAGACCTCCGACATATCCAAGAGCCCAGCCAAAGCCGGATATCTTGCCAAGATCCTCCGCTTTACCCAGATCGGCCAGGAAGCTGGCAATAAAAGATTCGCCGATGGAGTAGGCATAATTTGAAATGATCAGTAGTAACATGGCCGGAATCACGTAACCAGGAGCGACGAAGTAGAGCATGGAGGTTGTGATCACCGTCAACAGATAACTGGCAAATAGAAATTTTTTACGGGTGGCCGAAAAATCGATAATCGCACCAAAGACTGGTGCAGTCAGCACCACCAGAGCGTAACTGGTGGCCAGGGCGAGGCTCCAGAGGAGATTACCAAGGCGATAGTCGCCGGCGGCATCGCCAACAATAATGCGGGTAAAGAGATCACCGTAAATAACGGTAATAATCAGCAGGGTGTAGCCCTGATTGGCAAAATCGAACATGGCCCAGCCAAAGATTTCTTTTTTTGTTGTCCAAGCGATGCTCATTGATTAACTCCTGGACGTCCGATGCAGCGATATCCATGCTGAAATATCCAACAAACAGACCGATATATGTTTTTTGCACGTCAAACAAAGTGGCAATTTTATCAATTGTCATTGCACCTCAGGGTTGTTAGTATGACCAACGAAGGGAAGAATGACCTTTCTTGTAATAGCATAAATACCCACTTATGGAGAAACAGCCAATGACCTCAGGAGCTGAGTTGCCGCCATATCCAGAAGTGCAAAAGGTGCCGTCGCTTTCCATCAGCTCACGTCAGGACGAGGAGTGCCTGATCATCACCTGCGCCGGGCCTTCTGACTGCCGCAACTGTATCGATACGCTTTACCGTCCCATCCTGAACAAAATGGAAGATTCGGACTGCACCGGTCTGGTGATTGATAAACGACAGGTCCTCTGTTCGAGCGGGAAAAAGAGCATCAATCTGGTTGCTGAAACGATTCTGCACTATACCCACCGTGCCCTGTTACGCAAACTCGCCATTGTCACCACCATCGAATACAAAAAAGACGAACAGTTACTGCTTGAAACCCTCTACCAGAAGGGGGTCAACATCCGCCTGTTTACCGAGCTTGAGCCTGCTATCCAATGGGCAAAGGCCTATCCCTGATCATCGCTGGAACCGTAACAGTTACAAATAGGTTCGGGCACCAACATAGGTTTTCTTGAAGTAGTTGCTGGACAGGCGGGCAACCCGAACGGTCAGGCCGGCGCGAGGGGCATGAATAAACTGATCATTACCGATATAGATTCCCACATGGGTCACCCGCCGCCCCCCCTGGGTCGCAAAGAACACCAGATCCCCCCTCTGTAGAGCCTGCTGCGCCACCGCTCGTCCGGCATCAAACTGGGCCCGGGAGTTACGCGGCAGATCAAGTCCATTAAGGCGATAACTGACCATGGTCAGGCCGCTGCAATCGAAACCGCCCTTGTCCTCTCCGCCCCAACGATAAGGCACACCCAGAAAACGCCGCGCCGTCACGACCAGTTCTTCACGAATATCTCCGCGCCCGCTGCGCTGAATTCTGGCAACACTGTATTGATCAGGGACAGCAATAAAAAAGCTGTCGATCAGGTTCTGCTGTTGAAACTGCTGTGCTTCAGTGCGCGCCGCCTCATAGGTCGTATAATTGCCGAACTGGACCTTGTAAAGTCCTGTTTCAGCACGGAAGTAGTAAGCATCGATGCCCTGCCGTGCCAGCGAGGCCTCGAGTCCAACGGCATTTTCCAGCACCGCAAAGGCCCCGACCTGCACCGCGTACCCCATGCGCTTCAATTCTTCCCCGTCAGCGGTGGATTCATCTGCGCCGGCCGACCCGACCAGTAAAGCGGCAATGGGATCAGCTTCCTGGGTTCCTCTAACATCCGGCCCGGTGGATCTGGAACAACCGCCCAGCAGCAACAAGACCAGAACAGACAGCAGCGCTGTCAGCATGACTGAGTGCCGGACAATCTTCAGCTTGATGGGCCCGGGTGGGCGCATAGGCAACCCCCGATTACTTGAGGCAATGGCTGAAGGGGCAGCGCCTTTACAGTACCGCAGGAATTCTGTCATCATCAGGGACGTAAAATCTCCGTTGTGAATCAAGGAAGGATCAGCATGAAGCCGCATAAAATTTACGCCACCGACCTCGACAACGCAACCCTCGATCAGTTTTATCGTGCCCTGGAACAGGAGTTCAGCGTTCGCGGCGCCCTCATGCCTGATGCTCATCTCGGTTACAGTTTGCCGATCGGCGCGGTTGTAGCAACCGCCGGGGTGATTCTGCCATCCTGGGTCGGCTATGATATCGGTTGTGGCATGTGTGCTGTGCCCACCAGTTTTGATGGTGACAAGGTACGGCGGCAAGCAAAACCTATCTTTGCCGCCATCTATCGCACTGTCCCGGTCGGCTTCTCCCACAATCGCAGCGACACGCCGTGGGACTACCAGCATATTCCACGAACGCCCGTGGTTGATCGATTGCTGGCCAAAAATGGTTTAAAACAGCTGGGATCCCTGGGATCGGGAAACCATTTTATCGAAATCGGTTGCGATGAATCCCGGCGGATCTGGATTATTATCCACTCCGGCTCGCGTAACCTTGGTCACAGTGTGGCGAGCCATTACATGAAGCTTGCCGGCGGCGGCAAAGCGCGGGAAGGCCATTTCGGTTTCGCCGTCAGGAGCGAAGCGGGGCGTGATTACATTAAGGACTTAAACTTCTGTCTGCAATTCGCTCTGCAAAATCGTTTTGAGATTTTGCGCCGGGTGGTGTCAGAAATGCAAAGGCACTGTGATGGCGATGCAAACTGGCCGGAACTGATTAATCGCAACCATAATCATGCCGAAGAAAAAGACGGTCTATGGATTCATCGGAAAGGAGCAACCCATGCCGAAGCAGGGATGCGCGGGGTGATCCCCGGCAACATGCGCGACGGCTCTTACATTGTGGTTGGCAATGGAAATCCTCAAGCCCTGTGGTCAAGCTCTCACGGCGCCGGACGCGCCCTGGGTCGAAAACAGGCCCAGCGCCAGATCTCAATGACGCAGTTTAACCACAGCATGGATGGTATCATTGCCCGCATCGATCGAACAACCCTGGACGAAGCACCCTCTGCCTACAAGGACCTCGATACGGTGATGGCGCTGCAAAAGGATCTGGTTACCATCCTCCATCGGGTCCGTCCATTGATCAACATCAAGGGATGATGACGGCACAATAGCGCGCCTTTTTCAGCCCCGTAACATGTCGACCCGAAAATGCTGCCTGAGGGTTGAGATAAGAGCCATCACCACCTCCAGCGCTTCCTTCAAGCGCCCCATCTCAACCCGATCCAGGGTTTCCGGCGCGACATAGTTGGTGATCTCTTCGCCGGCATCGGCCGCGTCGATCTGAGACCGTAAACGCATCCCCGTCAGCAGGGAAAAAGCCGCCTCAAGATCAGCCGTCTGCCCTTTATCGAGAACCCCTCGGGTGTTCAACTGACTTAATTTTTCCAGGGTACTGCCGCCAAAAATACCAACGCTCAATGCCAGGGTTTTTATCCCTTCGGTGAGAGTGAAAATGCCGGCTTTTTTCAGGTCTATCTTGCCGGCATGGGGACCTTTGCGTTCGACCTTGACACGCCCGAACCAGCCCAGCGGTTGCGAAAAATTGACCACATTCTGGGCCATGCGCGCCATAAAGATGCTGTTATTCTGGGCTTTTTCCAGAATAAATTGACGCAGTTCCTGTTCCAGATGACAATCGCCACAGAGTCCACGCATATCAGAGAGCATGCCGAAATTGAGGATATTTTCACTGCGCGGGCTCTCTATCCAGACGTTGACAATATGCTTCCAATCACTTAGGCTGCGGCGCCAGAAATCATTACTGGCCATGATACCGCCGGGACATTCAGGCACCCCGATGGCGATCAGGGACTTGATCAATTCCCGGGAAAAATCTTCAATCTCTTTGAGTTCTTCAGATGTTATATGGTCAGCGTAGATAATGGCATTATCCTGATCGGTTTTTAACGTCTGCTCCCGCCGCCCCTCACTGCCAAGCACCATGAAGGTGCTGTTTTTCCCCATATCGGGAAATCGCTCCTGTTTGAGCAACTGGATCAAGCGGTCGGCCAATTGATCGTTAATCAGGGCGATTAGTTGCACCAGATTGGTGGTGCCGACCCCATTGTGACTGAGGAAAACGATCAACTGTTCGATTTCCGCGTTGATCTGGCGCAAATCGTCGGTATTACCGGCTTCATCGATGGATTTCAAGAGGTGCTGCGGGGAACGGTTCTGCAGGCGAATAATGTCGGATTCATTGATAAATCCGACCAGGGTATTATGTTCATTGATGACACCGATGCGATGGATACGATGGCGAGACATGCGATAAAGGACTTCAAAGAGGGTGTCATCTTCTTTGACCGAGATAACCGGTGAGGTCATAATGGTACTGACCTTGAGGGTACGTGGATCGAGACCATCAGCAACCACCTTGCCGCGCAGATCACGATCGGTCATAATGCCGACCGGCTGGCCCTGATCGTCACAGGCAATCAGGCTGGAAATCTTGCGTTCACGCATCACCTGTGCTGCCGCCATCACCGAGTCATTAATGCTGCAGGTAATCAGGTGGCGGTGACAGTAATCCCGCACCGGCAAAAAAAATGTCGCCTCTTCAGACATTGAGACAGCCTCCAGGGTCAAGTATCAGCACTGCAGCTTTGTTTGCGGGCGAACAGCCCGACCAGAGATCCCCCCTTGCGTGAGGGTTCAAGCCCTTCCTCGTACAGCAAGATCTCCCAGCTGGAAAAAAGGTTGAGTAATTCGCCTGAGGCAAATGAGATTTCCCGATTAACCGGCCCGAAACGCTCCTCCCCCGCCTGGCTGAAGGTACGAATGACCATGTAGCCTCCCGGACGTACAGCATCCTGCAATAGTGACAATAACGGGCGGTAGAGATAATAGAACTGCAGACCCAGATCACAGGACGCTGGCGCAACCCGATAATCTCCGGCCTCCAGATCGGCACATACCACCTCAACCGGCAGATCCTCCTGTACCGCTGTCGTGCTGAGCAGATCAAGGGCGACCGGGGAAAAATCGACCGCGGTCACCTGATAACCAGCTCTCGCCAGGACCAGTGCGTTGCGCCCCATACCGCAGGCAAGATCGAGGGCCTCCCCCTGGTCCGGCAGATGCGGCAGAACCCGCAACAACCAGTCATCCGGTTGTCCTGCAGGCAAGGCCGCCTTTTCCTGCCAGCGCTGATTCCACTTTTCGCGGCTGTACCTGCTGTTATTCATGGATTACCCTGTTGCTCAGCCACAAACCGCTTAACGCACCTTTTTGCGCCCCGGGATAGCACGGCGACGCCGTGCCTTGGTTGGCATTACCGCCACTTCTTCACTGCGCTCATCTTTGGTCCGCGCTTCGCTGACCTTGATGTAACGACCGGAAAGATGGGTGCCATCGAGGGTATTGATGGCTTCCCGGGTTTCTTTGGCGCTGGCCATACGCACAAAAGCCAGTCCCTTGAAATCACCACGATCATCTTTTACCAACTGTACCGACTGAACGCTGCCACACAGGGCAAAAAGCTGTTTAATGTCTTCCTCACCAATTTCGTAAGGCAGGTCACTGACGAAAATATCCCGATAAGCAGTGTTGCGTTTCATTCGGACTCCTGATCCTGGTCAAAAGCGTTTTCTAGTTCAGCTGGGCGTTCCAGACTGATACGGCCAATTTTATTTGCGCGCAGATCGCGCAAGAACATGTCTGCAGCACGGTGCAGATCGACATCTCCCCCGCTGACCAGGCAACCACGGATACGGCCGATCTGCTCCAATATGGGCAACCCGACCTCCGAGAAGTCATCCAGCTGATAGCGATTCTTTAATTGCTGCGGATAGTGTTCCCGCAAATAGTCCAGGGTGGCCAGCGCCACCTCAAGGGTCGCGTAAGCCGCTTCACCGAGGGCCCCGCTGGCAGCCAGACGGCATGCTCCGCCGAGGTTATCGAGAACCGGCCACAAGATGCCGGGCGTGTCGAGGAGCAGGATTCCGTTGCGCAGGTCGATCTGCTGGGTGGTGGTGGTGATCGCCGGTTTGTCCCCGACGCGAGCCATCTTTTTGCCGGCCAGGGTATTAATCAAGGTCGACTTGCCGACATTGGGGATTCCCACCACCATCACCCTTAGCGGCTTGCCGGCTTTAAATCGTTGCGCCAGCACGCTACGACAGAGTTTGGGAACCAAACCAACATCGCGCCGGTCCTTGGCCTCCAGCGCCAGCGCTTTGACCTGCTGCTGTTTTTCCAGCTGGCGTAGCCAGGCGCGGGTAATGTTCGGATCTGCCAGATCTTTCTTGTTAAGAATCTTGATGCACGGCTTCTGCCCGCGCAGGCGCTCTAACAGGGGGTTGGAGCTGCTAAAAGGCAGGCGCGCGTCAAGAACCTCAAGGACCAGATCTACCTTCGGCAGGATCTCAATAATCTGCGCTCGGGCCTTTTTCATGTGGCCGGGATACCAGTCAATAATCATTGTCGCTTCCGCCGGAAACCCTTTGGATCGGCAACCTTCAGACAAAGGCCGCCCATCAGTTTCTCATCCTCTGGATCAGAACCAGATCGGCCAGAACCAGGGCTGCCATGCTTTCGACAATCGGTACCGCGCGCGGCACCACGCAAGGATCATGACGGCCTTTGGCTTCCAGGGTTACCGGATCACCAGTATAATCGACCGTCTGCTGAGCCAGGCCAATCGTTGCCGGTGGCTTGAAAGCCACACGAAACCAGACCGGCTCGCCATTGGAAATCCCCCCCTGAACACCGCCACTGTTATTGGTCACCGTTCCAAGACGCTCCCCTTTGCGAACAAAGGGGTCATTATGCGCCGATCCGTGCTGCTGGGCACCGGCAAAACCGGAACCAACGTCAAAACCCTTGGTTGCCGGAATCGATAACATGGCATGGGCCAGCAGCGCCTCCAGGCGATCAAAGGCCGGTTCACCCAGCCCCACCGGCAGGTTACGGCAGACACAGGTAATCACTCCACCGACGGAATCCTTGCTTTCCCGGGCGGCAACAACTTCCCGGGTCATTTTATCTGCCGCAAGCGGGTCAGGACAACGGATGGCGTATTCATCAACCTGATCACGCTGGATCGTCTCCATGTTGATGGCAGCAGCAGTTTGTTGCCCGACGCCACTGACCCAGGCGACTATTTCGATGCCATAGTGCTCACGCAAAAACTTCTCAGCAATCGCCCCGGCGGCTACCCGGCCGATAGTTTCCCGCGCACTGGAGCGTCCACCCCCACTGGAAGCGTGAATCCCGTATTTCACCCGATAGGTATAATCAGCGTGAGAGGGCCGGGGAACCTCGCTCATGGAACCATAGTCAGCAGGGCGCTGATCCTTATTTTTCACCAGCATCCCGATGGGGGTACCCAGGGTCAGACCCTTTTCAACCCCGGAAAGAATCATCACCTGATCGGCTTCGTTGCGTTCCGTGCCGAGCTGGTTACCGCCCGGACGACGCCGGTCAAGTTGACGCTGGATATCGGCTTCGCACAGCGACATCCGCGCCGGCACCCCATCGACACTGACCCCGACCCCGTAACAGTGGGATTCACCAAAGGTACTGATATTGAATAACCGTCCAAATCGACTCGACATCTTGCTCCCCTGCTTTATTGTATGGCCAACTCGTTCGAACGTCAGGCCAGGTTTTATTGCGATTGATCATCTGCTAAAGACTTGCCGGTGCAGCATATCACAAGTTCTTCACTGGAAGCCATTTGCATTGCTAACAACGATACCGGCTCAACTCCTTCAACCTTTTCACTTTTTTCGTAAGCTCAAGGGCTCACACACAACGGCTCAAAAACAGTGTTTTATCATATTTTCTATGCTACTATCCCGCCAATATTAAATTCAATGGAGATCGAATCATGGCGGACGTGAGTAAATTTCTTGATGGGATTGGCGTTTTTCAAAAACAGCACTTTGGCGAAAATGCTGAGCTCGCAACCACCCTGGCCACAGGCCAAAGGCCGCAGGCCTTGCTGATCGGCTGCTGTGATTCCCGGGTCGATCCGGCACTGCTGACCGCTTGCGCTCCCGGTGATCTGTTTATTCTGCGCAATATCGCCAATCTGGTTCCCCCTTACGTTAAAAGCGATGCCAAAAATGATGACTACCATGGTGTCAGCTCTACCATAGAATATGCCGTCTGCTACCTCAATGTTTCTGACATCATCATCCTGGGGCACTCCCAGTGCGGTGGCATCAACGCCTTGATGAAGAGCGCCAAAGGAGAGATTGCCGGCGAATTCATCAGTAAGTGGGTCAGCATTGCCGCTTCTGCCCGCGACAAGGTGCTGCAGGAGCTTGCTGACGCATCGGAGGAAAAACAACTGCGCGCCTGCGAAAAGGAGTCTATCCTCGTTTCGTTAAAAAATCTGATGACTTTTCCCTGGGTCCGCGAACGGGTCAGCCGTGGCCAACTGAGTCTGCATGGCTGGTACTACAATATCGGAACGGGCCAGCTGCGCTGCTACAATCAGTTAACCGCTGAATTTGAAATCCTGGTTGAGCGTTACAGCCCGCAGGCTGAAGGCCAGAAAACCGGCTAATATGAGTCTTTCAGGTAACAGATAGATATGCCTATTCATCAACAACCAATTGCCGAACGCATTGACTGGTTACAGGATCTCGCTCAACGCCACACCACCGAGTTTCGCAGCCCTGATGCCAGTCTAGCCAGGGAATTCTATCTCGCCAGGTACCCCACCGCGATTATGGTCCTTAAATGTATGGACGGACGCATCAATATACCGGTCGCTACCGGTACCCCGCCCGGCATCATCCAGCCCTTCCGTAACCTTGGCGGCATGTTTAACCTCGGCTGGCCACATCTGGGAGAAGTCCTGGCGGCAGAGGTCCACCGCATACTGGCGGTCGGCCGCCAGATCCTGTTTTTCATCACCTATCACTTTTCCCGTGGAGATGATCGCCGTGGATGTGGGGGGTTTGACTGTGATACCGCCGCTGCCCTCGCCCACTGCCGGGAAATCAAACAGCAGGCAGAATATATTTTTGGTAAGCGCCACGGCACCATCTATCCCCTGCTGTGCGGTTATGAAACGGATGAAGATGCCCTGATCCTGCATGGGGCGGACGATGAACTTCTTGAGCTGTCAAGCCTTACACCGGGCGACATTCCGGCGCTGGATCATAAGATTGCAAGCATGTTTCCCGACATGCAGGAACAGATGCAGCACGACCTGCTGCCCTTGTTGCAGGGGAACATTAAGCGTATTGCCCAGGTACGCAACACCTGTCGCTTGCTGGATGTAGAACATCGGGAGTGGATGATCTGTCTGGGGCGCGGCTTCGACTTTCTGCATACGCCTAATCTGGCACTGATTATCGGGCCCTACAGCCCGGATCTGGCTGATCCGATTCGTAAAGCGGCGGGGATTATCGAGGGAAATATGACTGCCGGACGGATTCCCGACGACGGCTTTTTGTTGTTTACTTCAGTTCCTTACGAAGGAATCGGGATGGATCGCGCCCGTGCTGAGCTGAAATCGCGATTTCTTGCCGATTTTGCTGCCAACGTCATCAGGAGCGATTTTCCCCAGCTTGCAGCGCGGATGCACACTCAGATTGGCGTACTTTCGTGGCGCTCGCGCGCCCTCGAATTGCTGACAAGCTCTGGCTGAACGCTATTCAGGGAAAAGCTATGGCTGGGATTTCTGGACCAAACGACCGTCTTGTACTCCCAACAGATTCAGCTCCTTGATCGCCTCACCCTCCAGATCAAACCCCCTGGTACCAGTTACCCCGCGGATGTCGTCCAGAGCCAGTAATGCGACCCGCAGGTCGTCGCGGTTATCTACTCCCGAGCGATCAACGGTAGCAAGAAACAAGCTCGCCGCATCAAAAGCCTGGGCTTCGAGAATACTGGGCTCTTCATCGTAGGTTCTGCGATACAGCTCGACAAAACGTCGCACCTCCGGAGCACGGCTGTCGGCATAAAAAGCCTCGACAAACACCGCATTATCCAAAAAACGACCGGCACGATTAATCAGTTCCGGTGAATACCAACCGTTGATCCCGAGCAGCAATACATCCTTGATGCCATAAAACATCAACTGCGGTGCAATCAGGCTGATATTATCAGCAAAATCGGGAATAAACAGGGCATGGAAAGGGGGTAAGGGGTATTCGGGCGGTTCGAGGCCACCACTTTTTTCTTCAGGAATCGGACGGTTGCGATTCGACCAGAGCAATTGCTCAATCTGAGCGCGAAAATCGGTCGTTCCCTCCGGGTAGCTGACAACATCAACCAGTTCCCCACCGCTACGGCGCACCATTGTTTCAAACAGCTGGGTCATCTGCTGGCCGCTACGGGTCTGCGGATGCAACACGGAAAAACTGATGCGCTGATCAGCTTTGGCATAATCTACCAGGGCCTTGACCTGCTGTTCAGCCGTCACCGTATCACGAAAAATAAAGTTACCAACCTGGGGCAGCCCCTCGGTCTGCGCCAACGCCAGCAGCGGTACCATCTGCCGCTGGGCCTCACGAGCCGCATCCATGGCATCGGCACTGAGCAGCGGACCGATAATGCCGATCACCCGATCTTCATTGGCCAGGCCATTAACCAAGCGGGCAACGGGCACAGTACCGGCGCTGTCACGATAGATAAAACGCACAGGAAAACGTGTTTTGTTGTGTTCTGTCAGAGCCAGTTCGAGGCCGTTTTTAACCATTTCTCCATAGAGGGCATAAGGTCCGGACAGGGGCAGCAACACTCCGATGGCATTACGATTGAGCCAGCCATCTTCGCGCGTACGTTGCAGCAGGTCCTCGGCTTCCTGCCAGTAGGGGAAAGGAACACCGATCGCAAAAAGGTTTTCCAGCTCTTCTCTGGCCGCTTGTGGATTCTGCCGTGCCAGCTCCCGCCGGGCAAGTTGCAGCCGGGCATCCTGACCGATTTCTGTACCCTGCCAGATAAAAGCGGCTTCAGCCAGATCAACATCAGACAGACGGTTCTGCAGCAGCTGCCGCGCCCGCACCAGAACCATCTCCCGGTCAGCGTTTAGTGCCAGTTCCTGGTGCAGATAATACAAGGCAAATAACGGTTGATCTTCAGCGATAGCAGCGCCGGCCAGAGATTGGAACAGAAGCTCCTGATCCGCAGGGGCCAAAGGCTCGCCGATCAGTGGTTGCAACATGCGTAGCGCTTCGCCACCATGACCAGTAGCCGCCAGGGCGTTACCATGGTACAAATCGATCTCGGGGCTGCGTAACACCTCAGGGGTACGCTGCAGATAGAGAATGACCTCGGGATACTGTTGCCGCTCGGTCAGGATTCTACCTATCAAAGCGTAAGCACGGCCTGTTTCAGTATTTTCCGGAGCGTTACGAATGTGTTCACGCAGTACCGAGAGGGCCTGATCATAGCGCTCCAACTGATAAAGCTCCTGGCCACGCTCAATATCAGCGGCGCTTGCCACAGTTGACCACCCTGGTGACAGACACAGGCCAAACAGCAAGACAAACACAAAAGCGAATCGCTTCATCGATACTCCATGTTGAAAGCGCCGCACCAACAAAAAAATGTCAGTCGAACAGTTCCTTCACCTTATCAAGAAAACCCTTCCCCTGGGGATGGATTTCTTCGCCACCAGCTTTGGCAAAATCTTCGAGTAGTTCTTTCTGACGCGCATTAAGTTTAGTGGGAACCTCAACCCGCAGGACGACCAGCTGATCGCCACGCCCATAGCCTTGCAGGGCGACAATCCCCTTACCCGACAATTTAAAAATCTTGCCGCTCTGGGTACCCGCCGGCACTTTAAGGTTAACACGACCTTCGAGGGTGGGAACTTCAAGTTCGCAACCAAGGGCGGCCTGGGCAAAAGAAATCGGCACCTCACAAATCACATCCTGACCATCGCGTTCAAAGATCGGATGTTTTTTGACGCTGATCACAACGTAAAGATCACCAGGAGCACCACCCTGGCTGCCCATCTCTCCTTCGCCGCTCAGTTTCAGGCGGGTACCATTTTCTACGCCGGCCGGCACATTGAGAGGAAGGGTGCGCTTTTGTTTGACGCGACCGCTACCTTTACAATCGGGGCAGGGGTCTTTGATAATCTTACCTTCACCGTGACAATCCGGACAGGGACGGGTCATGGTGAAGAATCCCTGCTGATAACGTACCTGACCGGCACCACGGCAGGTTGAACAGGTCTGGGGCGAGGTTCCACTGCGGGCACCACTGCCCTGGCAGCTTTCACAGGGCTGACTGCGTGGCAGCTGCAGTTTCTTTTCGACTCCGAACGCCGCTTCTTCGAAACTGATGGTCAAATTATAACGCAGATCATCTCCGCGGCGGCCACGTCCGGGCCGTCGTGACCCGCCGAAGATATCGCCGAAGATATCACCGAAGATATCCTCAAAAGGGGCACCACCGAAGTCGAAACCACCACCTGAGAATCCACCGGCACCATTCACTCCGGCATGACCAAACTGATCGTAGGTTGCCCGCTTCTGGGGGTCGGAAAGAACCGCGTAAGCCTCGGAAAGCTCTTTGAATTTATTTTCAGCTTCCTTGTTACCGGGGTTTTTATCCGGATGGTATTGGACCGCCAGACGCCGGTAGGCTTTTTTTATTTCTGTTTCACTGGCGTTATGGTTGACTTCTAGAATCTCGTAATAATCAGATTTTGCCAAAATAATTATCCAGACATAAAAAAGGCGGACGCCGACCAATGATCAGCAAGGTCAGCGTCCGGCCCGGTTAGCAATTTACTTCTTTTCGTCTACATCCTCGAATTCGGCCTCAACAACGTCATCCTTGGCTGAGTCCTCAGTTGCCGCCCCCTCGCTGTCGGGAGCAGCGGCATCTTCCTGACCCTGGGAATACATCACCTCGGCGAGTTTATGAGAAACCTGGGCGAGGGCTTCACTTTTTTTCTTGATCAGCTCAGGATCATCCTCTTCAACCGCTTTTTTCAACTCGTCCAGAGCCTCCTGAATTTTATCCTTGGTGGCACTGTCAACCTTTTCACCATGCTCGGCCAGGGATTTTTCCGTCGTGTAAGCTAGACCATCTGCCTGGTTGCGGGCTTCAATCAGTTCACGCTTCTTCTTGTCATCACCGGCATGAAGTTCAGCATCCTTGACCATCTGTTGAATCTCTTCGTCAGACAATCCACTGGAAGCGGAGATCTGGATCGACTGCTCCTTGCCGGTTCCCAGATCCTTGGCTGATACGTGCAGAATACCATTAGCATCGATATCAAAGGTCACCTCGATCTGCGGCACGCCACGCGGCGCGGGGGGCAGACCAACCAGTTCAAAGTTGCCGATGGTCTTGTTATCACTGGCCATCTCACGCTCTCCCTGAAGAACGTGAACCGATACTGCCGGCTGATTGTCGGCAGCAGTGGAAAACACCTGGCTTTTTTTACACGGAACCGTGGTATTTTTCTCGATCAGTTTGGTCATGACCCCACCCAGGGTTTCAATCCCCAGAGACAATGGGGTAACATCGAGGAGCAGGACATCCTTGACATCACCGGTCAAAACACCAGCCTGAATCGCTGCACCAATAGCAACAACCTCGTCAGGGTTAACCCCTCTGCTTGGAGTTCTACCGAAGATCTCCTTGACCCGCTCCTGAACCGCAGGCATACGGGTCATTCCGCCGACCAGCACCACTTCCTGGATATCACTGGCGGCCAGACCGGCATCCTTAAGGGCCATCTTGCAGGGACCAACCAGCTTATCAAGCAGGCCGCTGCAGATGCTTTCAAGCTTTGAGCGAGACAGCTTGATGTTCAGGTGTTTCGGGCCCGACTGGTCTGCGGTAATAAAAGGCAGATTGATGTCGGTCTCCATCGATGAAGACAACTCAATCTTGGCCTTTTCAGCCCCTTCTTTCAAGCGTTGCAGGGCCATCTTGTCATTGCGCAGATCAATCCCCTGATCTTTTTTGAATTCATTGGCAACATAGTCAATGATCAACTGGTCAAAATCCTCACCACCGAGGAAGGTATCACCGTTGGTTGACTTAACCTCAAAGACGCCATCGCCCAGATCGAGAATGGAAACATCGAAGGTACCGCCACCGAGGTCAAAAACAGCGATAGTCATTTCGTTCTTTTTGTCCAGGCCGTACGCCAGAGATGCTGCAGTTGGCTCGTTGATGATGCGCAGGACGTTAAGACCGGCGATCTTGCCGGCGTCCTTGGTAGCCTGACGCTGAGAATCATTGAAGTAAGCCGGTACAGTAATAACCGCATCGGTGACCTTTTCTCCAAGGTAGTCCTCAGCGGTCTGCTTCATCTTTTGCAACACCATAGCTGAGATTTCCGGAGCACTGTATTTCTTTTCCCGCACCTGGACCCAGGCGTCGCCATTTTCCGCCTCAATAATCTTGAAGGGGCTGATTTGCATGTCTTTTTGTACGGCTTCAGAAGTGAACTTGCGGCCGATCAGACGCTTGATGGCAAACAGTGTGTTCTCCGGATTGGTCACCGCCTGACGTTTGGCCTGTTGGCCGACCAGACGCTCACCCGACTCGGTAAATGCTACCATGGACGGGGTTGTGCGTGACCCTTCCGAGTTTGCAATAACAACCGGC
Organism: Pelovirga sp.; assembly: GCA_046482365.1. Lineage (GTDB taxonomy): Bacteria > Desulfobacterota > Desulfuromonadia > Desulfuromonadales > Geopsychrobacteraceae > Pelovirga. Next base: position 13,685 of record JAWOFG010000146.1, on the reverse strand, counting down.
TCGCCACCTTCCATAATGGCAACGCAGGAGTTGGTGGTGCCTAAGTCAATACCAATAACTTTACTCATGATGTTGTTTCCTCCTTAGATCTTTTTTGTCCTGAAATCAGGTAGTTTTGTTATCATCGTCGGCTGAAAGCTTTTGTTCCGGCGATTTTGCCACCAGCACAAAAGCTGGACGCAGCAAACGTTCATTAAGTTGATAGCCCTTCTGCAATTCCACCATCACCGTGTTAACCGGATACTCAGTTGACTCCAGTTGACCCATCGCCTGGTGATAAGCGGGATCGAAAGGCTTGCCGACAGATTCAATCGTCTCTACCCCGAACCGGCTGAGCACCTGGTTGAACTGGTCCAGGGTCATACGGACCCCCTCAAACAGTCCGCCGCTGTCTTCGGCTTTATCCGAATGTTCCAACGCCCGTTCGAGGTTGTCAATCACGGGGAGAATGTCACGCAGAATCCCTTCATTAGCAAACTTGGCAATCTCTTCTTTTTCGCGGGTTGTGCGTTTGCGCAGGTTATCCATATCCGCGAGGGTTCTTAAGTATTGCTCATGCAACCGCTGTTTCTCTTCAAGGACTTGTGCCAGCTGCTGCTCGAGTTCGCTATTTTCCACGAGGGGTACAGCCTCCGGCTGAAGGCCCTCGGCAGGGTTCTCTGCAACCTGATCGGTTGCACTTTGTTCGGTCTTTTTACCCACTTTACGTCATCTCCTTTTGATGGCGTCGCAAAAACTCACCAGCTACTGCGTTACCGCAATGATTTCAATGCTTCGACGTACCTGAAGCACGCCTCATTGTTCACTCATCGCGCGCCTTGTATCCAGCGCTTTTTGCTTATCCATTCACTTTGATGCTTTTTGCAAAAGCATCCTTTTTGATGTATTTACTCCGCTTCCCGATCAAGCACACGGCTGACCAATTGGGCGGTAAAATCAACAATCGGTACAACCTGAGAATAGTCCATCCGCATCGGCCCAACCACACCCAGGGAACCTATTGCACCTTTTCGATTGGAAAAATTCGCTGAAATCAGACTGCAACCTTTCAAATCGACTTCACTGCCGATAAAAATCTGCACCCCTTGAGCCGACTGACTGCGATCTAGTAAGTCTATCAGAATTTTTTTGCTTTCAAAGGTCTGAATCAGGCGCCGCATCTGATCCGGTGACGAAAATTCAGGCTGTTCAAGCATTAACGACGTACCGGTAACGTAGAGTTGATCCTCAATTTCGTCCTGCAAGGCAGCAAAAGACAAGCTCAAGGCTTTTTTCCGCAACTGATCAACGAGATTCATTTCTTCCTGCATCTCTTTTTTCAGTTTTTCCCGCACCTGGTTAATGGTCAGTCCATTAAGCTCATGGTTCAGATAATTACTGATTTTTTCAAGCTCGCGCTGATCAATGTCAGCAGTAATCGAGATCACCTTGTTCTGTACCAATCCGGTTTCAGACACATAGATCACCAGCAGACGGCCATGGGACAAACGCACGAACTCAATCTGACGGAAGACCGTGGTTGCAAACTTCGGCACCATCACCAACCCTGCGTATTTGGATAAACCCGACAGAATCCGCCCGACCTCCTGCATGATATCTTCCATTTTCATGCCGGAAAAGCGGTAGCTGCTCCGCAACTGCTTTTTTTCCTTGTCGCTTAAGTCACGAATCTGCAACAGGGAGTCAATATAATACTGAAACCCTTTTTCCGTCGGAATCCGCCCGGCCGAGGTATGAGCAGAGCAGAGCAGACCCATCTCTTCGAGATCAGCCATGACATTGCGCACCGACGCCGGCGACAGGTTAAAGTGATGCCTGCGACTAATGGCACGACTGCCTACCGGCTCTGCGGAAGCAATATAATCCTTGACGATCGCTTCCAGGATCTTCTGGCTACGCTCATTCAATTCGGCCATCAACACAACTCCATCATACCGCGACTTCCTTGTTTATTTTAGCACTCAACCGGCTCGAGTGCTAATTACGCAGACTAACAACGCTTATACCCTTTGTCAAGATCTAACCAGGCAAAGCGCAGGGCACGACACAAGAACTCTTCAAAAAAAGGAAGCGATCAGATGATCATAAATCAGCCAATGCTGTGGTGGCATGACCGCCCGCCCATCACTGAACACCAGAGAGTCCTGTAACTGGGCCAGGGTACCAGGAAAAGCCTGTTGCAAAGATTCACCAAAACACTGCTCAAAAGCTGCCAGATCAAGGCCGTCACTGGTGCGCAGGGCGAGATAAGCGGTTTCGACCATCGCCCCTTTACGGCCAAACTGCTCAAGCAATTCAGCGGGGTCTGCTCCTGCCTCAAGAAACTGGCGATAGCGCACCAGATCAGCCGGCACATGCCGGCGCGCACCGTAGCCGGATTCGACAAAACTGTGGGCACCGGCACCTACGGCCAGGCAGCTGCGTCGCTGCCAGTAGCGCTGATTGTGCAGACAACGGCACCCGGGACGGGCAAAGTTCGACACCTCATAGTGTTCGTACCCGGCAGCGGTAAAACGGGCGCGCAACAACTCGTACTGTTCGGCGTATTCCTCCTCATCTGTTTCTTTAAGCCGCCCCTGCCGGCGCCAGCGATCAAAGTCGGTTCCTTCCTCGATGGTCAGGCCATATACCGAAATGTGCTCAGGTTCCAGCTGCAGCAACTGATCGACCTCTCGCTGCAATTCATCGCTGTCCTGCCCCGGCAGGGCAAACATCAGATCGAGGCTGATATTATCAAATCCGGCAGCACGAGCGGTGCGTACGGCAGCCCGGGCCTGTTCACCGTCGTGACAGCGCCCAAGCTGGCGCAGTTGCCGCTCATCAAAGGATTGGATACCGATCGATAAACGATTAACGCCGAGCTGGCGTACCTGTTGAAGATACTTGCCGCCGAATGTGCCGGGATTGACCTCAAGGGTGATTTCCGTTGTTGCGCTCAAACCAGACAGATCGTGGCAGGTTGACAGTAACAGGTTCAAATGCTCGACAGTAAGCAACGAAGGAGTGCCGCCGCCAAAGTATATGGTTTTCAATCCGCTGACGATCGGCTCGTCAGCAAAGATCAGCTTCAGCTGCCGACACAGCAGGTCAACATAGATGTCACGTTCGCCGGGACCGGCCGTCGTTGAGAAAAAATCGCAATAACGGCACCTCCGGCGACAAAAGGGAATATGGAAATACAGTGAGTTCACTGACCATCAATCCTTTTTTGGCAGATTAAAAACATCAGACCTACAGTCGACACCATAGCATGAATACTGAATGCCCAAATAGTCATGGGGCCAGAGGTGAAACTCACCCTGGCCCCATGACTATTCTGCATGCAATCTCAACGGACTATACTACCAAATAAACCTATGCTATTCGTTCATCGAAGGAGCAAGTGGCTGCTGGGGATCCTGAACCCGTAACTGTGAACGCTCCTGCAGCTGCTCTCCGTCAAGTTCGCGGCGCTCTTCCCGCAACTGCGGACGTTCTGACTGATTCTGCTCAACCCGCTGCCGCTGCATTTGCTGATTCGATTCGACCCGCTGCTGTTGCATTTCACGATTTTGTTCCACGCGCTGCTGTTGCATCTGCTGTTTTTGTTCAACCCGCTGCTGCACGGCTTGCGGCGTCCCGCTACTTCCTGCGGCACTAACTCCCCCGCCGCCGCCACGACCGCCACCGGGGGCCGCCAGCACCGGCACAGACAAACAGGAAACGACCATCCATACCAAGACTACACGATTGCTCTTTTTCATTTTTTTAATCCTTTCGTGACCGAATTGCCCCTCTAAAATGAGCAACGTATTGACCAATGATTGGTTGACAATTTTTTCCGGCTGCGGATCTGCAGAGAATCGTTCAACGCCGGCCTCTCTGCTCTGATTTCTGTGGAGCACCGCGGTAGGGCTCTTGCGTCGGTCCAGAGGAAAAATCACGCGCATGAGGTGCTGGAGGAGCAACCCTGCCTCGCACATCACCGGCGCCTTCTTCCCTTTGCAAAAGACGTTGGCGCAGCCCTTCCAGCTGCTGGTCATCCAGCCGCTGCCAGTCCTGCCGTAAACGCTCACGACTAGCCGCGGGCAGCTCAAGATATTCCTGCCGCACGTTCCGCAAGCGTTGCCGATGTTCCGGGCTTAACTGTTGAAATCGTTCGAAGCGCCGGCGAATCACCTCTTGCTGATCGGGGTTCAACTGCTTCCAGGCCTCTAACTGCTCACTCGCCTGCCGACGCTCCTCCTCCGTCATCCGTTGCCAGGTCCCGGCACCGGCCTGAAGTTGCTGCTGCTTTTGGTCAGACAACAAGTCCCAGTTCTCGGCATAAGGGGCCAGTATCTGCTGTTTTTCCGGACTCATTGAGGAAAAGGGCGCCGCAATGACTGCCGTGCAGAACACAGAAAAATATATCCATACCGTTATCAAAGCACAGCGTAGAGCCAGACTCCTCTGTTCATTCATCGACCATCTCCTCTTTACCAGAGGGCAAGAATACTTCCGGTTCAATATCGGGGAGGGTAAAGGGATCATGCCACACCCCTTCGCTGTCGCTGAACAAGCCCAGAAATTCGATCAGTTCTTGTTGTGGCAATTGATCCTCCGGCAATTGATCCTCCGATGCCGCAAACAAGATTTCGGCCACTACCATCAGAGGCATCAGGACGATGCAGACTATGATCTTCCTTCTCATTCTCATCAATCTCCAGCAACCACTGGTAAAATTCGAGTTCTTCGGAAAAAAATTCGATATTATCTGCACCCGTCAACAGGGCTAGATCTGCGATATGTGGTTGCGGCTCTGGTTGCCCGGTTCCCCACGGATGGATCAACAGGATCAGCGCCATGATTGTTGCAGGGACCAGGCCCCAGCGCAACCACGGATAATAAGTGGGCCGTTGATTTTGCCCGGCTAAAGCAACCTGCCTCGCCTGCTCGAGCCGGGCCAGGCTATTGGTGTCAATATCATGCAGGGATTGATCTAGGACCTCCCTGATTTTTCTGACCAAATTGTCATTATCGTGCGTCATGGCCAAAAATCTCCCAGGCGCTTCTTCAACCGCTCCAGCGCCCTGAAATAATGGGTTTTAACCGCCCCTTGCGAACACTTCATAGCAATCGCCGTATCAGCAACGCTTAACCCTTCCCAGGCACGTAACAAAAAAGTTTGTTGCTGACGTAACGGCAGCTTCATCAGTTCGGTCTGAAGTTGTTTCAGTGCCGAATTCATGAGGAGCTGCTGCTCCGGATCAGGCTCAGCCGAGTCAGCATGATCCAACTGCCAGTCGTTTTCTTCTGCGCTACCCGAGAACCATATCATCCACCGTTTGCGGACATATTGCCGGCGATGAAAATCGCGAATCTGATTCTGCAGTACCCTGAAAAAAAGAGCCGGCCACTCTTCTTGCGGCTTGTCGGCGTATTTTTCAACAAAACGAAGCATACTCTCCTGAACCAGATCCAAAGCTTCAGACTGCTGGCCGCTGCCATAAAGAGCCATTCGATAAGCCTTGGCCTCAATCGATTTCAAGAAATTTTCCATAGGCTGCCTGCACTCATCGAATCCGCTCAGAGATGAAAACACTTAGTGTCAATACATTCGACAACAGTGCAGCGACAAGATCAAGATATTAGAGATAACGTTTGATAGATTATTTGGTTGACAGAATTTTACGAAAAAAAACTGATTCGGGGTCTGCCCGACAGGAAAACAGAAATAACCTTGCTCTGGTGAGCTTAGACGAAAACAGCCGCAATAACTACTCTGTGATTGCGGCCGTGATAGATTCAATCATGCTGAACATTAATATCAGACGTCAGGGTGATCTTTATCCTCATGCAACCGTTGATGACGTGCCGCCCTGGCAAGGAAATGGGCACTGACCGGTGCCGTGATAAATAGAAACAGGGTGATCAGTACTTCGTGCAGACTCAACCCCTCCTTCAAAAAACTGAAATGGATGGCTGAAGCAATGGCCAGACAACCAACTCCCAGGGTGGTTGCCTTGGTTGGTCCATGCAAACGGGTGAAAAAATCCCGCAGGCGAAACAGTCCGATGGAGCCGGCCAGGGCAAAAAAGGCTCCCAATATCAGAAAGAAAGAGACCAGAATCTCCACAATGATCATGTCAAACTCCTTGGTTTATTCAACGATATCGCCGCGCATCAGATACTTACTGGTTGCTACGGTACTGATAAAACCCATCACGGCAATAATCAGCGCTGCCTCGAAGTAGGTTGTCGAATCAAAATAGATCCCCAACAACACAAACAGGGCCAAAGCATTAATGTACATGGTATCCAGCGCCAGAATCCGATCCGGCAGACTTGGCCCCTTAAACAACCGATAGAGGTTCAGCAACTGGGCCAGGGTCATAAAAACAAATGCGATAATCAGGGCGACGTTCAGCATGTGAAGATCTCCTTGAGGGTGGTTTCATAGCGCGACTTAATCTCTGCGACGGCAGCCTTTTCATCCGGCACATTGAGTCCGTGAACAATCAAGGTTTTTTTGTCTGCGGTGATTTCTGTCGATACGGTTCCCGGGGTCATGGAAATAACGTTGGCGAGAATAGAAATCACCATGGGATCGTCCGTATCAAGGGGAACTTCAATAAACTTTGGCTGCAGCTTGGAAATATCGGGCTGTAAAATCAAGCGCACCACGTTGAGATTGGCTACCACCACATCGTATAAAAAAATCCCGAAGAAAAACTTCAAAAACAAGCGACGTTTGCAGATTCGGGGCCGCTCCGGCCAGAAGCGGTTGGTAAACCAGGGGATCATGATCCCGAGCAGGGTACCAAGCAGAATGTGACCAAATGAGAAGGTGTTGTTCAGCAGCAGCCATAAAACAATCAGCACAAAACTCATTAACGGATGGGGTATCAAACGATTACCCTGCATTACTGACCTCCTGCCGATAGCAGTGCAGTAACGGCATCACTGCCAAGTACCGCTTCAATATAATGTATCGGCTGACTGACCTGGGCGGCTACAGCGTAACCGAAATCACTTAAAGGACCACCGAACAATACCAAAAGTGGGCTGATCGCCAGCAGAATCAATACCGGGAGGACATAGCCAACACTGTAACGAGGGATATCGGCATGGGGTTCCTTGGAAAAGGCGCCGGCACCACTGTCATCAAGAGGCATGGTTTTCCAGAAGATCACACTACCGGCGCGCCCGAGGGCGATCAGCCCCAACAGTCCACCGATCAGCACCAGCGACCAGATCCAGGGTGCGGCAGCATGGGACTGTACCCCCATCAACATCATCACCTTGGCAGTAAATCCGCTTAACGGCGGCAAGCCACCAATGGCCACAGCGGCGCCTAAAAACAACAGCCCCAGCAACCTTTCCTGACCAACCGGCCGATCAGGGGTCAAGGCCGTACCGGCATCAAGGCGTTGTTGGCGGATCATATCAGCGACCAGAAACATGGCGGCGGTCATAAAGGTGGTGTGGGGCAGATAAACGATGGCGGCCGCAATGGCATCGGTGCTGAAGGTACCGATCACCGCCAGCAGGGTTCCCACCGAAACAATTACCATGTAAGCGATGGTACGACGCAGATCACGGCTGGCAACAACACCGATGGAGCCGGCGACCAAGGTCACCAGGGCGACCGGCAGCAGCCAGGGCACCAGCACATTGGCGGCGACGCCGGCGTGTTCACCAAAAATCAGGGTATAGACGCGAAGAATAACGTAGACGCCAACCTTGGTCATCACCGCAAACAGGGCGGCTACCGGGGCACTGGTAAAACCGTAGGCGTTGGGCAACCAGAAATAGAGGGGGAGCAACGCCGCTTTAAGGGCAAACACCCCGAACAAAATCAAACCACCGGCCTGCAGCAAGGCGGCATTGTCAGCCGGCGCGCTGGCCAGACGCACTGCCATATCCGCCATATTGAGCGAGCCGAGCAGGCCATAAAGGATACCCACCCCGATCAGAAACACACTGGAACCGACCAGATTGAGCATAACGTAGTGCATCCCGGCCTTGGTGCGCCGGGCACCGCCGCCATGCAGCACCAGCCCATAGGAGGAGAGTAACATGACTTCAAAAAAGACAAAGAGGTTGAAAATATCGCCGGTCAGAAAAGCCCCATTGATGCCAAGCAACTGGAACTGGAACAGCGCATGAAAGTTTTTCCCCTGCTCATCGGTGCCTTTCACCGCGTACAGCAGACAAAGAAAAGCCAGCAGAGAGGTAATAAAAATCATCATCGCACTTAACCGATCGAGCACCATGATGATGCCGAAAGGTGGACTCCAGTCACCGAGCACATACATCTGGATCGGCCCGGTCATGGCCTGATACAGCAGCAGCCCGGTGATCAGAGTGACCGCCGCAGAGCTGACCAACCCCAGGGTACGATGCAAGGCGATACCGCGGTTGACCGCAAGGACAATGATCGCCCCCATCAATAACGGCAGCAGCAAGGGGGCAACGATCAGATGGTTCATGAGTTGCTCTCCTTGCGACCGTCAACATGATCTGAACCAAGCTCACCGCTGGCGCGTAATGCCAGCACCACAACAAAAGCCACCATGGCAAAACCGATAACAATGGCCGTCAGCACCAACGCCTGGGGCAGAGGATCAGCGTACTGCAACTGCTCCGGGGAAACAACCGCCGGCAGGTTGGTCTTGAGGCGACCACTGACAAACAGGAACATGTTGACAGCATAGCCGAGCAGGGTCAGTCCAAGCACAAAAGGAAAGGTTCGCGCACGCAGCATCAGGTAAACACCACAGGCAATCATGACGCCCAGACAGGATGAAAACAGCAGCTCCATTTAGTGTGCTCCTTTTTGTTTTTCTTGATCTTTTTGCGCGCGGGTGGACACAATACCGGCATCCGTCGAATTCATCGATCCCAGCTTCACCAACACCAGCATCACCGACCCGACCACCGCCAGAAATACGCCGAGGTCAAAGGCGATAGCGCTGGCCACCTCAAACTTACCAACCAGCGGCCAGTTCAGGTAGGTGAAGCTGCTGGTCAAAAACGGGTAACCGACCACCCAGCTGCCAACCCCGGTCAACACCGCGATCACCAGACCCCAAGCCATAATAATGTGATTATCGACAGTCAGCCGTGGGCGGGTCCAGACAATCCCGCTGGAAATGTACTGGAGGATCAGTACCGACGCGACGATCAAACCTGCAATAAAACCGCCACCCGGCTCATTGTGACCACGCAGGAAAATATAGGCGGCGAACAGCAGTGCCAGAGGCATCAGCGGCCGGGTAATCTGAGCGAGAATCATCGGGAAGCGATCGCTGCTCCAGGACCGTCCCAGCGCATCGGTCCTGGGGGCGGTCAGATCAAAATTATGCAGCATAGCGTAAATCACCAGTCCGGCAATCACCAGTACGGTAATCTCGCCCAGGGTATCAAAACCGCGGAAGTCAACCAGGATGACGTTAACCACATTGGTGCCACCGCCACCGGGCTTACTGTTTTCGAGGAAATATCCGGCAATCGTGTCATAGGGGCGGGTCAGCACAGCCATCATCAATGCGGTACAACCACCGCCCGCCGCCACGGACAGGAGGATATCGCGCCAGCGCCGAGCACTGGTCGACTCCACCGGAGTGGTACGCGGCAGCAGATGCAGCGCCATCATCAGCAGAATAATGGTAACCACCTCGACGGAAATCTGGGTCAGGGCCAGATCCGGCGCCGAAAATCGGATAAACGACAGGGACACGATCAGCCCCACCGTGCCGAGCATGATGATCGCCAGAATCCGGTTACGGTGGTTGATCACTGTTGCCACCGCACAAACGATCAAGACCAACCCCATGATCAAGGTCACCGGATCGACCGACGACATGGCCAGGGGTCCTATGAAGGGCGCACTCGATCCGAAGAACGGACTCGCTCCCAGAACCACGACAGCCCCTACCAATAGCGCAATGTAACGCTGTAACGATCCGTTCTCCAGCAGGGCGGTCAACTTTCTACCACCCTGTACTACACCTCTGATAAGAGCCTCAAATATCATCTTACCGTCACAATAGCGCATACACCAGCGGTGAGAATCAAACAGGCGCAGGCGCTGGAGATAAAAAACGGCGCCACCAGCCAGAGCAATAACGCTCATCGCCAGGGCCATATTGAAGCCGTGCCAGATGGCAATATGGTAGTCGGGGGTCGCTGCACCAAGAATACTGCCGGCCGCGACATTGACCATGGGCGCTGCCAGGGTCATGGGAAACAGACCCACCAGCACACACAGAGCCATCAGAACCTCCGCCGGCAAACGCATGCCGCGGGGGGGCTCATGGGGCTTTTTCGGCAGATCGGTAAAGGGCTCTTTGAAGAACACGTCATGCACCATACGAATTGAGTAGGCTACGGCAAAGACAGCCGCCAGGGTCGCACCCACCGGCACAACCCAGCTGAAAGAACCGAACAGGTTGGGCCCCAGGGTCTCGGCGAGAAACATCTCCTTGCTCAAAAAGCCGTTGAACAAGGGGACGCCGGCCATGGCCGCACAACCCAACATGGTCAGGGTGCCGGTAATCGGCATATACTTCCATAAGCCCGACAACCGTTTCATATCGCGGGTACCGGTTTCGTGATCGATAATCCCGGCAAGCAAGAACAAGCCGGCCTTAAAAGTGGCATGATTTAAGATGTGAAAGACGGCGGTAAAGGCCGCCAGCGGACTGCCAAGCCCGAGCAGCAGGGTAATCAGGCCAAGGTGGCTGACCGTGGAATAGGCCAACAACCCCTTAAGGTCGTCCTTGAACATGGCCATGTAGGCGGCAAACATCAGGGTGATCAGACCCACCGGTGTAACGATAAAAAACCACAGGGAACTGCCTGAGAGCACCGGGAACAGCAACGCCAGCAGGAACACCCCGGCCTTGACCATGGTCGCCGAGTGGAGGTAGGCGCTCACCGGTGTCGGGGCCGCCATGGCATGGGGCAGCCAGAACTGAAAGGGAAACTGCGCTGACTTGGTGAAGGCACCCAGCAGGATCAGGATCAGGGTCACAGGATAAAGATGGTGGGCATGGAGAATCTCTTTCGAGGCCAGAATCGTCGTCAGCTCAAAACTGCCACAAATATGGCCGAGCAGAATAAACCCGGCGATCATCGCAAAGCCGCCACCACCAGTGATCACCAGGGCCTGGCGTGCCCCCTCACGGGCATCGGTGCGGTAACTCCAGAAACCGATGAGCAAAAAAGAGCTGATACTGGTCAACTCCCAGAACATCATCAACAGGATGATATTTTCCGACAGCACGATGCCCAGCATCGACCCCATAAACAGTAACAGATAGGAATAAAAGCGCCCCATCGGGTCATCAGCTGAAATATAAAAACGTGCGTAAAGGATAATCAGCAAACCAATGCCGAGGATCAAAAAAGCAAACATGAAACCAAAACCGCTGACCCGAAAAGCGAAATTCAAGCCAATAGCGGGAATCCAGCTCCAACTTGCCAGCGGCATCTCGCCATCAAACACCGCCGGAGCCTGAAGCAGCAGCAGCAGCATCGAGATACCGGCGATCGCTCCGGCACTTAAAGCATTCAGATTGCGACTGCGAAACAGGGAAGGGATGAGCGCTCCCAACAAGGGGAGCAAAGGGATCAATGCAAGATTCATTAGTTCATCCTTCGCGGGCTTTGCATTTGTTACCGAAGACGATTCAATGGTATAAAAAATACCGTCCAAAAAGGTATTCAATTCGGGGAGCAAAAGCAAGAATTATCGAAACCACTGTTTGTAAAACGCTACTATAGAGTGAGCCTCTAGTGGCGAAAAAAAGCCCATAGAGGCCGTTTTAATCAAATTACCGCAGAAAATTGGGGCATTACTTATTGTCAACCTGCCCACTAAAAATCAAACGCTTTTCTATCTATACCAAGGAGATCACTTCATGAAACAACTGCGCTGCGCCGCCATTCAGTTCAACATCGATCTGGGAAACGTTAACAGTAACCGTAAACGGGCCTCCGCCGCTCTGCGGCGGGTCGCTGCCGATAACGTTAAACTGGCCGTCCTGCCTGAGATGTGGAGCACCGGCTACGACTATCGCCACCTCCCCAGCCTGGCCCAACACACCCCAGAGATCGTCAAAGAGTTGCAACAACTATGCGCAGAATTGGGGTTGGTCAGTGTCGGCAGCCTGCCGGAGTTGAGTGACGGAAAAATCTACAATACCGCCTATGTCATCGATCAGGGAAAACTCGTCGGCAGCTATCGCAAGCTCCACCTTTTTTCCGCCATGGGTGAGGACCGCCACCTCGGCTCGGGCAACCGCAGTTTGGTAGTCGATACCTCTGTCGGCAAAATCGGCGTCGCCATCTGCTACGATCTGCGTTTTCCTGAGCTCTTCCGCAAGCTGGCTCTTGAAGGGGCTGAAATCATCTGCGTCCCGGCAGAATGGCCGAAGCCACGGGGAGAACATTGGCAGACCCTGTTACGTGCCCGGGCAATAGAAAATCAACTTTTTGTCGTTGCCACCAACTGCTGCCGGGTACAGGGAAAACTGGATTTTTGTGGGCTCAGTCGCATCATCTCGCCGCTGGGAACAATCCTAGCAGAGGCGGCAGAAGAAGATATTGAGCTGATTGCAGATTGTGATTTTGCGGAAATGCAGACCTATCGCGATCAGATCAAGATCCTTCATGATCGGCGCGCCGATATTTACGGCACCCCTTAACGAACAACTGTGAGCGCTGACTAGGGAGCCAGCCGTTGAGCACTCCGGCGATAGGCCGGAGGCACCTCGTTGAGGCTGTCGGCAAAATGTAGCACCCCGGCAGTATCAACATAGAGATAGCGTGACGGAGACCCCTCATCCCAGGAGTCTTTTTGTGCCTCAATCGTCTGACCGATGCGATCATCGAGATCATCTGTGCGCCCCAGAGTCAGTAACCGCGAGCGAAAATCACGATAAAACACCTGGGTTTCCTCCAGTACGGGGGTGGTAAAGTGGCGCTTTATCATCAGTTGATCGATTGCCACAACCAGTACCAGGGTCAACATCACCCACAAGACAAAACGAATAAATTTCAACCTGCTGCCTCCCGCCACAAGAAAATCTCAACACCGCTGACCAGATCACATCATACGCAAGGGAATTGTCCGGCTGCAAGGTATTCCATTTTCACCGTAATTATGCGAGAATTCGCGTCCGTACTAAATGAAGGAATCGCCTTAAGGAGTCAAAGATTATTATGAGCACCACCGATTACGATGTCATTATTATTGGCGGCGGTCCGGCAGGAATGACCGCCGGACTTTATGCTTCGCGCGCCTGTTTGAAATCCCTGATGATTGAAAAAATGATCCTCGGCGGCCAGATGATGACCACCACCCTGGTGGAAAACTGGCCCGGGTATCCGGGCGGTATTGAAGGTCCTGAGCTGATGATGCGCTTCCAGGAACACTGCGTCGAGTTCGGTTTGGAGACCGCCTACGGAACTGTCGAAAAGATCATCGATAAAGGCGACGTTAAAACCCTGCTGGTCGATGGCAAGGAAATGACCTGCAAGGCGGTCATCATCACAACCGGGGTTATTCCACGCAAGCTGGGAATCGACGGTGAAGCGGCCCTGGTCGGCAAAGGAGTTTCCTACTGTGCCACCTGTGACGGCGCTTTTTTCCGCAACCAGCCTATCGCTGTGATTGGCGGTGGTGATACCGCCGCTGAAGAGGCCCTGTTTCTGAC
>JAWOFG010000126.1:0-9477 GCA_046482365.1 Pelovirga sp. | reverse complement strand
TGCTACATAACGGTCACGATCTTCCTGGTGGTGCGTCTTCTTGTTCTCAGCTGCTTCAAGGTCGGCTTGCAACCGGCTGTAGCTATTCAGCACCTTTTGTTTTTCATCAAGCCGTTGCTGCCCTGCTGATTGTTCCTTTTGCAGCCTGACCAGGCCTTCAGCCTTGAATTCGTTCACCTTGCGACGCTCCGCCAGTTTTATCAACTGAGAATCCAGCCCTTCAAGTTTAACCGCAACCGCCTTGAGCTGATCGTTGGCACCACTGGCCGCCTTTTCTTCAAATTCGTGCGTCTGAACTTCCTTTTCAAGACGCCGACACTCCTGATCCAGCTCAGAGAACTTCAACGAGAATACATCGGCGGGAGGGCTTGCAGCGATATTGAGGCACGGCTCCTGGAAGAACGGGCATATCCCCTGAGCAAGTTTTTCGTTCCCCTCTTCCAGTCCCAACCGGCGCCCTTCGAGTAACCCCAGCTGCTTGCGCTTCCCTTCAAGCTTCATGCGGATTTGCGGCAGTTGCTCAGCCAGGGCCCTTTGCTCATCAGCCAGCGATAAGTCTTTCCGGCTATCAGTCAGGATCTTCTCATCGGCGGCCAGTTCTTCGCGGGTTCGTTGGGTCGCTTGAGTCTCAACCTTTAACCGTTCGGTCAACTTGTCGAGCTGGTTTTTGAGATCAGCGGCTTCCTGCTCCTGTTGCCGCTGAACCTTGGCCTTCTCCCGCAGTTCACCCAGTTCTTTCTCAGCCTGTTCGTAGGCTTTTTTGCCGGGAGAGGTCTCTGCGATGATCTTATCGGCTTTTTCTGCCTCGGCAACCAGCAGCTTCTGCTTGCCGATCATCTCGTTACCATTACTGATCCTCTCCTTAAGGGTTTCGATCTCTTTTTCCAGCTCTTTCAGATCCTTTTCGCGCTTATCTATCGTGAGGAGAAGTCCTTCAAGATCTTTGAGCTGCCGCTGTTGCAACATCAATTCCTTCTCGGCCAGCTCAAGATCCTTCTGCGCCGCTGTAAGCTCATCCCTTTTTGCCGGCAGTTCAGCCACCTGATTTTGAAGTGGGACGATGGCGCTTTCCAGCGCTTCCACCCTGGCTTTGATGGCACTGGTCAAGGTCTTGGTCTCGTTGAAGGTCTTACGCCAGCTGTCAATGCCGAGGATCTCGTCAAATTTGTCACGCCGCCGGGATGGTTGCTTGATGACAAAAGGACCGAGAAAATCGTGCTGGAACGGGCCAATCACCAGTTCAAACTGTTCTGCCAGTGAACGGGCCGATCTCAACCCGAGCAACTCCTTGATGCGCCCTTCGGTTTCTTTACTGTCCTTGTGTTCCTCCACTTCAAAAGCGCCTCCAACCTCTTTGGCCAGGAGCCATTTGGACGGCGTACCGACGGTCCGGCTGACACGATAGCGTTCAGTATCCGCGCGTTGAAACACAACGGCAATTTCTCCTCGTTTGGCCCCGATGGTCACGAAGCGGTCGACGTTGCCGACAAAGCTTTGCGCATCGACTCCGAACAGGGCATAACCGATCGCTTCAAAAATGGTGCTTTTGCCGACTCCATTGGGACCGGAGAGGACATTGATACCGGGGGAGAAGGTCAGTTCGGTGTCGCGGTGCGACTTGATATTTTTAAGGTGGATGGAGAGGATCTGCATCAGTCGCCCTCCGGGTCAAGCAGAGCCAGCAATTCATCACCGTCGACATCACCTTTTTGCACCGCATTCTTCAGGGCGATAGAGAGCCGGATCAGTTCTTCCTCGCGGCCCTGGTACTCGCTGCCGGACTTGATCAGCTCATGCAGAACCTCCTGCTCGATCTCTTCCAGGCTTTTATTGACGCCATTCACCTCTTCAGAGCTGCTGACGAGGGAGAGGTGGTTCTTGATCTCGACATGCAATGGGTCGGCTAACACTTCCAGCACCGCCTTCAGTCGTTCACGTCCCAACTCAAAGGGATGAAAGCCGACGCGACCAACCAGCTTTAACTCCAGCAGAGGTTGACGTTCATCACCGGAATTTTTGACCCTGGCGACAATCTGTTCGCTGAACCCGGCGAGGGCCTGATCAACATTCTGAGCACCGTTCAGATCGATCGTTTCAACCAACATCGGCCGCGGCAACGTATTTCTGATTTCCGGGATAAATTCACCGTTCTCGAAAATGACATAGTAGTAACCCTTAGGGTACTTCTCTTCACCAAAATTGACCCGTTCCGGCGAGCCGGGATTGAAGGCGTATGGCTTACCTTCTGCGGTTTCGATAACATAGGGTTTGTGACCGTGACCGAGGGCGACATAGCCAAACCTTTCGGCCAGAGGAAGAGCCTCTTCCAGTTTCATGTTGCCGATCTCGACCGGAGAATATTTCCAGATGCCGACGTGGAAAAGCAGCAGGTTGTTCTCGCTGGTAACCGCATTGCAGATACGTTCCACATGATGACCGGCCTGGGCACCAATATAGCCAAGGCCATAAATATTGACCCCCTTGATATTGATATGCCCGCCCATCCCGGTTTTTTCATCGAAGGGATCGAAACGGTAATCGCCATCATCCGTGCGCGCCGGTCGCAGCAGTTTGATGTAGCCCATCTGCGACAAGGCTTCCATCCACGAGATGTTGTCGCGGCGGTGAATCCAGTCATGGTTACCTTCGATGGCAATACAGGGGATTCCGGCATCTTTGAGAGGCTGGAGGACTTCGATGGTACGGGCGAAGGTTTTCGGCAGAATCTGGCCGACATGAAACAGATCGCCACCAATCAGCAGCGCATCGACCCGCTCCCTGATGGCGTCGTCACAAATACCTGACAAGCAGGCAAAGAAGTCATCGTAACGTTCTCTCTCGCCGGGAGAGTTACGATAACTTTTCCCGAGGTGAATATCGGAGGTGTGAATGAATTTCATCATAACCGCACTCAGTTAAAAAGGAATTTGATTTGCACGATAACATATGGGAAGGGATAAAGAACCATTACCAAAGATCTCCTTACTTGCTAGCCCTTTTCTTTACATTCCAGCTTGACAGTGCCCGAATGGCTCCTAAACTTAATTAAAGGGCACAAGATCAACCCATCTCGTTTTTTCGATAGTGAATAAGATTCTACGGGAGAATTAACTATGGGAAAGAAAATTGCTGCGATCCTCACCGATTTATTTGAAGATTCTGAATATACTGAACCAGTCAAAGCCTTTCGGGACAAGGGGCACGACGTGATCAATGTCGGGCTCGAGGCCGGTAAAAAGGTCAAAGGTAAAAAAGAAGGAACCGAGGTTGAAATCGAAAAGGCAGTGAGTCAGGCCTCGGTTCAAGACTTTGATGCGTTGTTAATTCCGGGTGGATTTTCGCCGGATAAATTGCGTGTAGACGAGGATGCAGTCAAGTTTGCTGCAGAATTCGTCAAAAGTGACAAACCGGTTTTCTCGATCTGCCATGCGGGACAACTGCTGATAACGGCACAGGTTCTGAAAGGTCGCAGGTTCACCGGCTATAAATCAATCGAGCAGGATATCAAAAATGCCGGCGCTGAATTTGTGGACCAGCAGGTAGTTGTCGACCGCAATCTAGTCAGTAGCCGAAACCCGGGAGATATTCCAGCATTTATCGAAGAAGCCCTCAAAATGCTTTGAAAGATGAATCTTCTGACGGTATAAGAGCGGTCTTGAAGTAAGCACACCCTAACCCCACAAGATCGCTCTTATAAATAACTCCTGTTGCAAATTTTTCGATGGCGGGAAGAATATTTAATTGTCAACGGCCAGAAATCGATGACATGTCAGGTCATTAATCGATTGCACCGTTGGAGGTTGATACTAAGAACTTAGTGATCAACATGGGGTTCTGCTTTAGCTTTTATATCTTCGGCTCCTGTTTGTTCCAGTATATCCTTACCTTTATTTTTCCAGACTCTGTCGTCGGCGTGAACAGAAAGCAAAATCCAGCCTTCCTTGAGACGACGTTCATAATGTTTGGCTTCGTATTCTGGAATACCGGCACCAATCAATGCGCCGGTTACTCCACCGAACAATCCACCGGCGCCGGCGCCAGCCAAGGCAGCCATGATAGGCCCTGCAGCGATGAAGGGGCCAATCCCCGGAATGGCGATTGTGCCAATGCCCGCCAGCAACCCTAAAGTGCTGCCGATCGCCGCCCCGGTTCTTCCTCCCGTTGCTGCCCTTTCCTGGACCAGGGACTCTTCCTCAACCGTGAGCTCCTTGGTATTTTCGTCTGCAGGGAACAACACTGAGATGTCTGCATGCCGAAAGCCTGCATCTGTTAACTCTTCGACCGCTCTTTCAACCATCATTCGATTGGGATAGATTCCATAAACTGCAATGTCTTTAGCCATGAGGTGGCTCCTTTTTTGTTGCATTGATGGTTCGATGCGATCTCAATGCCGTTCTTCGTCTTTTTTTCTCCCATGCTTAACCGTTGACGATTCGTCCGCCGTTCGGATGTAAAACCTGGCCGCGAAAACTTCTGAGCCTTACCGACTAAAATCATAACAAATAAGAAGCGAAGGACAATGTGCTCTCGGCTAATTATTTGTAGTAGAAAAACACCACAAAGGCTCAGAACGGTGTCGATGCTCTTGTGACCGGAGAGCCGGACCACCAGATTCAGTCTTTAACCCCTTCATCCCGCAGGCGCTTGAAAATTTCTCGATAGGCGCGCTTGTCACCATGCTGATGAACGGATTGTGCAAGACGCCTGATGGTTTTTATATCAAGATGTGGGGCTTGATCCTGCAACTCAGAAAAGGCCTGATCAAACTGCTGTGGATCACACAGGCGATCACGCATGTGCTCTAAAGAATGGAATTGTTTTTTATCGCTGCGATCAACCTGATCCATCCCTTCCAGTTGTAACCTGAGAGATTCAACGGCATCGGGATCTTCCCGCAGCAGCCCCGCCAGATATTTCAATTGCCGTTTGTGTGATCCACGTCCACCGGTCTGGCGCACAGTCTGCGCCTCGGCAACAATTTCCGCCGGCAGCTCAATCCGTCCAAAGCGATTATCCGACAGCTCACACAGCTGTCCGGCAAGTTCGGCAATCTGATGTGCCTGCTGTTTCTTTTTGGTTCTGCTCAAGGGCTGATCGTCGTTAACAGCTGTCATCAAAAAATCTCCCGATCGGAGTAGAGGTAGTTTCCAGCAAACTACTGCGCGCCCCAAGGACAAGTCAATCTTTGTAGCTTACCCGTTTCTCGCTTGTTCTTTTTTCTTGTTTTGGCAAGACCCGGGAATTTTTGCTATGATAGCCAAGTTAGACGCTTATTCCGCGCGAACTCAACCACCCTCATCCCGCCCAGGCGGTTCCCTAAGGTAAATAGCAACAGCCATGAACCAGAACCAATTGACCACCCTGCTGGAGCAACTTGTTTCCGGCCATCTCAGTGTCAGCGATGCGGTCAACAAGCTCAAACATCTGCCTTACGAAGATCTGGGCGTTGCCCGCATTGATCATCATCGTGAATTGCGCCAGGGGGTTGCCGAGATCATCCTTGGACAGAGCAAAACCCTTGACCAGTTGACAACAATTGTTGCGGCCCTTGAACGCAGACAACGCAATATTCTGGTGACCCGCCTTGATCAGCAGAAAGGAGATGCCCTGGCCCGGCAGTTTCCTGCCGGAGAATACGATGAGCTGGGTCGCACCTTCTGTCTTATCCATCAAGCTGCTGTGATGAGTGGACGCGGTAAAATTCTGGTCATCTGCGCCGGTACCTCCGATCTGCCGGTAGCCCGTGAAGCGGTCATCACCGCGCGCATGCTCGGCAACGAGGTGGAAGAGCTGGTTGATGTCGGGGTTGCCGGTATCCACCGGTTGCTGAGCTGTCAGGAACAGCTGCATCAGGCCTCAGTCGTTATTGTGGTTGCCGGAATGGAAGGGGCGCTGCCTTCGGTGGTCGGCGGCCTGGTCGCAGCACCGGTCATTGCCGTGCCGACATCGGTCGGTTACGGTGCCGCCTTTGGCGGCGTTGCTGCTCTGCTCGGCATGCTCAATTCCTGTGCCTCCGGCGTCACCGTGGTCAATATCGATAACGGTTTTGGTGCTGCTTTTGCTGCCAACCGCATCAACCGCCGGGAGGACTGACCAGCATGAAAACCCTCTATCTTGATACCTTTTCCGGCATTTCCGGTGACATGTTTTTAGGTCTGCTCTGTGACCTGGGCCTTGATGTAGAGCAACTTAAAGCCGAACTGGCCAAATTGCCGATCAGCGATTACTACCTTAACATCAAGCGTGAACGGCGTCATGGCATTGAAGGATGCCGCTTTATCGTTGACCACAAAGAAGATCACCACCATCGCAGCTGGAGTCGCATTGATCAGATGCTGGCTGACAGTCGCTTAAGTGAGCGCAGCAAGGGACTGGCGCGCCGTTTTTTCCGCCGCCTCGGTGAAGCGGAAGCCAAGGTTCATGGCATCAGTATTGATGAGGTTCACTTTCATGAAGTCGGCGCCGTCGACGCCATCGTTGATCTCACCGGAGCAGCCATCGGCGTCGATCTGCTGAACATCGACAAGGTCCTCTGCGCACCCTTGCCCCTGTCACGCGGGATCAGCCAATGCGCCCACGGCGCCCTCCCCTTGCCGGCACCGGCAACCCTCGAGATCCTGCAGGGATGGCCGGTCTACGACAGTGGCTGCGACAAGGAACTGCTCACCCCCACCGGCGCAACCATCGTCGGGGAACTCGCTGAACCCTGCCACATTCCCAGCCTGCCCCTGGGCCGGACTGGTTACGGCGTTGGTGGTTGGGAACTTGCCGATCGTCCCAATCTGCTGCGTGGTATTCTTTATCAGCAGGAGCACCAGCCGGTCACGACCGAAGAGGTCGAGCTGCTTGAATCTCATATCGATGACAGCACCCCGGAACAACTTGGCGATCTGCTCGAACGACTCCTGACAGCCGGCGCCCTGGATGCCGCTTACGTCCCTCTGCAGATGAAAAAAAATCGCCCGGGGCAACTTCTCAAGGTGGTCTGTCAACCGGCACACAGCCAGGCATTGGCCACTCTGATCATGCACCACAGCAGCGCCATTGGGGTGCGCTGTCAGCCCTGCCGCCGCTATCGCCTGCAACGCCGCGAGATTACCATTTCAACCACGCTGGGGACAGCACAGATCAAGCTGCTGTTTGATCACGATAAATTTCTCCGCCTGAGTGCCGAGTACGAAGACTGCCGGCGACTGGCCCACCAGCACAACCTTCCCTTGCAACAGATCTATCGTCTGGTTGAGAATAGCGCTTACGACCAGCTGCCACTGCTCCTCAAGGAGAAGATTGATGACTGAATCAGCATCCCAACAGCGCAAAAACTGTGCGACAATCTTTCTTGCGACCAATGGTGGGCTGGGCTACGCCCCGCTCGCCCCCGGCACCTTTGGCACCCTGGCGGGAATCCCGGCCTTTTATTACCTGTCTTGCTTGCCTGGATCGCTTCAGTTTGTGGTTCTGGTCGCAGTGATCGCTTTGAGCGTTATTATCTGCCGGCATGCCGGCAGATATTTTGGTGAAGCTGACGACAGCCGCATCGTTATTGACGAACTCGCCGGGTATCTGGTCACCGTCGCGTTTCTTCCTTTTAGCTGGGGAACCGCGCTGCTGGCTTTTTTCTGGTTTCGCCTGTTTGACATTTTAAAGCCACCCCCGATCGGCTACATTGATCGCAATGTTAAAAACGGTTTTGGTGTCACCTTTGATGATGTCCTGGCCGGAGTTTACGCCGCCATTGCGGTGCGCCTGTGCCTCGCTTTGTTTAGCTGACTTTTTCGTAACTATTCACCACTGTCATTGCGCAGGGTCGGGATTCCTGTGGCAAGGGTGTTTGTCGCCATGGACGGCGACAACAAGCGGTCATGGATGACGAATAGCGTCCCTTGACATAGGATTCCCTATCCAGTGCTGAACTAGATACACTTTTGCTTTGCTGGAAACTATCTATGCCCAGTTTTGATATTGCTATCCTGACCACCGCAGAAGATCTGCTCAGTGGCGACTCCACCGATTCCATCAGCTCTGTCGTCGTTGACATGCTCACTCGACATGGCTACCGCCCGCGTTGCTCTCTGGCGGTATCTGACAATGAAAAGGAGATCTTTGCGGCGCTCAACTACCTTTCCCGGCAGGCACGTTTTGTCATTATCAGTGGCGGCCTGGGAACCCGCAGCAACGCACTGACCGCCCGCGCAGCGTCCCGCGCCCTCGGCTTGCCCCTGGTTATTCATGAGGAGGCGCTGGAAATGGTGCGCGACTGGTGTTACAGCCACCACCAGTCGCTGAATCCTGCCAATGAACGCGTTGCGCTGTTACCCCAAACAGCGCAACTAATGGTCAATCCCCAGGGGATGACGCCGGGTTTTACCCTTAACCACAATCAGTGCCGGATGTTTTTTCTACCCGCTACCGTGGCCGAACTGCGGACCATGCTGGAGCAATCAGTACTGCCCCAACTCAAGCAGGACTATCCGGAGGAGCAACGCCTGCATCGCCGCACCCTGAAACTGTTCGGCCTGACCGAGGTACGTATTCGTACCATGATTCCCAGCGGTCGCCTGCCGGATGGGGTCAGCATCAATTACAGCCACGACTTCCCGCTGGTGCTGGTGAACCTGAAAGCCCACGGGGAAGAGGCCGATGAACGCCTGGATCAAGCCGAAGCACTTCTCCTGCAGGTTCTCGGTGACCACCTGATGGCACGTGAGGGGCAGACCGCCGAAGGCAACGTCGGGCAACTGTTGACCCAGGCCGGCCTGACCATATCCCTGGCAGAATCCTGTACCGGTGGCCTCCTCAGCAGCATGCTGACCCGTGAGCCCGGGGCCTCGGCCTTTCTCAATCGGGCCGGGGTCACCTACGCCGATGCGGCCAAACAACACTGGCTGAAAGTACCGCAGGCGATCCTGCTTCAGCATGGCGCGGTCAGTGAACCCTGCGCCCGGGCCATGGCCAGCGGTCTGCGGCATGAGAGTGACACCGATCTGGCCCTGGCAATTACCGGCATTGCCGGTCCGGATGGCGGCACCCCGGACAAACCGGTGGGAACGGTCTACCTTGCCCTGGCCAGCGACGCCGGGGTTCACGCCCAACGTTATCTATTTGCTGGTGATCGGGTTCGGGTTCAGCGCATGAGCGCATTTATGGCGCTGGAGTGGCTTCGGCGCTTTGCCTTGCAACGTATAGGTGATTAAGCTCTCGACAGCGGCAGGCCAATCGTTTTACTCTTGCACGGCAAAAGTCAGAATACAGAAGTCAGAATATAGAATTCAGAATACAGAACATAGAATAAAAGCTGCTGAAATAACGATTTTTTTCGACTTCTGACTTCTATATCCTGACTTCTGTATTCTGCTTTCCGAGACGACAGTTTTTGATTAAAAAGTCGCCTCCGCCACCACTACGACTTATTATGTCATACGGAGAGGGGAAGATTGGGGGTAGAAGCCCATCTTAAAACTGACATTAACCGATTTC
>JAWOFG010000212.1:0-13149 GCA_046482365.1 Pelovirga sp. | reverse complement strand
TTTAGAGAATAGCGCACCATAACGGGAAAATCACTGAATTTCTCCATGCTTTTCATGTCTTTTCAGACGCTTACTCAGGGCCTGGGGGCTTATTCCAAGTAACCGGGCAGCAATATTTTGATTGCCACGCGCCCTCTTCATAGCCTCAGCAACACCAAGTTCAGTCATCTGCTTTAGCGTCGGCAACCGATCAGGAAACACCATCGTTCCTTCCTCTGCTTGATCCTGATCACTGCCTGTCGTAAAGCTGCCCTCAATCCTGTTGAAACCGATTGCTTTTTTGAAAGATTCCATGGAAAGCTTTCTGGATTGATGAAGACTGACTGCATCGAAAACCATCGATCTGAGTTCCCTGATATTGCCGGGAAAATGGTAAGTCGACAACAAGGTTGACAGTTCATCCGGTGGCGTCGGTTTTTTCTTGCCAAGAGCGTCAGCCGCTTCCTCAAGGAAGTGATCAAGCAGCAGGGGAATATCTTCGGAGCGTTCGCGCAGCGGTGGTATCTCAATATGATGAGAATGCAACCGATAATAAAGATCCTTGCGAAAAGAGCCATCCCCCTGCATGGCTGTCAGGTTCCGGTTAGTGGCAAAAACAATCCGGGCCTGAAGGCGTTTTGGCACATCTGCCCCCAGTGGGAAGTATTCCCTTTCCTGCAACAAACGTAAAAGCTTGACCTGGGATGCAAGGCATAAATCCCCGATTTCATCAAGAAAAAGGGTGCCCGCCGCAGCTTTTTCAACGGCACCAGTGCGCGAGGTTTCGGCGCCGGTAAAAGCACCACGCGAATGTCCAAAAAGGGTATCGGCGAAGACGTTATCATCCAGACCGGCCACGTTGTGTGCTACCCAGGGTCCATCAGGACGGCTGAGCAGATGTACCGCTTTTGCCACAAGCTCTTTACCAACGCCACTTTCACCGGTAATCAGTACCGGCTCGGCACTGGCAGAAATAGCTTCAATATAACGAAAAATCGCATGCATTTTCTTGTGGCGGGTAACAATCGGCGAGAAGGCCTCATGACACTCAGCATCTTCGGCTAGAAAACGCTCCTTGAGCTGGCGATTTTCAAACTGTAATTCCGCGTGACTCAGTGCTCGACGGATACCTGCAACCATCCGCTCCTGCTCAGTCGTTTTGACAAAATAGTCAAAAGCCCCCAGCCGCATACAACGCACGGCCGTCTCCAGTTGGTTCATGCCGCTAAGAATAATCACTGGAACCGCCGGGTGATGCTGTACGATCAGCGGTAAAAGCTCAAGACCGCTAACATGGGGCATATTCAAATCAAGCAGAACCAGACTGATATCTTCTGTCTCAAGCAGGCCCATCACCTCACGGCTGTCATGACAGATAAGCAGGTTGTTGATCCCTGCATTTAATCGCAGATTCACCGTCAAACCATGAAGCCAGGAAGGCTCATCATCAACCAGCAGTATCGGCAAAGAAGGATATTTTATGGCAGTCATTTTTAGTGTTCACCCCCATGTGCCGGCAACCTGATAGTAACCGTTGTCCCGCTACCAGGGCTGGAGGAGATACCGATGGTCCCGCCGTGTTTTTTGATGATGCGCGCCGAGATGGATAAACCAAGACCGGTACCACCGCATTCACGTTTGGTGGTAAAAAATGGATCCATAATGCGCGGTAGATCCTGTGCCTGGATACCATGACCTTCGTCGCGAACCGTCACGATATTCTCTTTTCTCTGTGCATCGTAGCCCGCAGCAAGTTCGATGATCTGATGCTCCGTGCATAGTGCCTGACAGGCATTGAGAATCAGATTAACAAGAACCTGTTCAATATCCTGGCGGCGTCCTTTAATCGGTTGCATGGTTGAAAAATAGCACACTTTAAAATCGGCTGCGGCTTTCTTGATAGACCCTTCCGTCAGCCTTGCTGCCGTATTCATGGCATCTGCAAGGTCAAAAATTTCTTCCTCAGTGGTATTTTCATTGCGAACAAAATCCTTAAGGTCTTCCACGATTCTTCTTATTCGCTCAGAGCCATCCATAATGCTGTCAAGCAGGATCGGTGCTTCAGCCAGCAGTTCCACATAGGTCATTCCGCCAAGTTCAAAATCGCCATGCTCTTTACAATATTTTTCAAGGATGGGAAAGCCTGCATCAATGATCTGCTTAAGTACCGGAGCATTAAGAAGAATCATGGCATTGGGATTATTAATTTCATGGGCAACGCCAGCTGACAGTTCTCCCAGTGAGGCCAGGCGGCTGGCCAGTTCTGCTTCCTTGGCCAGACGAATCTTTTCAGTAATTTCACTGCTCCATTCAATCACATTAACAACTGTTCCATCCTTGTCCTTCAATGGGAACACCCTCTTTTCCCACACTCGTCCATCTGACGTTGTACGCGTTCCCTCCAGCGCTTGACCCCGCTCGAAACAAGCCCGACCCAGACAATCGTCACAGGTAGATGAAAGACCCTGCCAGATCTCATAACAATGGCGACCGGGAAGCTCAGCCATCTTCCGGTTCAGCAAAGTTGCCGTCCCGCGGTTGGCCCAGATGACCCGTAGATCAGGCGTCAGCAGGGTCAAGGCATCAGGAATTCCATCCAGTATCACCTGAAACTCCTGATAGAGTTTCTTATAGCGCTGTTCACTTTCACGTAAGGCGACTTCAATAGTCGTGCGTTCATTGATCTCGTGGCGCAGCTTTTCGTTGTTCTGTTTCTTTTCCTGAAACAAGGCATTGAGCTTTTTGCTCATATCGTTGAAAGCGCTGATCACTTGATCCAACTCATCGCCGGATCCCATCTTTCTCCGGGATCTTTTCAATACCAGAGGGTTATCTTCCTTGTCCGGATCATACCTCCTGGCATATTCCGCTAAACTGTTGAGATGCCGACCAACCAGCAGATAAAAAATAAAAAGCATAAAGACGGAAACAAGAAAAGTTTTAACCGCCAGCGTAGAAAAAATGATCAGGGCGCGATCAACCAGACGCTGATGAACACCACGGAGGTCAGCTACGACAAACAATTGCCCCAGATCGATTTCCTGATCGCGGTAACTATAGTTCAAGGGAAACCAGCGCTCGATTGTATTAGCCTGACCTTGGGTTCCAACCGAGATAATCGTTTTTCCATGGCTCTTGATACCCAGGTAAGCGATATCAGGCAACCTGAGTAATCCATCCAGTTGTATCTTCAAGAACGAATCATTAGACACCCACAATGTTTGTTTGATGCTTTCCAGTTGACTGGTTTCTATCTGTCCAAGGCTCTTTTTTATACTGTTGATATCTCGATTATATTCCAGATAAAGCTGGATAGATGTACCGATCAGCGTAATAACTGAACTGCATAAAAAAAGATAGACGACCAGTCTACGCGCAATACTGTCTGAAGAAAAATCAAAAACCTTTCTGAATGCGTTCACTGAGCTTCCCCAACGGCAAGGGTTGAAAGGCGGTTCGCAAAAATGCGCTGAAAGGTTCCGTCCTGCTTCATGGTTTTTAGTATAGCCACCAGAGGCTCCACCAGATCACTGTGGGCACGATGCAGATAGAGATACATGGGCTGTACCGTCAACGGCAGTGATGTCTGATAAATATCCCGTAACTGCATGGTCTGAACAGCATGCAATCCCGCCAGACGCTCATAGATAACAAGATCCACCCGGTCCTTCTGCAGAAGGGTGAAGAGCAATTCAAGGCTGTCGACCTTCGTCAACAGCGAATGAACGGCTTTCTCTTCAAGAATCTTCCACCCCCTGACAATGCCGACACTGTAGCCTGAAAGATCCTCCCAGTCATTCATCCTGATCTGTGGGTTCTTACTGAAAGCTACAAATTCAAAATTGATCAATTCTTCGTGGACCTGCACCAGATCAGGATAATCATTCTGCAGTCCATCAACCCGAATCAGATCACCGTCGTTGATTCCGCTGGAGGCACTGAGCAGGGATCGTTCTGCCGGCAGATGGGTGATCACGGCTTCTCTTCCGAGGCGCTCAAATGCCTCTATAACAATCCGGTCAACAATACCTTCTTGCGCCGGGGTCGACACCGGCGGTTCAAAAGCACTACCGATATAGAGTGGGGATTGCGCATAAAGGTGAGAAACCGGCAAAATCAGCCAGATCAGCAGCAACAATGTTTTCATACCGAATAAGTACACCTTTCCTTGGCGAACAAAATAATATCAGACAATATTGATAAGATCACATGAAACAAAAAAAATGCAAAGGGATCAATAAAAGTTAAATCCTCAACTTTTGTTGATCCTTGCCTCACCTGCCGATAAATCTACGTTCCAACCGTATCGGGTACAGTTCACAACAACCATGGTTGACCCCTTAAGCTCCCACTAAAAAGAACTTTTTTGTTTATTTTCAGTATCTTGAAGCTCAATCTCAAAGTGGCATCAGCTTTGCTATAAAGAGAGTGCATTCATTCTACCGCTCAGGCACAAAACAACGAAAGGAGGAAGTAATGATTAATCGACGGACAATGTTAAAAGCTTTGGGGTCAAGCGTTACCCTGACCTTGATCCCGACAGCTCACATTCTGGCAGGCAATGACAGGGGTTCCAAAAAACCGGCGATGGTTATTGACGTACGACGCTGTACCGGTTGTCTGTCCTGCAGCCTTGCCTGTGCCATCGAAAACGGCACACCAAAAGGGATGACACGTAATCAGGTTCGCCAATTTTCGATTCCGCAAAATGATGGTTACGGAGCCATGGCCATCCCGACGCAATGCGGCAACTGCGACCATCCGACCTGTACTGAACCATGTCCGGTAGCAGCCACAGGAAAAACCAAAAATGGCGTTGTCTACTTAAACCAGGATACCTGTATTGCCTGTCAGATCTGCGTGGAACACTGTCCATATGGAGCACGCGCAGGTGATACTGAAGCCAGGCTGCCTCCTGAAAAATGTGATTTTTGTATTGCCAGATCCAGCCATGGACTGCTGCCGGCCTGTGTTGAAAGTTGTGCCGGTCACGCTAGAATTTTTGGTGATCTGAACAATCCTGAATCAAAGATCGTACAGACAATAAAAAGCCATCAGGTCTACACCATGCTGGAGTCAAAAGAGACAGGGCCGAAAATTTATTACATCGGTCTACCTGAAACGACTGACGACAAGAAAGTACTGACCCTGAATTATCTGAACTGGCAGAGATAAGGAGAATATCTATGGACCGCAGAAAATTTATGACCAACATCGGAGTTGCTGCCGGAACCATTGCCGTCGCCACCACCGCAAAAGCTTCGAACTATGTAAAATCAAAAGAAGACCCACCCATAAGCTCGGTGGCAAAAAACGCGTTGACTCCTGAATTTATGGTCGATGAGGCGACCGGCGATATTTCTCAAACACCAGGACAACGGATGGCATTCCAACGCTGTTTCGGTTGTTTTGACAACTGCGGACTGCGCGTTCGGGTTGACGATAAGACCGATAAAATCCTGCGGGTCAATGGTAATCCCTATTGTGAAAACAACAGTGGTGACCCCCTTCCCCTGGATACGCCGGTAAAAGAGGCATTTAAAAATCTGACCGGTGACCCGGGCCATAAAAATCGCGCCACAACCTGTGGACGCGGGACAGCCGCCACGGATTCAGTTGACGATGAACGCCGCGTCACCCAGGTCCTTAAACGGGCCGGTAAAAGGGGGGAAGGAAAGTGGAACACGATCCCCTACGAACAGGCTTTAAAAGAAATCGTCGAAGGTGGAGATCTTTTTGGGGAGGGCAAGGTCGCCGGCCTCAGGGAGATACGACAACGGGACAAAGAAGCTGCGCCCGGTCAACCGGAATTCGGCTCGGCGGCCAACCATCTTTTTGCGACCTTCCTTGGTGACAATGCCGCCCGTTCAAACTTCTACACCCGCTTTATGATTAATTCATGGGGAACCAGCAATATCGGCAAAAAGTCCGCATATTGTGGAGCACAACAACGCCTCGGTCTGGCGCTTGCCGCCGTCAATCCGCACCAGGGCGCCTGGCATGCTCATCCGGACTGGAAAGAGGCAAAATATGCCATTTTCCTGGGAACCAGCCCGGGAAACTCCGGTAACAGTCTCAATAGCCTCGGACGACAGCTTGCCGATGCACGGGTCGACAATGATTTCAAATATATATCGGTTGACCCACTGCTGCGGACAACCCCCAGCGCCAATACCGGCGGAGAATGGGTTCCGATCAAACCCGGGCGCGACACCCCGTTTTTATTTGCGCTGATGAGGTTGATGTTTGATAACAACTGGTTCAATGCGCCTCATCTGTCAACAGCCAACGCGGCAGCAGCAAAAGCCAAAGGAGAACTTCATCACACAAACGCCAGCCATCTGGTAATTACCGAACCGAACCATCCGCAAAACGGCAAATTTTTACGCGGCTCAACTATCGGTCTGACCGGAGAAAACCCGGTTGTTATTGACCCCAAGACGGGTCAACCTGCTGATGCCGAAACGGTGCAGGACGGTGAGCTGTTTGTCGACCAGACCCTCACCGACAAGAATGGAAAATCCCTTAGCGTAAAAAGCGCTCTTACCATCCTCAAAGCGGAGGCCCAACGTAATAACCTTGCAACCTACGCCGAAGCGACCGGCATCAGTGAAAAAAAACTCAGACAGATCGCCAGGGATTTTACCCGTCATGGTCGTCGCTCCAGTGTCATGCTGTCCACAGCTTCCAGTAGCGCCGATGGCTTTGTCACCGGTTGGTTGACCGGTCTGCTCAACACCATGATCGGTTCTCATCATGCCAAAGGAGGCGCAGCCTACTGGCTCGGTTTCCACAACGGCAGCAAAAATGACCGCTACCAACTGGGCAAGATTGATGGAGGATTCAGCGGCAAAGAAATCGGGATCACTGCCAGCCGGGAAGGAAAATACGAAAACTCGACAGAGTACAAAAACAAACGAGCCAATAATCAACCCCTTTACCCTGCCAGTCAGCCGTGGATGGAACTCGCACCGGTCAAGCATGCCGGCGAAATGCTGACCAGCCATGCCAACAATGATCCTTACCGCTTCCGTGCCTTTTTCAGCTGGCGCAACAATGTTACCTACGGCAATAGTGGTTTGAGTCAGGCGGTCATAAACAGCATGAAAGATCCTAAACAATTGGGTCTGAGTGTCGGAATAGACTGTCATTTAAATGAAACAACGAATCTGTGTGACTATATTATCCCTGATCTGTCAGCCCACGAGGAATATGCGGCGGATCGGATGTGGGGGTCAGAAATGAAGGGCTTTTCAGCTGGAGCCCCGGTGGTCACTCCCCGGACGGTCAAAGACCAATATGGCCGGCATGTATGCATGGAGCGTTTTCTTATCGATATCGCCCTGATGATGAATTTGCCCGGCTTTGGTAAAAATGCCATCAAAACCAGCGATGGCAGACAAGTCGATCTCTTCACCCTGGAAGACTGGAGCGCTCGCTACCTTGCCAATGTTGCTACCATGTGCAAGAAACTCCCACCGGTTACAAAAGAAGACATGATCTGGTCCGGGGCGGAACGTGCAATGGAACCACTCAATGACAAATTAACAGCGGCAGAACGTACGGCTGTTGCTGCGGTTCTGTCACGCGGTGGCTACTATGAAGCAGAGCCACGCTATAACGGTGAGTTCCTGAATGGTCATCCGGGCCGCGGCCTGCGCATTTATAACGAAGCGGTTACCAATTTTATCCATGCCTATAGCGGCAATGCCTATCCGGGCATTCCGACCTACCAGCCTAATCATTTCTGGAATGGTGACAACTGGGAAAAACACTGGCCACAGGCTGAGTTTCCCCTGCTGTTTTCGAGCTATAAATCGACTCTGCGCTCCCCCTATTCCGTCGCTTTCAAGCGCACAGCAGAATTCAGTCCGACAAACTATGTCTACATGAATCTTCACACCGCCAAAGATCTAGGTCTTGCATCCGGCGACAAGGTGAGAATTACCAGCCCTTCCGGCCAGTTCACGGATGGCCAACTTCAGACCGATGAAGGCGTGGTCAAGGGAGCTATTGCAGTAGGGATGGGCTTTGGTCATAGCCGAGGATTTGGCGGTGATGACCGGGTGATTGATGGCAAGCTTATCAAAGGGTTGAAGGAACGGGCAACGGGCACAAGCGTCAACCCCATGTTGCCGACCGACCCAACCCGTACCGGTGAAAGCCTGTTACTTGATTACTGGACGGGTTGTACCGCTCGACACGGTGTCAGCATCAAGGTCACAAAACTGAGCTGATCTCCGCCTGCCGGTCAGGTTGTGGTACTTATCACCCAGCCTGACCGGCAAAATCCGCTGCCGAATGACGCTCTTTCACCCCATTATTCTTGCGGTTGACCAGAATCCCGCGCTGTACTGCGGGCCGAGCTTCGATCAACCGGGCCCAGCGCTGCAGGTGCTGATACTCATCCACGGATAAAAAAGTACCGGCATCATCATAAATCTGCTGCAGGGCCAGTCGGCCATACCAGGGCCAGATCGCCATATCGGCAATCGTATAACAATCACCGGCCATATAGTGATGGGTTGCCAGATGCTGATCAAGAACATCCAGCTGACGTTTTACCTCCATGGCGAAACGATCGATGGCGTATTCGATCTTGATCGGTGCGTAGACATAAAAATGGCCGAAGCCACCTCCCAACAGAGGCCCGGCACCCATCTGCCACATCAGCCAGTTGAGGGTTTCGCTCCGTCCAGGCACATCCTGAGGAAGAAACGCGCCGAATTTTTCGGCCAGATAAAGCAGAATCGAACCACTTTCAAAAACCCGCACGGGTTCAATCTGTTCGCCGGAATCATGCCGGGGTTGCCGGTCAACCAGGGCCGGAATCTTGGAGTTGGGATTGACCTTCACAAAACCACTGCCGAACTGATCACCCTTGCCGATATCGATGAACCAGGCGTCATATTCTGCCCCGGCAAATTCCGCCTCCAGCAGCTCCTCAAAGATGATACTGACCTTCATGCCATTGGGGGTAGCCAGAGAGTAAAGCTGGTGGGGATGCCGGCCGATCGGCAGTTCACTGTCGTGCCGGGCGCCGGCCTTCGGACGATTAATGCCGGCAAAGGCGCCTCCTGATTCACGGTCCCAGGTCCAGATCTTCGGGGGCACATAGCCGGCAGGCTGATTTTTTTCCGGTGGAAATTTGTTCTTGTCGGTCATGATCGCAGGCTCCTGCAGGGAGGAATGGAATATTTATGTGGATGATTTGAGTCTATCATCTCTGCGCAGATGCGTTCAAACCACAGGGAAAGGTTACGAAAGTTAGTGGGGATGCTGCAACTGACGGGGGCCTTACAGAACTTGCCACTGCAGGGTTTCACCGGCGTAGAAAGGTACCATGGGTTGCCCGGCGACAGTGACCGTGGCCGGAACCTGCCAGGGCTTGCGAACCAGTGTCATGGTATCCGGGTTGCGTGGCAGGCCGTAAAAATCAGGCCCATTGAAGCTGGTAAAGGCCTCAAGCTTATCCAGTATCCCCAGCTGATCGAAAATCTCGGCATATAGTTCCAGTGCCGCCGGGGCGCTGTAACAACCGGCACAGCCGCAGGCATTCTCTTTTGTGTGCTGCAGGTGGGGCGCTGAATCGGTACCCAGGAAAAACTTCGGAGAACCGTCGGCGACTGCCGCTTGCAGCGCCTGCTGATGGGTATTGCGTTTCAATACCGGCAGGCAGTAGTTGTGGGGCTTGATACCGCCGACCAGCAGGTGGTTGCGGTTGTACATCAGGTGCTGGGGCGTCATGGTGGCCGCAACATTCGGTCCGCCGGCCAGCACAAACTCTACCGCATCGCTGGTGGTGATATGTTCGAACACCACCTTGAGTTGCGGATAGTTGGTGACAATGGGTATCAGTTGCTGATCGATAAAGGCTTTTTCCCGGTCGAAAATATCGATGTCATTGGCGGTGACCTCACCGTGAACCAGGAGCAACAGCCCCGTGTCAGCCATGGCCGCGAAGGTGTCATGAAGGGCTGCCAGGTTGGTCACACCTTGCGCCGAATTGGTAGTGGCGTTGGCCGGATAGAGTTTACCCGCCTTCACCAGACCCTGAGCTGCCGCTTCGTGGATCATCTCCGGGGTTGTATGGTCGGTAAGATACAGCGTCATCAAGGGTTCAAAGGCACAGTCCGCGGGGATTGCCGCCTTGATCCTCCGGTAATAGTCATTGGCATCAGCCGGGGTGATCACCGGGGGCTGCAGGTTCGGCATGATGATGGCACGGGCAAAGACCCGCGCGGTGTCAGGCACAACAGCTGCCAGCATAGCGTTATCACGTAAATGAAGATGCCAGTCATCGGGTCTGGTTATCGTCAGTGTGTTGGTCACTCCTTACTCCTTGATTGCTATTTTTCGATCACCTTGTCTTGCCCTTATCAAAAAAAACGATATTCTTTCAGCTCAGGATCATTAGCTACCATGACAAGGACGACTGTCGCCTTTTACGTTCGCCTGCTGGTGATTCCCATGATAACAGATTTTTAACCCTGGAGAGATCACAAAACATTTTCCTATTAAAGCCTGCCGGTGTCTTCGGCTTTACCGGCTGGTAAAAAAACCGTCGGTCCTATTGTCTTGGACAAATCTATAAGCTACTATTGGTAAAACCAATTGCCAACCTAAAGGAGCTTATCATGGCGCACGAATCGAATAGTTTCTGCAAACACACGGAAGATCATCATATTCATCTCTGCAGCTTGACGGTTGAGGGGCGTAAGCAGATGGTGGCCTGTCTTTCTGAACCGGCTAGTTATAAATGTGGTCAGTGTGGGCAAAAAGCCCGTCTGGCAGAAAACTGCTGTGATCCGATTCAACTACCTGAAATGGGTCAATTGGGAGATGGGGCCGACAACCTCAACGTTGGGAAATCTCCACGCTGACAGGTTAAAAACCCGAAATTCGCGTTTCAATCAGGAAGGAAGTTTTTTATGGCTCAAGTGGTTGTCATTGGTGGAGGCTATGCCGGGCTGTCCAGCCTCATCAGTCTGGCGAAAAAGATGCCGGAACTGCACCTGCACCTGATCGATGCTAACCCGGAACATTGCAAGATCACCAATCTCCACAAGACCTTTGCCAGGCAGGTTGCCGACTTCAAGCTTCCGTACGCCCAACTGGCAGAGCGTTTCGGGTTCACTTTCCATCAGCAACGACTCCCTATTGACACCAACAGCTTAACCCACTGGCAACAGCAGAAAAAAATTCCCCTGGATGACGGTGAGCTCAATTTTGACTGGTTGATTATCAGCACCGGTGCCGCTGCCCTGGTCCCACCCCGAGGACGCCAGGTCTATGGCCTGGAACACCTGATGGCGGGGCGGGGTCCTACCCTGCTGGAAGAATGGCGGACCCGTGCCGTATCACAACCACTGGATATTTCTTTTGTCGGTGGCGGCGCCACCGGGCTGCAGATCTTATTCGAATTGAAGGCGCTGCTTCGACAACAGAGAATCGATGCCGGATTACGGCTCATCGACATGAACAGTCGTACCCTGCCTATGATGCCCGAAGGTGCCCATCGCTACGTTGTGCGTAAATTGCGCCGGGAAAATATCACCTATCTGCCTCAGACAGAATACCTGGAACAAAGCGACACCAGCATTGAGCTCAAGGAATGCGGCAGCGGCAGGGAATATCAACTGGACTCGGCGGCGACATTATTATTTGCCGGGGTCAAGCGTGCGCCGATCAGTCTGCCGACCAACCCCTGCGGGCAGGTTGAGATCGAAGGAGATCTGCTGCCCGACATCTTCAGCGCCGGTGACTGTTCCGATTACGCCGGCAACGGATTGAACCAGCTCACCGCCCAGGCGGCGGTCCGCAAAGGCAAGCTGGTGGCACACAATATCGCCAATTTGCACGCCGGACGCAGGCTGCGCCCGTACCACTATCAGGAAAAAGGCTACTTGATGAGCCTTGGCCCGATCGACGCCGTCGGCTGGGTCGGCCTGCGTTGCAACCTCGCCCGCGGATTTCCCGCCAATGTCCTGAAAGAGGCGATGGAAAGTCAGTATGATCTGTTTTTAGATGGGGTTGATACCTATCTTGGCTTCCCGTAGATTCGGCCCCAAGAAGTATGTTTCGCCTGTTGCTTTTTTCTCTTCATCTTGCCGGCTCGCATGACTCCACGAAGTTGCTCATCTGACCAAGATGTAGTAATGTATCTACAAACCCATTGTGGAGGTGAAACGATGACGATAACAACCTTATCCAGTAGAGAATTCAATCAACATGCCGGCAGGGCCAAAAAAGCCGCCAAATGCGGCCCGGTTTTCATCACTGACCGTGGACAACCGGAGCATGTGCTGCTGAGCTTTGAAGAGTACCAGCGTCTTGTCGGTGAGCGCCAAAAAATTGGTGATCTGCTGGCGATGCCGGGTATCGAAGACATTGACTTCACCCCTCCAAAACTGGATGAACCAGCCAAAGCGGCAGAGTTTGAATAATGTATCTACTCGATACTAATGTGGTATCAGAACTCCGCAAGGCTCGTGCCGGCAAAGCCGATCCCAACGTAACTCGCTGGGCTGACAGTGTGGACGCGAGCGAGTTGTATCTTTCGGTCATATCCGTACAGGAATTGGAAATCGGGGTGTTGCTGGTCGAACGGCGCGACGCTGTCCAGGGAGCCATGCTGCGTACCTGGCTCAACGACCATGCCCTGCCGGCCTTTACCGGACGCATTCTTCCGGTCGACACAAGGGTCGCGTTGCGCAGTGCCCATATGCATGTCCCTGACCCGCACCCGGTGCGCGATGGATTGATTGCCGCCACAGCCCTTGTTCACGGCATGACCATAGTAACCCGTAATGTTGATGATTTCATCAGGACCGGCGGTATGGTGTTGAACCCGTGGCGAGGAGACTTGGAGAGGTAAGCACAAATATTCTATTTTCTGCCCTTTAGGCCTTTGACCTTCACCGCGTCAAAGCCTTTTGATTTTAATCGATGTTGATAGATTTTCATTGCGGCCAATAGCTTTTCAAATGCAGTATATTTAGCCTGTCCTCCATTTTTTACTATTGTTTGATCTGTCCAAATCGAAATCGCTATCGGGATCGAAATCGTTGTTGCCTTTACTGTAGGCTTCACGAACGTGATAGCCCCGCCCAACCCAAGACTACACAGCCAATCGAAAGGTGGTAGGCTTTTTGATCCCGATTTCGATAG
>JAWOFG010000099.1:0-5625 GCA_046482365.1 Pelovirga sp. | reverse complement strand
TTCTTTAGAGAGCTTAAAAGAAACGCAGGGGCTTATATTGGTAGATCCGTCTTAAACTCCTTAGAAGATTTAGTATCAAGAAGTGATGTTCTAGAAATTAGACGGTATTTTTCTAGAGCTGATTCATGGGAAAAACGACAAATTATCAAAATGATTGACAAGCATCTCAGTGAAGATGAAAAACGACCTTTTTTGAAAAATATAAAGTCCCAAGAATCCAGTGATATATTTTTAGTTGAATATTTGAATCCAACAAAACAGAAAAAGAAAAAATAGTGCGAACAGAACGTTCCACTGGATTCTTTTTCACCTGAATCAGTGAGGCAGCCTGTCAGCACCTCTGGTATTTTCATCTGTGACCTCTTTTTCACAGATTCAACAGGGTTAAACCGGCTCTACCAACATGTTTTTCGGTTGAGCCGATCCGTTCTTTGACAATTCAGCTGATTTTTAGGGCATCGATTCTGCTCCTTTTCCCCTTCCGGGCGCACATGTCCCGTTGACGTTGTCGGCGCCTATGGTGTTTTCCCGGATCAGTGCGGTGCGGGCTTTCTGGTCAGCCATAGGCAAAACGCTCGTAGGTTTTGATAAACGCCTGTGACTGCCAGGTGGCGTGACAGCTGAACCTCAGTGCCAGACCATGTCCGTGGCGGATCATCCGGGCGGCGAAGTACATCAGGTCTTGCAATACGGTTTTCAGTCGTCGTCGCTGTTTTGCCCGGCGGGCTTGTTTCTTGTCCATCAGTCCGACCTGCCCAATGGCTCGCAGTAGGTTGTACCCCAGACCGGCGCAGCTCATAACCAGGGCGTTGGTGTCAAACTTCCCCGACGGCAGCCGTTCCAGATCCAGATCAGTTTTCAGTTCGGAGTGATACTGCTCACACAGGGCATGCCCTTTGTAAAGGTCGATGACCTTGTCCTTGGCGACAGTTAGATTGGTCCACCAACCTTCGATCTCCATATCCGGTACCAGCAGGCGTTGACCGTGACGATCGACATAACGCTCCGTCGCTCTGACGACACGGCGAACCTTGATGGTTTTGTCGTTGCCGTCCTCGTCCTGACAGGTGCGCTGGACGGTTTCCTTCATGATGGCGACCCGACAGGTCTCATCCTGATGAACGGTTTTGCCGTGATAAAAGACCTCGGTCGCTTTAATCGGAACATCGGTTTTGCGGGGATTCCATTTGACGATAAAGTCGACACCTTCCTCCAGCAAGGTGGCCAGTGTTGAGACCGCATCGTGAGCACTGTCAAGGCGAACCAACAGCGGACTGTCTGTCAGTTGGCGACTTTTATAAACGGATCGCCGCAACAGCGGAAGGAAGTCTTGCTGAGCATGCTGGGACCCACAGCGCAGTTCGATCTCCAGGCACCAGCCTTCGATTCCCAGCCAGACTCCCATGGGGGCATAACCGTTAAAGCCCCGATAGGTGTAAGAGACGCCCTCCTTCTTGGTGTCGGAGTTGTCCAGGGTAAAGACATCCAGATCCAGCGGCATATGACCGGTCGCCAGCGGAGTTAACTGCGCTTGGGATTTTTTCAGAAATTCCACCATGCTGGTGTCCACCATGATCCGCAGAACCTCAGCAGACTGATCCAGGCGCTGGCGCAGGGTTTCCGGGGATGGAACCTTGGTCAGCCCCAGAGAATGACGGAAGAATTCATCTTCCTCAAAAAAAGGGCGGATCGCCGCAAAATCACTCTTGCCCTGGCACAACAGGCCCACATAACTACGCAGGACATCCGAGGTAGTGATGCCGCGTTTGGGTGCGGCTTTATCCGTTCGGGACACCAGCGTTGTATAACGATTCAGGGCCACACCAACCAGTGCCAGGCCGGAATTAGACGTGTAGAACTCTGTGTCAGACTGCTCAAGCTTGAACCGGGGAAATGTCACAATAAAACTCCTTGGGTGAATTTCAAGACGGCTCAAGAATAACAGAAAATCACAATAAAATCAGCTGATTATCAAAGATCAAAGGTGTTTTTCAAGTACAATTACTCACGGATTCAGGTAGTACATAGATTTATTATTTCGGAGATAAGAACGAGGGATCTCGTTGATATAGCTTTAGACTACGATGCCGCGTCGGAAGAGATCAGGCAGTCGATGAGAAAGCTCGAAGACCTACAAAGAGACTCTAAAGTCGGAATATACAAAGATAGCGCAGCACCTGATGGTGAAGTTGATAAAGACGAAGTAAAGTTTCTTTTTGCTAGCGTAAACGACAAGCACCTTCTCAAAAAGTATAAGCGAAGTTTAGATGCTTAACAAAGCGCTACTGTCGGATAAATTTTCCGCTGCGCTCCAAATTTACCGTAGAGTGCGGCGTTAAAGCTACCTGTCCGAAAAGTCACGACCATAAGAACACGAAAATCCCGCCTGGCTATCCGAGCGGGATTTTCTGCTAATGCAGGGTTTTCAGTAAAGTCGTATTTACTCTCGAAGATGGTATCAAATTTAATGTAGGACAAAAGATGAGAACACCATCCAGGGCAATTTTTTAAAATGCCATCAGTGGATCTGCCATTTTTTGATTTTAAGATATATATTACCACTAATTTGGTGAGTTTCAGTACTGTTTCAATCGTCGTTTAAATCTGTCGACGCTCCCGTGAACGCTCGTTGCTGCAAGTCCTTGCAGGCAAGTACTTAATGTGCTGACTTCGATTAGTGGAAGACCATTGCTAGTCTGTTTTAATTCATTACGCCACCGGAGGATGATGCTAGTTAACAGACGGTGTCGACATTTTTTACGTTTATGTGTCGACATTTTTTACACTAGTGTCGGATAGATTTACATTTTTCATAATCAATCCTAATCCCTATGAGCTCGAATATCTGCAACTGCCTGACTTCACATAGTAAATTAAAACAAACTCATAGTGGCATGATTTTTGCAATTTTGCACCAGTGATCATACCGTCCCCGGATAACCTCATCTGCCGAGCACACAACCAGAGGTGCTCATAACTAACAAGGAAAGGGGATCGACATGATCAAGCGGATTGTTAAATCTATTTCTCTTGCCGCTGGCACGCTTCTGATTCTATGTTCACATGCAAGCGCTGCCACCATCTATGACGCCGGCCCACTCTTCTTCGAGAGCACCGGACAAAGCATGTGGGATACTGGCACTGCCTTCCGCAAGGAAGAATCCGTTTTCCTGGGTACCCAATGGTCGAATAAGACTGCCACCATTGGCACCATTGTAGGCGACGCCAACCAGCAAATAACTCCTAATATTCCTGCCGTTACCGTTCCGGTCTGGAAGCCGACGCCCACATGGTCTAATCCGTTTAAGGGTTACTGGACGGACGTCCAGATCACACCGGCAGTTGATGCGGTGACGATTGACACCCGCACGGGTGCTGAACTGAACGTACACACATCCGGGAAAGTCGGTCTCGAATTCGGCTACTCCATTGACAGCGGCTCTGTCGATACCAAAGCAAATTTTCAGGCAGTGGCAGAGTTGCCGGACAGCGTGAAGGCTTCCGAATTCTTCAGCCTCATCACCAACAGCACTTTCGACGACGGGTCGTTACAAACCCAGTCACCAAAGATCGAAGCGTACATCAGCGCCATCATGCAACTGTCAGGCTCAATCGATGCGCAGGCCTGCGCGTTGACTTTCGGTTGCGCGAACTCAGGATCTATGGCCCTTCCAACAATCGACCTTGATCAACGTATACTGTCCATCGATCCCAACAGCCTGAAGGTGCTGGATGGCATTATGCCCGAAGGCAAGGCCTTCGCAGAAATTCCTATCCTCAATCAAAGCCTGACTCTTGAGGGCGGCATCACTACCACGTTACCACCTGTGCCCGGTTTCATGTTGACCGGCCCTGGCTTTACCATTGGTACCTTGCCCTCACCAGCGGTCACTGTCGAATTGGCTGAGATGACCGTATACGCACCGGATATTGCAACCACCGGCATGGGTTCCGGCGAAAAGGTCACCTCCGACGGCCGGGATGATCTGTTATCGTTGCAGCTCGACCTCGATGGTGCCGCGACGATGTTTGCCGGTTTGCCGCCCGCTGGCATGAACTTTCATCTCATCAATGCAGGATCATTACAGTTATCTGCTTCTCTCGATCTGATCGACGTTGATGCTGGTCCGGTACTTGGTGTCACGCAAAATTTCGAGTTCACCCCGACACTTATGGCCGACATCGCATTCAGCAACCCTGTTCAGATCGCCGGCCTGTCCGGCCTCCAAAACAACTGGAGCGGGCTCTGGAGCGAGCTGCCGCAATTCGCCATTAATGAAACCACCACGTTCACGCCCTCCTTTTGGCTGGACGCCACCCTGACAAATGACATAGGGCTGGACCTTGGCCTTGTTGGTACATTGGATCTGCTGAAACTAGGTGCAACTGCCTCCTTTGGAGGATTAGATCTGCTGAACTTCAACTCGTTAAGTCTCAACCATATACTTGGCATTGGCAATACACTGTTTGAAACATCAAAGGTGGGCTTTTCCGTGTATGACACAACGTTCAATCTATTTGGTTTTGACAGCATTCTCGGAACACCCTTCACCCTGTTTGTTGCCGTGCCGGAACCTGGAACATTTGGCCTGATGCTTGTGGGACTGGTGGCTTTGCAGCTAAGACGACGGCAGCATGCCGGCACTCACAAAAAAGGCGAACATTGTGACTGACTATCGCTCCAGCACGCTCATAAGCTTGATGTTGACGATAATCGTACTGCTGAATTTCTCGATAAAAGTCAACGCATCAGACGGAGAAGGTCAATTTGCTGTACGGGGGGCAGGACTGATCAGCTGCGCACTTTACACCCAGGAGCGGGCTGCGCGCAGCGAAGTCTACCTGGTGGCGGCGGCATGGGTCGATGGATACATCACAGGGATCAATCAGCACGCTTCACAGACGTATGATCTCATGTCGTTTGAAAGCACCGAACTGCTGATGGCAATCCTTGATAATCATTGTCAGACAAACCCATCGGATCCCATATTCGGTGTACTGGTGAATCTGTTTAAGAAACTGTGGCCGGACCGCCTTATTGACAAATCGGATAAGGCGACCATTGCAATTGGAGAAAGGGAGGCCCGGCATTATATCGAGTTGACAGGTCGCGTACAAAACAGATTGAAGGCCTCGGGTTTTTATAAAGGCCCACGCACTAACGAGTACACCCCGCAAACCATGGAGGCGATGAAGAAATTTCAGACGTCTATTGGGTTTGAACCGACAGGCTTTCCTGACCAACTGACACTGTGGCGACTGATGCGAAGAGAAGCAGACCCTCATAAATAAAAATTTCTCGCCAAAGTCATGGTAAGACGCATTGAATTTCGTTTTTCACCACCCACGGAGCACAAAACGCCCCCGGTCAACAGATCAGGGGCATTTCTTGTAGGCCAGGGCTTACAAGAATCGATTACTTCAGCCAAATCCACACGCGCCATTCAATGCGAGAGGATAAATAAAAAAGTAATTTTCTATCCTGCTGCTTTGACAGGAAAGAATCCGAAACTTATTGTCAAGGGTCAGCGTAATTGAGCAGTGAGGCCGAATGACTAGTGGCCCGCTTCTATTCCCGAACTTGTGGCCATTGCCGGGCGTTATGCACCAAAGCCAACACCCACA
>JAWOFG010000049.1:0-3472 GCA_046482365.1 Pelovirga sp. | reverse complement strand
GTGCTGATTTTTTTTTCAGCAGGGATTCGGGATAATGGAGTATCTCGCGAATTGCCATTCTTTATGCCTCCATCCGGCAAAAAGGCCGGAATTGGTTATTTTATGTGTCGCGCTGTACAATAAGTCACTGCTCCTGCACAACCTATGATTTTAGAGACATGTGCCGGCGGGGTCAACAGTAATGGTAGCGGGACGCAAGTGATAGCGCTTGAGGCGTGAACAAGGCCACGGGCGGCAGAAACTTTCCTGCCGCCCGGGTGATGAAACTGTCTTGCTGATCAAAACCTCAGCGGCGGGCTGAATAGTAATCCATCGCCGCTTTGACACCTGCTCCCTGGTTGATTTCAGCCCCCATATAACCCAGGACCGCATCCATTGCTCCCAGGCAGTAGAGAACATTTTTCTGATTGCTGCCATGCCCCATCAGCCCGATCCGCCAGACCTTGCCGGCCAGAACGCCCAAGCCGGCGCCAATTTCAAGTTGATACTCTTGCAACAACCGGGACCGGACTGCAGCATCATCTGCACCGGCAGGAATGACGACCGCGTTCAATTGTGGCAGTCGTTCATTTTCCGCAACGAGAAATTCCATCCCCATGGCTTCGAAGCCGGCACGTAGGGCCTGATGGTGATATTGATGACGTTGCCAGGCATTCTCAATCCCCTCTTCACGCAGAATCAGCAGGGCCTCGTGGAGACTGTAGAGGGCGTTGACCGGGGCAGTGTGATGGTAGGCACGCTTTGTCCCTTGGCCCCAGTAACCCATCACCAGATTAAGATCGAGGAACCAGCTCTGTACCGGCTGCTTGCGATTGGTAATTTTATCCTGCGCGGCAACACTGAAGCTGACCGGAGAAAGACCGGGAACGCAGGAGAGGCACTTTTGCGACCCGGAGTAAACGGCATCAATGCCCCAGTCATCAACCAGTACCGGAACACCTCCCAGGGCTGTCACCGTATCAACGATGGTTAAACAGCCATATTGACGGGCCAGGGTGGTCAGGGTTGGAATATCGGAAAGCACGCCGGTAGAGGTTTCGGCCTGGACGAAGGCAACCATCCTGGCGTCAGGGTTGGCTTTAAGGGCGGCCTCAAGCTTGTTGGCATCAACAGCTTTCCCCCATTCGTCGTCTACCGCGATGACCGTTCCGCCGGCGCGCACGACGTTCTCTTTCATCCTGCCGCCAAACACCCCGTTCTGACAGACGATCACCTTGTCACCGGGCTCAACCAGATTGACAAAACAGCACTCCATCCCCGCTGAACCTGGAGCAGAAATCGGCATAGTCAGAGTATTCTGAGTGCTGAAAGCATACTGAATGAGCTGCTTAAGTTCATCCATCAAATCAATGAAGCGGGGATCAAGATGACCAATGGTCGGACGCGCCAACGCCTCAAGAACTCGCGGACTGACATCGGAAGGACCAGGACCCATAAGGGTTCGCTGGGGTGGGTGGAAGGTTGCAATATTCATAGGCTCTCCTTTTTTTAATGAAACTGACAAGCACCGGATAACATCATTCCATAAAACTCTACAAGCTGACCACAGTTGAAGATCCTGGATTCATAAAGTAAAATTTCACAGACATGTAGCCGAAGTTAAACCGAACCAGATGATCAGCACAAGGCAAACTAAAAAAATGATATCACAAATCTCCATATTTTCTGCGCTGCAGGTTCTGTCATATACTTGTTGAGTAACTTTTGCTAAAAGAGAACTTCCGGATGACAAAAGGAGAGAATCATGAAAAAAACCCCTCTGCATTCCCAACATCACCAACTAAAGGCACGGATGGTCGATTTTGGTGGCTGGGAGATGCCGGTTCAATACAGCGGGGTGATCGCCGAACACCAGGCCGTCCGAACTGCAGCTGGGCTGTTTGACGTATCGCATATGGGAGAGATCGAAGTTAAAGGGAGCAGCGCCCAGGAGTTTCTTCAGTATGTCTCTACCAATGATCTGACCAGACTCACCAACGGACAGGTTCAATACAGCGCCTTGTGCTATGAACACGGCGGCGTGGTCGATGATCTGACCCTCTATCGCTTTACTGCTGAACATTTCATGCTCTGCGTCAACGCAGCCAACATCAGCAAAGATCTGGCCTGGCTGCAATCCCTGGCCACTTCTTACCACGACACTGATCTGACCATATCCGACTGCAGTGACAACTATGGGCTGCTGGCCTTACAGGGTCCACTTGCTCAACCCATCCTAACCTTACTGACTTCCGTAAACCTCGATGGGTTGACATATTATCACTTCTACCCGGGAACGGTCGCCGGCATCGACCTGCTGATTTCCCGTACCGGCTATACCGGGGAAGACGGCTTTGAGTTGTACTGCCCGGCAGATTCCACCCTCACCTTGTGGCAAGCTTTGCTACAGGCCGGCTCGCCCCTGGGACTGATCCCTTGCGGCCTCGGGGCGCGCGACACCCTGCGGCTGGAAAAAGCCTACGCCCTCTATGGCCATGAAATATCGGAAGATATTTTACCACTGGAAGCGCGCCTGGGGTGGATCACCAAACTGGACAAGGGGAATTTTGTCGGTCGAACGGCACTGCTCAAAGCCCGTGAACTGGGTATTCCACGCCAACTGATCGGCCTTAAACTGACCGTGCCCGGCGTTCCGCGCCAGGGCTATCCGGTATTGTGTGATGGACGAGCGGTTGGATTCGTCACCAGTGGCACCAGTTCACCGACGCTAAAACAGGGAATCGCTCTGGCTCTGGTTGACCGGCAGGCAGCAGCCACCGGTACGGCATGGCAGATTGAGATCCGCCAGAGCGCCAAGGATGCTGAAAAGGTGCCCTTGCCTTTTGTAAAATAGGACAACAATAATCCGCGCTCCCGAGGGGGGCCATTTTAATTAAGGAGGAAACAATGGATTTTCCCGAAGAGTTGAAATACACCGAAGAGCATGAATGGATCGCCATTGAAGGGGATATCGCCACCATCGGCATCAGTGATTTCGCCCAGAGTCAGTTAGGAGACGTCGTCTTCGTCGAACTGCCGGAAGTTGGTGACGAACTC
The DNA here is from genome assembly GCA_046482365.1 of Pelovirga sp. Taxonomy (GTDB): domain Bacteria; phylum Desulfobacterota; class Desulfuromonadia; order Desulfuromonadales; family Geopsychrobacteraceae; genus Pelovirga. The sequence continues at coordinate 436 of JAWOFG010000049.1, read as the reverse complement.
GAAGCCGGCAAACCCTTTGGGGTGGTCGAGTCGGTCAAGGCCGTGTCCGATGTTTATTCCCCCTTAAGCGGTGAGGTTGTGGAAATCAATGAGGAATTACCCGATGCCCCGGAAACCCTCAATACCTCGCCCTACGAAGACGGTTGGCTGATCAAGATCCGTCTGAGCAATCCGCAGGAACTGGATGACCTGCTCGATGCCGACGCCTATCAGGAACTGATCAAAGAAGACTGATCTGACGAGCATACCAGGGCCGGTGGGAGTTGAATCGGAAGAAGCAGTTGTTTTTAAAAAAGCGCAAAGAACGCGAGTAAAATCTCGATTTTTCCCGTGTCTTTTCGTGTTTTCCGTGGACTTGAAAGCCGTTTTACGTTGAAAGGAATGTCATGCGCTATCTGCCCCATACCGAAGATGACATAAAGCAGATGCTCGCCAC
>JAWOFG010000020.1:0-19933 GCA_046482365.1 Pelovirga sp. | reverse complement strand
CAAGGCTGATCTGCTCGATAATCATACCATTGATTTGCTGGCGCAGCTCTCCTGCTCAGTACAGATTGGTCTGCAGTCGGCACAGCCGGAAATTCTCAAACCCTTGCAACGCCATATCAATCCCAAACAGATGCGCCAGGTCCTGCACCAGCTCAATCTGGCCGGTATCGTCTTTGGACTCGATCTGATTTACGGGCTACCCGGTGACAACCACCAGGGGTTCTGCCGTAGCCTTGATTTCGCTCTGGAACAACAGCCTAACCAGGTCGACATCTTTCCGCTGGCGGTATTGCCGGGAACGGATCTTTATCAGCGTCGCAACGAGTTTGGTCTTTGTGCCCGGAACGCACCGCCCTATTTGGTTGAGACAACCACCAGCTACCCGACCGAGCAGATCGAACAGAGTCAACTGCTTGCTGCGGCTGCCGACATTTTTTACAACCGTGGCCGCGCAGTAGGCTTCTTCCTGCCGCTGTGCGACCTGTTCGACGTGACCCCTGCTGTGCTGTTGCAGCAGTTTGCTGACTGGCTGATGGCTGAAAAACACGGCGCCAGAGCGCAGCTGGTTGATGTCGAAGCCTGGACACCAGAGCGGATCCTGCCTTTGCAGCGCGACTTCTGCCGCGAACAATGTCGACACTACAAGCAATATCAACTGATCCCCCTGATCGAGGATCTGCTGCATTTCCATTACCTGTGCGCGGAAATCCTGCTTGGCGACGACTGCCAACCAACAGGGCAGCAGATCACCCCGGCGATCTTTGCCGCAGCACACTGGCAACTCAATCCAGCTGTCTTCCTGCATTTTTTCCACTACGATCCGGCTGATCTGGAAAGTATCGGAGGAGAATCACTGGATAAAATCGCCAAACAACTGCAACAGGATCCGGGGCAACGCTTGCTGCTGAAAGTGGAGGGGGAAATGATCATCGAAACACTGGATGATTCGCTGACCCGCATGCTGAAGATGGCAATCACCGGCCAAAGCGGTACAACTTTGCTGGCCCAGCTTGATCCTCAGGAAGGCGAAGAACCGGCACTGTTGGCCGTCGAGCAAGGGATTCTGCTGCCAATTATTTGATCAGCAGATCGACAAAGCCTTCATAGGTCTGGCGCTTACGTTCCGAACGGGCATAGAGTGAGGAGGAGAAAAGTGCCGTGGCGGCATGTTCGCCAAGCATGGAAAAAAGCTGATAATCGATGGACTCGAGTTGTTCCTTTTGGATAAATAAACGATAGACGGCCAGCACCCCGATCAGGTGCTGCTGGGTTTTCAGGGGAATCGCTACGATCGGAGCTAACAAGTCATCAGATCCGGCGCTCATCGAACCACTGCAGAAATAATTTTCACCACGGGCGACGACCTCCCCGAAGACACCATCGGAAGTACCAATAGCAGGAAAATTTTCCGCTTGTTCAAACCCTTCACCGGTTTCAAAAACCAGTTCCTTGCTGACCTTATTGTAGAGCAGTACCGCAAATTTTTCCGCGCCGACAAAATTAATCACAACCTCTTTAATGATATCGAGGGTCTCTCCACGGTCGAGGGTGGAATGTAAGCGGGACGAGGCCAGATAGAGGTTGGTCAGGTTATTATTGACCTGTTCCACCTTGACCAGTTGATTGGCAAAATCGAGATTTTCCTCCTCCAATTCGCCGATACGCTGCATGGCTTCATTCTGTTCAAGCCGCAAGCGTGAGCATTCATCTTCAAGGGCTGCAAGGCGTTGACACAAATTCGCATCGACCCCCTCCTGGCGTAGCGCTTCGACCTTTTTAAAACGCACCAGTCGATCAAGATTCTGCTTGCTGTGCTGATCGGGATGGAGAAAGTAAATCCCCTTTTTGTCGCCGGTACTCTCTGCCGTGCGTTTTACCCGGCCGTAGAGGGAGAGGGTCTCTCCTTCCGGCAGAGCAAAGGAAAGCTTGATGGTGGAATTCTCTTCCAATGCCACTGATGAACAGATGCGGGCGCCGGTGACCGACAGGTCTTCGGTCCGGGCCTGATGAACCTTGACCCCGTCCTCCAATTCAATCGGCATATCGACCACCACCCGTTCAGCGGTGCGACGTTTCACTTCACCTAACAGGCGCGCGACCTTTTCGCGCAGCTCCAGCTTATTGACCGGCTTGGTGATATAATCATCACAGCCGGCATCGAGACATTTCTGGACCTCTTCAGCCTTGCCGGCAGCCGTCACCATCAGTACCGGCAACCGGTGCCAGCGCGGGTTGCGGCGGATGGTACGACAGACGTCATCGCCGTTGATCCCCGGCATATAGAAATCCAGCAGCAGGATATCGGGAGCCACCTTATCGAGGCGGTTAAGGGCTTCTTCCCCCGACGAGGCCGTCAACAAATCATAACCGCACCCCTCAAGGTACGAACGTTCGAGTTCGAGGAAGAGATCAACATCGTCGACGAGTAGGACTTTAGGCATTATTATGACTCCTTCATAATCAGGAGTTACGGTAGCGCGAACGCCCAAAAAAGTAAAGGCTCCCGCAGGTGTATCTGGGGGAGCCTTGATAATGGTTTATTGCTTGGGATATGCAGCTAAGCGACTTCAGCGGTATCCTTCAGATAGCGCGGCCGCTCGACAATAAAATTGATGATCTCATCAACCTTCGGTACACGTCCGGCGATACGGACCTGATCGTCGATCATCAATGCCGGAACGACATAAATTCGGTTGTCAATCATTTTGCGTGAGTCACTGTACTGGTGGACCTCAGCCTTTACCCCGAGTTGTTCCAGGGCTTGACGTACGTTATCTACGGTTCCCTGACAACTTTCCGGTTTGTCCGGCCTACAGAGTATATCGATACGCATGGTACCCTCCTTATCGGGTCTACAGATAAATTATTACTCGTTTGGTATTTATTATAGTCAACATCCCACGTTTGGCAAGTTTTTTCGATAGGTTGCTGCGCTTTTTATTCGTTTGGTTCAACCCTGACCTCAAGGACACCGGCGCTTAAATCAACAACCACCTTGCCACCCCCGTCCACATCGCCACGGATTAATGCACGACCGATGCGGGTCTCAAGCTGATGCTGGAGATAACGCTTCAAGGGTCGAGCGCCGTAGACCGGATCATAGCCACTGGTGGCAATATGATCAGCTGCTGCCGGCGTCAGTTCCAGCTCCAGGCGCTGTTCTTGTAAGCGCTTACGCAAATCCTCGACCAGCAGGTAAACAATCTGTTTGATTTCATCGAGGGCCAGGGGCTTGAAGATGATGATATCATCAATCCGGTTAAGGAACTCCGGCCGGAAGCTGCGCCGCAATTCCTGTTCAACCTGATCATGAACCAACTGGGGAATCTCTCCGTCCTTAATTCCCTCAAGCAGGTAATGTGATGCGATATTCGAGGTCATAATAATTACGGTATTTTTAAAGCTGACCATCCGTCCCTTGGCATCGGTAGCACGCCCATCATCAAGAATCTGCAACAGCACATTAAAGACGTCCGGGTGGGCCTTTTCAATTTCATCAAACAACACCACCGAGTAGGGCTTGCGCCGCACCGCCTCAGTCAGCTGACCACCTTCCTCGTAGCCGATATAGCCGGGAGGTGCTCCCAGCAGGCGACTGACCGCGTGTTTTTCCATATACTCTGACATGTCGATACGTACGATGTTGTCTTCGCTGTCAAACAAGGCGGCAGCAAGGGTGCGGGCCAGTTCGGTTTTACCGACCCCGGTGGGCCCGAGAAAAATAAAGGAACCGATGGGACGGCGCGGATCTTTAACCCCGGCGCGGGCACGGATCACCGCATCGGCAACCCGTTCGACTGCCTCGTTCTGGCCGACAACCCGCTCATGAAGGATCTCATCGAGCCGCAGCAACTTTTCGCGCTCACTTTCGATCAGCCGCGTAACGGGAATGCCGGTCCAACGCGCGACGATTTCGGCGATCTCGTCTTCGGTCACCTCTTCGCGCAGCAATTTTGCCTGTTGATCGCTGCCGGCCTGCTTTTCTTCCTCTTGCTGCAGGCGCTTCTCCAGTTCAGGCAACTTGCCGTGCTTGAGCTCAGCGGCACGGTTGAGGTCATAACTGCGCTCGGCACTTGCAATATCCAGACGCACCTGCTCAATTTCTTCGCGCAGAGCCTGAATCCCCTTGATCCCCCCTTTTTCCAGCAGCCATTGGGCGGATAAGACCTTCTCCTGTTCCTTGAGTTCAGCCAGCTCCTTCTGCAGAGCTTCCAGACGCTCGCGGCTGGCGGTATCTTTTTCTTTTTTGAGCGCCGCTTCTTCGATTTCCAGCTGCATCAGCCGCCGGGTGATAGCATCAAGTTCAGCCGGCATCGAATCAATTTCAGTACGAATCGTGGCACAGGCCTCGTCTACCAGATCAATCGCCTTGTCAGGCAAAAAACGGTCGGCAATGTAACGATGACTGAGTTCCGCCGCCGCGACCAGGGCATTATCCTGAATACGTACGCCATGGTAGACCTCGTAACGTTCCTTGAGTCCCCGCAGGATACTGATAGTCGCCTCGACATTGGGCTGATCAACCATCACCGGCTGAAAGCGTCGTTCCAGTGCCGGGTCTTTTTCCAGGTGCTGGCGATATTCATCCAGAGTGGTCGCGCCGATACAGTGGAGTTCACCCCTGGCCAGCATGGGTTTGAGCATGTTGCCGGCGTCCATGGCCCCCTCGCTCTTGCCGGCGCCGACGATGGTGTGAAGCTCATCAATAAACAGCAGAATCCGGCCCTGACTCTGCTGCACCTCTTTGAGTACAGCTTTGAGTCGTTCTTCAAATTCACCCCGGTATTTGGCACCGGCAACCAACGCTCCCATATCAAGGGAGTAGACGGTTTTATCTTTTAAGCCTTCGGGCACGTCACCGCGCACGATCCGATGCGCCAGCCCTTCGACAATCGCCGTCTTGCCCACCCCCGGCTCACCGATCAGAACCGGATTGTTTTTGGTTTTACGGGATAATACGCGGATAACCCGACGGATTTCCTCATCCCGGCCGATGACCGGATCGAGCTTGCCCTTTTTGACCTCTTCCACCAGGTCGCGGCCGAACTTGGCCAGGGCCTCATAAGTGGCTTCAGGATCCTGACTTGTGACCCGCTGATTGCCACGGATACTGGTCAATGCCTGGAGCATGGCATTGCGATCAACTTTTAATTTTTTCAGCAGTCGACCGGCGGCGCTGCGCTCCCCTTCGCCGGTTGCCGCCAGCAGAATATGCTCTACGCTGATGTACTCATCCTTGAGTTGTTTGGCTTCGGTTTCGGCCTGCATGAGCAACTGGCTTAAGCGCCGACTGGCGTAGAGCTTGCCGGTATCGACTCCAGCACCGCTGACGCGCGGGCGGGATTCAACATCCTGGCGCAAACCACCCACCACATCCTCCACGGCGATGTTCATTTTCTGCAGCAGTCGCGGCGCCAATCCGTCCTGTTGTTCACACAGGGCCAGAAGCAGATGTTCCCCGTCGATTTCCGCGTGGCCATAGCGCAATGCCAGAGCCTGTGCGGCTTGCAAGGCCTCCTGAACTTTCTGGGTTGTTTTATTTATATCCATCATCCCTTCCTCCTGAGTAAGACACTTTTGCTGACACTATGAAAGTATACCAACAGACTTGCCGGCCTGCTGAAAATTCGCGTAAAAAAACCGGGGCCATTGACGACCCCGGCAGTAAGAGTTTCTTCACTATCCCGGTTTCAATAAGCTGGTCAGTGAAGGGTTTTAACGGCAATCTTCTTTGGCTTGGCCGTCTCGCTTTTCGGTAACCGCAGGGTGAGAACTCCATCTTTCAGTTGCGCCTGACCGGCATCCGCATCGATCCGATCGGAGAGCTTGAATTGCCGGTAATAGCCGTGCTTGTTGCCGTTTTCACTGCCTTCACGCTCGGCTTCGAGAGTTAACACCCCACGGGAAACTTCCAGTTGCAGTCCCTGTTCATTGACCCCGGGCATATCTGCCAGCAGGACCAGTTCATGATCGGTTTCATAAATATCTACTGCGGGTGTACCCCGGAACACGGGGGATGCCTGCTCGACTGGATGAGCCTGTGCTACTTGTTGGGTTGCCATCTGCTTGTCATTCATATCAATACCTCATACTGGTTTTTGAAGTTGTTATCGTGCTTATAACTATCATCCTGACCACTCAATCTACCGGGCCAGGCTATCAAGCGGCTTTGATCTCAATCCGCCGGGGCAAGGCCTCTTTCGCCTTGGGGATGTTGATGCTCAAGATGCCGTCTTTATATTCGGCGGCGATATTATCCCGGTCGAACTTGCTGTTCAGCAACAGGCTCTGCTCAAAGGAGCCACTCCTGCGCTCCTGCCGATGGACATGAGCGCTCTGGGGCAGATCAAGCGGCGCAAACTCACCCTTGATCACCAGCTGGCGATCAACCACATTAATGTCCAGTTTCTCGGCATCAACGCCGGGCAATGCCGCCTCGACCTGATATTTCTCATCATGCTCACGGACGATGAAATTGATTCGTCCCTGCTCACGCCGAACAATCGGATCCAGATCAAAACCATGCAGCAAATGTTCTACTTCGCGCTGCATACCTTCAAACGGGTTCATCATATGAAATCTCAACATAGCTTCCTCCCTTTTAAGTGTCTTTTTTGTTAGTTGCTTATCTTTTTTATGCCGCAGATTTTTTCCGTCGGCACTTCTGTTTTGCTATTCTCTTATTACAAATCGGATGCCAACTTTTTAAAAAACTTAAATCCATTTATTTTCAATATGTTATGGATTTTTATAAAGGAAGAAAATAAACCTGCGACGTCGCACCAACCGTCGCGGCACTCATCAGTGCGACACCTGCGACGTCGCACCCGTGAGGGACTGGATAAGGACTAATAGGGGGATTGTCAGCTGAAGTGCTGGAACTTTTCTAGATGTTGTTCGTGTATTCCGTGTTTTAGCGTGGATAACTGCTTTCCCGGACTTAATCCCGATGCAGATCATCGCGCTTAAGACCAAGCCGCCGCAGATGGCGATAAAGGGTGGCACGATGGATGCCGAGGTGACGCGCCGCAGCGGAAAGGTTGCCGTCAGCGGCGGCATAGGCACGATGAATCACTTCTTCACTCAAATTCTTTTTCTGTCCCGCGCCGCCAGACACTGAATCGTGCAGTGACCTTTCAACCCGGCCTGACCAGGGTAGCGCCACCGGTAGAGGGGAGACAGACGAAAGATCCGACCGGGCGACAGGCTGATCGCCGGGCAGGTCGGCGGCAAACTGGCGACGCTCACCGATCCATTCAGCAAAGGCCCGCGCGCCGATCGCTTCGGTCTCGGACTCTACCACCACGCGCTCAATGACATTACGCAACTCACGAACGTTACCCGGCCACAGATAGGACTGTAATAAACGAACGGCTTCGAGGGTCAGGCGCCGGGCCGGCTTGCCGTATTGGTGACTGAACTGCGCCATAAAACGTTCGGCCAGCAGTGGGATATCTTCGGCACGGTCACGCAAAGGCGGAAGATGGATCCGCAACACCGCCAGACGGTGGTACAAATCAGCGCGAAACTCTTTGTTGGCAACGGCCTTCTCCAACGGCACATTGGTCGCACCAATAACCCGGACATCCACCTTGCGGGGCACTTCGCTTCCAACCCGTACAACCTGTCCATCTTCCAGAACCCGTAAGAGTTTGCTCTGGGTTGGCCGGGGCATATCGCCGAGCTCATCCAGAAACAGGCTGCCGCCATCTGCGCGCTCAAAGTACCCACGATGTTCCCGCACGGCACCGGTAAAAGCACCGCGCTCATGGCCGAAGAGTTCGGATTCGAGCAACTGTTCACTGATGGCAGTACAATTGAGGGCCGCGAAGGGTTTGTTACGGCGACGACTTTCCAGGTGCAGAGCGTGAGCGACCAGTTCCTTGCCGGCACCGGTTTCGCCAGTAATAATGACCGTTGCGTCCGAAGCAGCATAAAGGCGAACCTTGCGAAAGACCTCGCGCATCACAGCACTGGCCCCAACCAGTCGATGGAAATCCTCCGCCTCCGGCACATCCCCGAGCGGACGGAGAATCACCTGCACCTGCCGGGCCTGATAATCCTCGGTCAAACCGGCAAACTGAATGTCGGCCAGCACATCTGCCTGGCGGGGCATCAGTCGGATTCTGATAGCGGACAGATCATGCCCCTGTTCGACAACCTCCGTTGCCAGATTTGCCAGCGACGGTACAGCATCAGGAAAAACGGCAGAGACCGGGCACCCCCGCAGCTGGTCGGCAGACTGGCCAAGGCTGGCAGACAATCGTTCAGAAACCGAGTGGATTTGCCAACCACCATGAGCAGGAAGAACCAGAACCAGATCCGGGGTAATGACGGGAAGGTAATCATTTGAGTTCATCATGACAATAGGCCGGGCATTAAAAGCGCAACGTCGCCAGATAGTCAGAAAAATTTGAAAGACCAGATTCAAATCGGGTAAATTTGACACCCATGCCGGTGTTTTTACTCAGGCGGATCAGGTTCGGCGGAATTTTCTTAGCCCACTGTACCCGCCCACGTACCAGCACTTCCTCCCCATCGGGCAGATAAATACACAGTCGCAACAAGGTCCCGACCCGTTCCGGCTGACCGGTGATAACCCAGGCGCCGGCAACTGAGGCATTGCCGAGAAAGGCTATTTTAGATAGTTCATCGACGCCGAAGCGAACCTTAAGGCGCCTGCTTTTGCGTTCCTGACTGCGCACCACACGGGTTGCCATAGCCACTCCTCAATTAACAACAACAAGGTGAAACAGGCTCATTCAATAAAATATCCTGAAGCGACAAAGATCTTCATCGCTGCAGCAAACACTCGAGGAACCCGGATCCTACAACAACTTAACGACAGTCCATCAGCTACCGGGTACCGGAATTTTTTCACTTTCGCCCGGCACCTGAGGAAAACGGCCGCTACGCCAATCATCCTTGGCCTGTTCAATCAACTCCTTGCGAGATGATACCAGATTCCACCAGACCGTGCGCTTACCCAGGGGTTGGCCGCCAATAACAATCAGTCGACTCTTGGTTGTTGCCGTCACTTCAAGGTCTGGAGTAGCATTGAGTATGGCCAGACGGTGCTGCGGGATCGTCACCCCCTGAACCTGGATCTCACCAGCGACCACGTAAACAGCACGTTCGCCGACCTCGTCCGGCAGCTTCAATGTTGCCCCCTGGCTGATCTGCACATCGGCGTAGAGGGTAGGAGAAGCGGCCTTGACCGGCGAGGTCATTCCCCAGGCGTCACCGACAATCAGCCGCAGGCTGACGCCATCAAGCTCGGCCAAGGGAATCTTGTCAGCCGCATAATGGGCAAAATCCGGCGCGCATTCTTCCATCTCTTCCGGCAGAGCAACCCACAACTGCAGTCCGTGCAACGAATGGCCGGTCTCACGCAATCCCGGCGACGTGCGCTCCGAGTGAGAGATACCACGCCCCGCCGTCATCCAGTTGATCTCGGCAGGACGAATGGGCTGGACATTGCCCAGGCTGTCACGATGGAGAATCTCTCCGGCAAACAGATAGGTGATGGTCGCCAGTCCGATATGGGGATGAGGGCGTACATCCATTCCCTCACCAGGAGGGAACCGGGCGGGGCCAAAATGATCAAAAAAGATCATGGGGCCTACCGATTTCATCTCTTCGGCCGGCAACAGCCGTCTGACCATAAAACCGCCCAGATCTTTTTCAGTGGGGTGCAGGACCATGCGAACAGCAGCACAGGCTGAGCCCTCTTGATCTTGCTTATTATCAATATTCAGCAAATCACTCATCACAATACCTCCAGCGCTTCTAACAACAAGAAACTTTGCTTTTTAGTTTACAAAAGTTCGGCCACCTTGCGCACAAAAAAAACAGGGGCTCACAGCGTTATGCCGTAAGCCCCTGGAATATCTGGCTCCCACACCTGAAAAAACCGGGCAACGGGAAGAGATTAGGAAAAGTTTAGCGCTAAACTCAATTGACAATAGGCTTTATAGTGCATAAGCTATAGATCATACTTATAGCTCAATAACTATATTTTTAATTTATATCTCTATAGCTATATCCAAAGACAATGATCGGGGCCCCCAATGATTCGCAAAGCCATATCTCCTGAAAGCCTAGGGTCAGTCTTACGGGAAGCGCGTAAGCAAAAAGGATTAAACCAAACAGTCACGGGAAAACTAGTTGGTATAGATCAGCCCACCGTGTCGAAGGTTGAGCAAGGTAGCGGAGGGACGCAGCTTGGCACCTTGTTTCGCCTGTTGGCTGCCTTGGAACTGGAGATGGTCATACAGCCTCGGAGCAAAACCGATGTCAAAAACGATGGAGACAACTGGTAAATGGGCCGCAAATCTCAAAAGGCAGAGTTATTCGCCTACATGAATGGGGAGAGGGTCGGCACCTTGACCCGTGCAGCAAATGGCAGACTGGAATTCAGCTATGCCCAATCCTGGATTGCAAGCAGCTCAGGTCGCGCACTGTCCCTCTCGATGCCCTTAGCCGAACAGGCTTACACCGGCGACAGGGTCGAGAACTATTTCGACAACTTACTCCCCGATAGCCTGCCGATCAGAAACCGCATTCAAAAAAGCTTCCGAGCAGCGTCAAACAAAGGTTTTGATCTGCTGTGGCATATTGGCAGAGATTGTGTCGGCGCATTGCAACTCCTCCCTGCGGCCCTCAAAGCCGATGTCCAAAAAATAGAGGCGGAACCCTTAAGCGATACAGAGATCGCCGCAATCCTGAGAAACTACCGAACCATGCCTCTGGGCATGAGCGATGATAAAGATTTTCGCATTTCAGTCGCCGGGGCTCAGGAAAAAACCGCGCTGCTTAACCTTTCAGGGAAATGGCATCTGCCACTGGGAACCACGCCGACCAGCCATATTATCAAGTTGCCGATCGGACAGATTGAACACAGCGGCATGGACCTCTCCGATAGTGTGGAAAATGAGTGGCTTTGCCATATGATCCTGAAAGCCTTTGACCTTCCCGTTGCCGATGCAGAAATACTCTCCTTCGCGGGGACAAAAGCACTGGTCGTCAAGCGATTCGACCGGCGCTGGGCGGCGGACAAATCGTGGCTGATCCGGCTACCGCAGGAAGATATGTGTCAGGCACTCAACATCCCTCCAGCGCTTAAATATGAAGATGATGGTGGCCCCGGGTTTTTGCAGATCATGGATCTGCTGCTCGGTTCCACGGAGAGCTTTGCCGACCGGTGCCTGTTCATGACGGCAAACCTGGTCTTCTGGCTCTTGGCTGCCATTGACGGCCATGCCAAGAATTTTAGCATTTTTCTGCTGCCGGGAGGTGGTTTCAAACTGACCCCACTATACGATGTCATGTCCGCCTTTCCCTTGGTGGCCAAAAAACAACTAGAACAACGTCGACTAAAGATGGCAATGGCGCTCACCGGAAAGAACCGACACTATGGTTGGAATGCCATACTCTATCGCCACTGGCTTTCCACGGCAAAGGCATGCCGTTTTCCAACAAACGAAATGGAGAAAATCATCGCCGGAATACTTGACCGCCTGGATCAGGTCATTGCTGAAGTCAGTGCGGAACTCCCTGAGTCATTCCCCGATGCCGTTGCTGGACCAATTTTTGACGGGATGAAAGCGGCACGGGACAAATTAGTTCGAACAGGGCCATAGAAAACGAAACTAATTTTAGCGAAGAGCACTTGAAAATACGGATAGACGACATCAGAGTTAAAGAGGAGAAGGTCAAATTGCCGGGAAGCTACGGAGCACTGACAAGCGTGCTACAAAAAACAAAGGTGGGCTCCCGTGAAGGGTTGCCCACCTTTGATCATTTCTGGCTCCCTCTGCTGGGCTCGAACCAGCGACAATCTGATTAACAGTCAGATGCTCTGCCAACTGAGCTAAGAGGGAATAGTTGGTGCGGGATGGGAATATAGGGGATATCCACCCCCTGTGTCAAGCCATTTTCTGGCGCCCCTTATCCCCCCTTTTTAAGGTCATTCAGAACCAGTTTGGCCACGGCCTTGAGGGTTTCAAACACCCCTTCGCCGGTGGGTGCGCAGGCTTCAAACTCGGGAACCTTGCGGGGGTTGAGAATTTTACTCAGCTCTTCCAGGTCGCAGGCATTGGGCAGGTCACGCTTGTTGTACTGAATAACAAAGGGGATTTTTTCGATATCAAAGCCCTGCTCTTCGAGATTGTCGCGAAGATTTTCAAGACTCTCAATATTGGCATCAAAACGTTCTTCTTGTGAATCAGCAACAAAAACTACCCCGTCAACCCCTTTAAGAATCAATTTGCGCGATGCATCGTAAAAAACCTGACCGGGAACGGTATAAAGATGGAAACGGGTCTTGAATCCACGAATTTCGCCCAGGGCTAGGGGTAAAAAATCAAAAAACAGGGTCCGCTCGGTTTCTGTAGCCAGGGAAATCATCTTACCCTTGGAACCTTCAGCTGTTTTATTGTAAATATACTGCAGATTCGTTGTCTTACCGCACAAGCCCGGGCCGTAATAGACAATCTTACAGTTAATTTCTCGTGAGGCGTAGTTGATGAAGGACATCTGGCGAATTCCGATCAGTTAAAAAGGTTGTCGATATCATCGTCAGTAATTTCAGCAAACGGGCTCGCCTGAAACTCGGAGTGCTGATCCTGAGCTTTGCGTACCAGGACCTCGAGAATCACTGCCACTTCGCTACTGGCTTTTTTAACCCGCAAACGAACCAGCCCGAGGGAACTTCGCTGATCGAAGATGACTACCAGAATAACCCGCCCGCCGACGATGGAAAGATGGATATTATCCTTCTCCCCTTCATGAAACAGAATCGAAAATTCTTTTTCACCAATGAGTTTAGCCAGCCCTCCGGTCGCCGCAATATTCCCTGCCGTCAGGGAAGCCAGGCTGGTGGTATCGAGGTTTTCGGTTTCGCCGGTAGCAGCGATCAGCTGACCATCCTTGTCAACCAGAAAAATGACCTTGGCATTAGATTCCCGCAGCAGACGTTCAATCAGTATCATAATCTTCTGGTATTCTTCATCGTACATGACCAGAGATGACTGTGAGCTGAGCATGTGGTACTCCTTGGCTAGTATTCTCTTTGATGGCGTCGCAAAAACTCACCAACTGCTGCGTTGCTGCCATTGGTTCACTGCTTCGACGTACGTAAGTCCGCCTCATTATTCAACAATGGCGCGCCTTGCATTTGGCGCTTTTTGCTTACCTATCTAAATTGATACTTTTTTCGAAAGTATTCTCTTTGATTAAGGCATTTATATATCATTTAAAAAGTCTCATATCAAGGAACTAATCATTAGAAAAGAAATTAGCCAAACACCCAATCAGACGGTTATGATATAAATTCATCATGATGAAAAACGATCGAACCCTTAAAAATTTCGAACAATAACAGGATCTCCATTGGCAACAAAATACCTGCACCCGGCCGGCCTGCAACCTGCTAAAAATCATCGAATGCTAGCTTCTATCCGCGAAGGTTATGACTTTTCACTGCTCGACGATTGCGATAATGCCTATCGTTTTACCGCCCTGGTCTCAGCGCCCAGGCTTGCCGATATCTTTATTCAATTCAGCCGCTTCATAACCGAAGAGTCTTTTTTTATTCTGGAATTCTACCCAGAACAAGCAACATCCCGGCGCTCAAGTGCTGAAGAATCACGGCCGGAACCGGCAGTTTATTATTCTCCCTATCTACCGACCAATCTGATCCTACACACCATTGCCCCGTACTTAAGCCGCTTGATCCACGATGGTTTTGTTGGCTTTGGGCTCGCAAATAACCGTAAAGGCCTGGAATTTTTCTGCTCAGAAGAAAAAGTCTTGAGCTTTTTCACCGACAACCATCTGCGTCTGTGCAATTTTCTGGTTCGCAACCAGATTACCTATCGTGACGACCTGATTCTGCCCACTGATTACGACCATCACCATCTCTCGCTGCTTGGCCTGCCGCGCGAGCTACTGCCCCCGGAACTTAAAAAACTTGGCACCGCAGAACTTGATGCGTCTCTCTACTGTGATGAAATAACTGAACTGCTCGATATGTACGAGGTTGAAGAAGGCCTTTCTTTTTTTCTTACCCGTAAAGAACAGCAACAAATTGCTGACCTGATCAGCAGCAAACTGATGCAACATGAGTTTGCCGATGTCGAATTCGGTTCGCTATTATTGGACTGGAGTGATTTCGTCACCGAGTGCGAATACATTTTTGATGGGGATTTGTGGGAGTATCGCCAGGGGTTGAAAATCCGCGATATGATCGCAACGGTGATACAACTGCTTGACGACCCCCTGGCGGAAAAAATCATGGCGATCGTCAACGAACCCGATGCCCTTTTCCGCAAGAATCTGGTGGATAGCTCCAAACGTCTCGACACTCCGGACAACCCATTGGTCAACCAGGAGTGTTTCTGGTACCAGGGCGTAGTGCGCAACCAGGGGAGTGAACTGCGTCGCGACCTGATCCGCCATGGCTGGTTCAAAAGGCCGTAATCATGGTGCTGGTTCTCGCTGCAACTCCGGCAGAAACGGCGCTACTGCGTCAGCAATTAACCTCCAGCACAAGCTGGCAATGCGGCGGCAGGGAACTACTGCGCGGCAATCTGTGCGGGGCGACCGTTGTGATCGGTCACGCCGGAATCGGTGCCATGCTGATGGCCATGCAACTTACCCGGATATTAACTGAATTACGGCCCGAAGCGGTGATCCTCTGTGGCTGTGGTGGCTGCTACCCTGACGGCGGCCTGGCTATCGGTGATCTGGTCCTGGCCAGCAGCGAGATCTACGGCGACTGCGGGGTAACGACGGACAACGGCTTTATCCCGCTGGTGCAGCTGAACATTCCCCAGCAAACCCACTTTGCCCCACTCTTTCAACAATCCTACCAGCTTGATACACCATTATATCAACGAGCTGTCCAGTTGCTTCCACAAGCGCACTGCGGCCCCTTTGTGACCGTCAACAACTGTAGCGGCACTCCTGAGTTAAGCCGGCAACTGCAGCAACAGACCGCGGGGATCTGTGAAAATATGGAGGGAGCGGCCGCGGCGCAGGTATGCGCTGAATTTACCTGCCCGCTTCTAGAAGTGCGCGGGATTTCCAATCCGACCGGCACCCGTGGCAATGAACTGTGGGACATCCCCCTGGGCATGAGAGTGGCGCAAGAGGGGGTTCTGACTCTGCTGCAGCGTGGCCTGCTGATCCCCTGAAGGACGATTACCATGACAACCTTAAGCCTCGGCTATTCTCCCTGTCCCAATGACACCTACATCTTTCACGCTCTGGTTCATGGCTTGATCCCCTGTGATGATCTGACCTTTGTCGAACGCCTTGAAGATGTCGAAACCCTCAACCAGTTAGCGTTGAAGGGGGCTCTGGATCTGACCAAGATTTCTTTTCATGCCTTTGGTCATCTGCGCGATCGCTATGTCTTGCTGCGCAGTGGTGCCGCCCTGGGGCGCGGCTGTGGCCCCCTGATTGTTGCTGACGGTGCAACCGACCTCGAACAATTAAAGAATAAAACCATTGCCATCCCGGGACGATTGACCACCGCCAATCTGCTGCTGCAACTTTATTTTGGCGGAGCCAACGAACTGCTGGTTCTCCCCTTCAATCAGATTATCCCTGCCGTGCGTCAGGGACGCGCTGCAGCCGGCGTAATTATCCATGAATCACGTTTTACCTATCAGCAGTACGGGCTGGTGCAGTTACTTGATCTGGGACAGTGGTGGGAAGGGGAAACCGGGCATCCGATCCCCCTCGGGGGAATTCTGGCGAAAAGAGACCTGGGTGAAGATCGGATCAGACGGGTAGATCAGGCTTTGCGCCGCAGCATCGAATATGCCCGCAAGCACCCTCATCAGGCAACCGGTTATATCCGTCAACACGCTCAGGAACTTGACGATAGCGTCATCAATCAGCATATCGACCTGTATGTTAATGATTACTCTATCGATTTAGGCGAAGATGGGTTGGCAGCGGTTTCCTGCCTGCTGGAAAAAGCAGAACAGGTCGGCATTATTGCTAAAACCGACCTGCCCCTGACAATCTGATACCTTATTATCGTATCTATTCAGCATCGGATCGGTGATCCTGCGCAATGACAGTGGTGGTTAGTTACTATCTTACTCCCAGTCGCACCGCCTTAATAAAGCGCGCGTCAACCGCCGCACCGACTTTGGCCAGGGTCTCCGGCTCAACTTGTGAGTCGACCGAGAACACCACCATCGCTTCTCCGGCTTTTTCCAGACGACCGAGACTCATGTTACCGATGTTAACCTGATGTTCCCCCAAAATAGTGCCGATCTTGCCGATCAAGCCCGGGCGATCCTGATAATTGATGACCAACATATGTTTTTCAGGGCGGAAATCGATGGGGAAATTGCGCAACTTGACAATTTTCGGGGTGCCTTCAAACAGGGTTCCGGCAATCCGCCGCTTGCCTTCCGGACTTTCCAGATCAATGGTAATGAGACTGGAAAAGGAATCCGTTTCGGTCGAACGGATTGACTCGACCGCGATGCCATGGGTTTTTGCCACCAGACTGGCGTTCACCATATTGACATCCTGCTCGGTACTGAAATTGAGCATTGCAGCGAGGCCACAAATAGTCAGGGGCTCACAGTCATAGCGCGCAATCTTGCCGTTATAGGTAAAAGAGATCTTGCTGGGATTGGCAGGTGCCAGCTGAGACATAAATTCACCCAGAATCGTCACCAGTTCCATAAAGGGCTTCATGTGCTCCATCAGGTCCGGATCAAAACGGGGAATATTGACCGCGTTGCTCAAGGGACGACCATCGATATAGTTGATAATTTCCTTGCTGACGTCGACAGCAACATTCTTTTGTGCCTCAAAGGTGTTGGCTCCCAGGTGCGGGGTGACCAGCATATTGGAGTGAGCGATCAACTTCTTCAGCACCTCATTGCGCGGGGGCTCTTCGCTGAACACATCAAAGGCCGCACCGCCACATTTACCCGACTCAAGAGCAGCCAGCATGGCCGCTTCATTGATGATCCCGCCACGGGCGCAATTGACGATAAAGACGCCATCCTGCATGCCGGCAAAGTGCTCGGCAGTGATCATGTCACGGGTCTCGTCGTTGAGGGGGGTGTGCACGCTGATAATATCTGAAAAGCGAATGATATCCTCCAGCGAGGTCAATTTAACCCCGAAATCTTCGGCGCGTTTTTCAGAAATATAGGGATCGTAAGTCAGCACGTCAGCCTCAAAAGCGCGACAGCGCAGAGCGACCCGCCCGCCAACCTTGCCCAGGCCGATAATCCCGACAGTCTTGCCTTTGAGTTCACGCCCGGTGAAAGGTGCGCGTTTCCATTCACCATTTTTCAGACTGATGTTGGCGATCCCAACGTTACGGCATTTCGCCAGCAGAATCGCCATCGTATGTTCGGCGGCCGAATTGACGTTGCCGTACGGAGCGTTGACGACAATAATCCCGCGGCGACTGGCAGCATCGACATCAACATTATCAATCCCGACCCCGGCGCGGGCAACGATCTTCAAGCGCTGGGCATGGCTCAACAACACCTCGTCAACCAGGGTGCCACTGCGGGTGATAATCGCATCATAGCCACCGATACACTGGTGTAACTCATCAATCTCCATACCGACTTTTTTATCGACGGTAATGCGCGGATCATTGATCAACGGCAGCAGACCGCTGTCGGAAATCTCATCAGTAATCAGAACCTTCATCAATCTACCTCTTTTATTATGCTGAAAAGCAAGTAACTTGCCTGACTGTAGGAGGGTGGATTCTATGTGCACCGCGGGTTCTTGTCAATCACCCTCAAGCAGTGCTTCATGGCTGAGCAATCTGACCTCATCAATCGTGATGACCTGGGGATCTGCAAGAGAAACGGCAAAGAGCCCGACACCGGCAACGCGTTGCAAATCAAGCTCGCGCTCGCGCGGGGCATTCATGACCTCAGCAAGATCCACCCGGATACGATTCCAGCCCTGAGTCAGAACGACAGAGGAGTTGAATCGGTCGCTGTGCAGATTATCAGCAGCGCGATGATGCTGATCGTGAATCCGCAGATGCAATTCCAGCGGCTCGGGCAAAGGATGATGAACGTGCATCTGCAATGCCTCGTAGTTACGCCAGTCGGCTGGGAAAAAATTGAGAAAAACCCCCGGGTACCAGCCGGCAATCAGCTCAACCCGCAACGCTTTATCGCCCTGATAAACAATTTTCTTATCAATAGTACGACGCGACTTACCACCCCAACGGGTCTGCTCAAAAGGCGTCTCAAAATTTGACAACAACGGAAATTGATGACGACTGATGATGTCATCGGCCAGCGCCCGGGAAAAGGGAATCAAACTCCAGGCCACGGCCAGTAACAATAGCAATTGGGTTGCATGACGCAGCGGGGCCATAAGCTGATGCCGTCCGGGCGCAAAAAAGAGGACAGCCAACAGGCCGCCCAGCACATCGTTAAACACATCCCGCCAACTCGGCTCGCGCCCGACCAGGGACTGGAGAATCTCAGTCATCCCCCCCACCAGAAAGCTCAGCAACACCACTTCAACCAGCAACCGACGAATCGACAGGTTGCCCCTCCAGCTCAAATACAGGTAACCCCACAGGGCAAAACAGACCAGATGCCCGCTGACCCAGGCATAGCGAACCGACCTTAACGCATCAGGCCCGGGTCCGCCGACAAACAGCAGCACCGCACTGACCAGTGCCGGCGGCAGAAGTAAAAAAGTCTGGAATCGGGACAAGCCGAACATATAAGGACGCCTGTAAAGAAATTCGACAAAGCTATCGAGTTGAGACCATGTTTACCATCCAGACTATATCTGATCCAGGAAGAATCGGCGATTATTTTAACAATACACAGAGCCATAGAGGGTGATATCAGTCGTGAAGGTCTTTTTGAGCCATCTTCAACAGCACCGCGAACGATACCAAGGAATAATTATTGCATAAGAGATTTTCATACTTCAGTTATTTTTAACTCTCGTTGCAACGGGGATCAAAAGATGAGAGAATACAGTGGCTCAACTGAAAAGCCCTTAAGCTCAAAACCCCTCTCCATGGCCGAAAAGTGCTCGGCCAATAAAGAGAAGATAATGGAAAGTCGCTACCAATACAGCCCCGTCAGAGAGAACCAGCGCTTTCAGGCCGTGAACCGGGCTCTGGTGCTGATTGATCGCGGCCCCGAATCTCTGCCCTATCACATCATGGATATCAGCGAAGGTGGACTGTCTTTTCGCTATCTGGGGCAGAAGCTCAGACGTTCAGATATCAAGGAACTCAGCCTGTATCACAATCATGAACTGATCGTCGATAAACTGCCGGTCAAATCGGTATCGGATTATCGTTTGCGCGACAACCTCGTGCCTGTCCGACGCGGCAGTGTCCACTTTGCCACGCTGTCAGATGAGCAATTGCAGAAATTGCGGTCCTTTATCCGTTTTTACACTGAGGCACCTTTGCCTATCGCCAAGAAACAAAAGGAAGCATCGCATTAAGACTGAGATAAGGGGGGAAATAAGGGGGGACATAATACCGATTAAATTAATCGGTATTATGTCCCCCCTTATTTCAGTGTCAGTGGTAAAAAAAAGCCCATCCAAACGGACGGGCTTTTTTATTTATCATGGGAGTGGCTTCGCTTTATTTGCTGGTCCGACGACGATACAGGGCCAAACCGGCCAAACCGGAACCTAACAGCAATAAGGTGCCGGGCTCGGGGACTGGGGCAGGGCCGGCGATGAGTTGAGACTGGGCGTAATCATCACTGGCTGTGAAAAGATTCATGACTCTAACGTCTAAATTAGCACCAGCGGAAACATTTGAAAGCGCCAACTCATATAGCTGCTCCGATAACGATGAGTCAGCTAAAGAAGAGCTGCTAACATCCCAACCCTCATAGTAAGCGTCATACATATTATCACTTTGCAAGGCCCAAAT
>JAWOFG010000142.1:0-31049 GCA_046482365.1 Pelovirga sp. | reverse complement strand
CAATTTCCATCACCTCAATAACCCAGCCGTGGCGCGCTGACTTGTCGGCCATCAGTAAAAAGGTCATTTCCCTGGCCGATTCAATTCCTAATCCAACCAGATGGTCGTTCAACTCAGTCTGAGTAATAGCCTCACGCTGCAGATAAAGGTCTCCTTCTTCGGTCAGATATACCTCAACTTCTTTTTTTTCTGCAGCAACCTGCTGGGTTCCTCCTTCCGGCAGATCGATATTAACCCCCGGGCGCTCGATGAAGGTTGTTGAGATCATAAAGAAAATCAACAACAAAAAAACAACATCGATCATCGGGGTCAATTCGACCCGTGGAGATTCACTGACCTTACGCCGAAAGCCCATGTTAACCCTCAACCTGATCAACGATCTTCATGGAGGCCTCTTCCAACTCAAGGGTCAAGCGATCGGAGCGCGCAGACAGGTAGCGATGGACCAGCAACATCGGCACTGCCACACTGAGTCCGGCAGCGGTGGTGATCAATGCTTCGGAAATGCCTCCGCCCAGAGTAGCCGGCGTACCAACCCCTTCGGCAGCGATCACATTAAAAGCGTTAATCATCCCAAGAACCGTCCCGAGCAGTCCCAGCAAGGGAGATACGTTGGCAATAGTGGCCAGCAGGCCAAGGTAGCGCTGCAGAAAAACAGCCTCACGTTCCCCTACTTCTTCTGCCAGGGACTTCAGGTGGGCACGTGATGCACCTCGATTTTTAAGCACAACCAGCAGAATACGGGCCAACGGTGATCTGCCCTGCAGACAAAGTTCAAGGGCATCTTCAGGGCGATTGTTGCTTAACAGATCAGAAACCTTGGTTCTCAGACGGAACAATTCTCTGCGGATCTGAACGTAGGCAAAAAAACGTTCCATAAAAATTGCCCAACCGATGATCGAACAAAAAAGTATCGGATACATTAACGGGCCACCACGAAGAAAAATATCCAGCATAATAATAACTTTCCTTAAATAATGAGGGCAGAACTGACAGGCGGTTCACCCAACAACCTGATTTAAGCTTGATTCAGCATAACGAAACTACGCTAGATCATTAATTTCACCGAAGACCGTTTCACCAAGGGTCAACATAGCAACCGTTGGTGCCGGTGCCAAGCGTGGATCGGTTGGGCTGCCAGTTGTCGTCCATAGAGGATTAAAACAATGTGGGTATCTGACAATACACCTATTTTCACAAAAATTGCCCTTGGTCTTAAGTCTATTTTATGGCGAAAAAGCGCCAAAATTCACGGAAATACGAACAACACAGGGTATATTTATTACCATAAGTCGCACAAAGCGTTGCAACTATAGAATATGTTTAGTTTATAGCATAAACACAATCTTGGCATTGGCATTGCGTATTAACAGAAATAGTTTATATTCTATGAGTTAAGCCCTTTCAGCTTGACAGAAATTTAGTAAAACTATAATTTTTTACTCTGAATGATGTCGTGTGCACAAAATCAAATGCGTTGATTTCTTGTCACACCCGTTAAGTTCACATTCTCTTACAGGAGGAAATACATCCATGTCAATGCGCCAAGATGCTCTTGATTATCACAGTAGCGGCCGAAAAGGAAAAATCGAAGTCATTACCACCAAGCCCTGCGCTACCAGCCGGGACTTAGCTCTAGCTTATAGCCCGGGTGTTGCGGAGCCCTGCCTGGAAATAGAAAAAAATCCGGCGGATGCATACAAGTATACGGCCAAAGGGAACCTGGTTGCGGTTGTTTCCAACGGGACTGCGGTGCTTGGCCTTGGAGACATCGGTGCTTTAGCCGGCAAGCCGGTTATGGAAGGCAAAGGGGTCCTGTTCAAGAGTTTCGCCGACATTGATGTTTTTGACATTGAAATTGATTCAAAAGACCCCGATGAAATTATTCGTACAGTTAAATTACTGGAACCAACCTTCGGCGGCATCAACCTTGAAGACATCAAAGGACCGGAATGCTTCTATATTGAGGAAAAACTGATAGAACTCATGGATATTCCCGTTTTCCATGATGATCAGCACGGTACGGCCATTATTTCTTCAGCCGGGATGATCAATGCTCTGGAAATCGTCGGCAAAGATATTAAAGACGTCAAGATGGTTGTCAATGGAGCCGGTGCTTCAGGTATCTCCTGTGCCAACCTTGCCATTGTCATGGGGATCGACAAGAACAACGTCATCCTCTGTGACACCAAAGGGGTTATTTACAAAGGTCGTAAAGAAGGGATGAACGAATACAAGGAACGTCTGGCAGCAGAAACCACTGACCGTACCCTCGAAGACGCGGTCAAAAATGCCGATATTTTCTTTGGTCTCTCCTCGAAGGGTGCACTCTCTCCGGAAATGCTCAAGACGATGGCACCCAATCCGATTGTTTTTGCCATGGCCAACCCCGACCCGGAAATTACTCCGCCGGAAGCCAAAGCTGTACGCGATGATGTCATCATTGGTACCGGACGTTCTGACTTCACCAACCAGGTCAACAACGTACTGTGCTTCCCCTTCCTGTTCCGCGGCGCCCTTGATGTCCACGCCAGTGCTATTAATGTGGAAATGAAACTGGCTGCGGTCAAGGCTCTTGCTGACCTGGCAAAGCAGGACGTTCCCGACTCCGTCCGCAAGGCTTACGCTGGTGAAGACATCCAATTCGGACGCAACTATATTATTCCCAAACCCTTCGACCCGCGCGTATTGCTGCATGTAGCTCCGGCCGTCGCCCAGGCAGCGATGGATAGTGGCGTTGCCCGCCGTCCGATCAAGGATATGGCTAAATATATCGAATCCCTCGAAGCCATGCAGGGTCGCTCCAAGGAGGTTATGCGGACGCTGATCAACAAGGCAAAAGCGGCACCCAAGCGTATTGTCTTCCCCGAAGGCGAAGAAGATAAAATCCTGCGTGCAGCCCAGATTCTGGTCAGTGAAAACATTGCCACCCCGATTCTCCTCGGCAACGCTGAAGCTATTGCCGCCAAAGCCAAGCATATCCACGTTGACTTAAGCGGTATCACCGTGATTGACCCAACCACCAGTGACAAACGTGATGAGTATGTCGGCAAAATGTTTGAACTGCGCCAGCGTAAAGGCGTTACCCATAATGGCGCCATGAGTCAACTAAAAGGCAACTATAATTATTTTGGTGCCCTGATGGTGCAACAGGGCGATGCTGACACCATGCTCTCCGGTATCAACCATCACTATCCGGAAACGATCAGACCCTCACTTGAAATCATCGGCAAGCAAAACAACCTGTCCAAGGTTCACGGCATGTATATGATGGTCTTTAAAAAGCAGGTCGTCTTTATTGCCGACGCTACTGTCGCCATCGACCCGACACCGGAAGAATTGGCTGAAACAGCGATTCTGGTGGCTGAAAAAGTGCGCCAGTTTGATATCGTTCCCAAGGTTGCCATGCTGTCCTTCTCCAACTTCGGCAGCAGTAACGAACCACAAGCGTTAAAGGTGAAAAAAGCAACGGCACTGGTCAAACAACTTGATCCTGATCTGATTGTCGACGGTGAGATTCAGGCGAATGTGGCCCTCGATCCTGAGTTAACCGAAAACCAATACCCCTTCTCCATGCTCAAGGGTGATGCCAATGTGTTTATCTTCCCCGACCTTCAGTCCGGCAATATCAGCTACAAACTGCTGAACAAACTGGGTGGGGCGGAGGCCATTGGTCCGATCCTGATGGGGATGAAAAAACCGGTCCATGTGTTGCAGCGTGGCGATGATGTTGCAGACATTATCAATATGGCCGCTGTTGCTGTGGTTGATGCTCAGGAAGCTGAGCACAACTAAACCAACCCCAGCAGACTGTTACCAGGCGTAAGGTCCCTATCAGGGCCTTACGCCTTTTTTTTGTTCTGATGACTTTTATTTGGCTGTGATAATCAGTACTATACAGATGCTGTTAAATATTTTAAGAATATTCAAGGGAAGATTGACCTACCGACATAAATCCGACGCTAGAAATTACTTTAGGAAAGAGACTCTAACCCTATGAAATATTGCAGTACACGTGGTCAGGTTCGTGATTTGTCTTTCAGTGATGCAGTAATGATGGGGCTGGCTTCCGATGGTGGACTATTGTTGCCACAAAAGATACCTCGCCTATCTGAACAGCAACTTCAGAGCTTGAGCCGGTTAGACTATAAAGATCTCGCCCATGAAATTATCTCACTGTACGCTAGCGACCTGCCGGTTGAAGATCTGCGCAACCTTGTGGACAAATCTTACGCGGTATTTGATCATCCTGACGTTACACCGGTGGTCAAACAGGATGATCTGTATATTCTTGAACTGTTCCATGGCCCAACTTTAGCGTTTAAAGATGTCGCGCTGCAGTTTCTTGGCAACCTCTTTGAGTACTATCTGGTTCAACAAGGCAAAAAAATGAACATTGTCGGTGCCACCAGTGGAGATACCGGCAGCGCTGCTATTGCCGGCGTTCGTGGCAAAGACAATATCAATATTTTCATTTTATACCCGAATGGACGTGTCTCTGCGGTTCAGGAAATGCAGATGACAACGGTTGCTGACGCTAACGTTTTTAATATTGCTATTGATGGCACCTTTGATGACGCTCAAACCATCGTCAAGGATATATTCAACGATGCCCATTTCAAGCAGCTCCATGCCCTGGGATCGATCAACTCCATCAACTGGGTCAGGGTTCTCGCGCAAATTGTTTACTATTTTTACGCCTATTTCCGCGTTGTGGAAAAAACCGGAGGAAAACAGGTTCAGTTCAGTGTTCCGACGGGAAACTTTGGTGATATTTTTGCCGGTTACATGGCAAAAGAAATGGGACTGCCAATCCCGCAACTGATTCTCGCTACTAATGCCAACAATATTCTAAGTCGCTTTGTCAAGCAGGGCGACTATTCCCTTGCGACGGTTCACCAGTCACTATCGCCGTCCATGGATATCCAGGTGGCCAGCAACTTTGAGCGCTACCTTTATTACCTGTATGATGGTGATACGGCCAAAGTTCTTGTTGCGATGAATGGCTTCAAAGCCGACGGGAAAATTCGTTTTGAAGGCGAGCTGTTAAAACGTATTCAGAGAGATTTCATTGCGGCGACGATCGACGATCCAGCCACCCTGGAACAGATCGCCACTTTTTATCAAAAGACGGGATATGTCCTTGATCCCCATACGGCTGTAGGTGTTGCTGCCGCCATGAAGCTCGGGGCAGGCGCTCCTTGTGTCTGCCTTGCAACAGCTCACCCGGCCAAGTTTCCTGAGGCCATTACCAGGGCCATTGGCGCACCACCGCCACCAGTTCCAAGCATTGAAAAATTACGTGATCTTCCTCAACGCCGTGAATACATGAGCGCTGATCTCAACGCCATAAAAAAATACATTGGCGAACATTCTCTTTAAATGTTTATGCTAAAGCTAACCAATTTGGTTGCTTATTCCACTACAAACACTCCACAAGCCGCTTGTTAGTCCCATTCCACCATTCGAGGAGGATATTTATGAACGACATTTCACCTGACATGTTTTACGGCTTGATTCAGACCTACGGCTTTCCCCTGCTGTGGGCAGTGGTTATTTTTATTGTTGGTCGGATTGTGGCAAGGACCATATCAAATACTGCTGCTAAAGCCATGATCAAAACCAAGGTAGATGATACCCTGGTCAAATTCACCAAAAACATATTGTTTGTGACCATGATGGTTTTTGTTGTTATTGCTGCAATCAGCAAAATGGGTGTGGAAACAACCTCTTTTGCTGCTGTCGTTGCAGCGGCCGGCCTGGCCATTGGTCTGTCACTTCAGGGGACCTTGAGTAATTTTGCTTCTGGAGTTCTGTTGATCGTTTTCAGGCCATTTAAAGCGGGCGACTTTATAGAAGCTGGTGGAATCTCAGGAATTGTTGAAGAAATCCAGATATTTTGTACTCTGATGCGTTCCGGCGACAACAAACAAATCATCGTACCCAACTCCCAGATCATGGGAACAACCATTACCAATTACTCAACCAAGCCGACCCGCCGGTTAGATCTGGTTATCGGCGTCGGCTATGGCGATGATTTACAGAAGGTTAAAGTGGTATTAGGCGATCTTCTTGCCGCAGATGAACGGATTCTACCGGAACCTCAACCAACCATCGGAGTGCTGGCATTAGGTGAAAGCAGTGTTGATTTTGCCGTCCGTCCCTGGGTCAACAGCGGTGACTATTGGCCGGTATTATTTGATCTTCAGGAGGCGATTAAACTGCGCTTTGATGTCGAGGGTATCAGTATCCCCTTCCCACAACGTGATATTCACATTGTCAGTAATACAAAAGAGGCCGTTGCCGCATAAAAACTAATCGACTCCGTACCGCTTGTCAGGTCCTGAAGGCGGCATGGAATGAAAGGTACAATTAGAATAAGACATTCGCTGAACGTAAAAAAGCCTCCGGCATCAGACCGGAGGCTTTTTTACTTTAGATTAAGCTTTAACTGAAAATCAGCAATCGAAGTAGAGGGCAAATTCTTCAGGTACCGGACGCATACGGACCGGATCAACCTCAGCGCTACGCTTGTAGTTGACCCACATCTCAATAACATCCTCGGTAAAGACATCTCCCTTGAGAAGGAAGGCATGGTCCTGTTCCAGGTTGTTCAGGGCATCCTCAAGTGACGTGGCAACATTGGGGATATCCTTTAATTCTTCCGGTGACAAACCGTAGATATCCTTATCTAGAGGTTGACCTGGATCAATCTTGTTTTCAATCCCGTCGAGACCAGCCATCATCATAGCGGCGAACGCCAGATAGCCATTGGCTGAAGGATCCGGAGTGCGATATTCAACCCGTTTGCCTTTTTCATTGCTGGTTACCGGAATGCGCAACGAAGCAGAACGGTTGCGGTTGGAATAAGCCAGATTAACCGGGGCCTCATAACCTGGAACCAGACGCTTGTAGGAGTTGGTGGTGGGGTTGGTGAAAGCACAAAGAGCCTTGGCATGCTTCATGATACCACCGATGTAGTACATGGCCATTTTAGAAAGGCCACCGTAGCCATCACCGGCAAACATGTTTTTGCCGTCTTTCCAGAGGGATTGATGACAGTGCATACCGGAGCCGTTGTCACCATAAATCGGTTTTGGCATAAAGGTAACGGTTTTACCGTTACGGAAAGCAACGTTTTTGAGGACGTATTTAAACCACTGGAGGTTGTCACCCATCGCAAGAAGGGAGTCAAAACGCATATCGATTTCGCACTGACCGCCAGTAGCAACCTCGTGGTGGCCACATTCAACGACCATTCCGACTTCCTGGAGCACCATCATCATTTCATTGCGCAGGTCAACCATGCTGTCGGTAGGTGCAACCGGGAAATACCCCCCTTTGTGCTTGGGTTTGTAACCTAAGTTGGGGAACTCTTCACGGCCGGTATTCCAGATCCCTTCAACCGAATCGAGAGCATAAAAGGATTCATTGGAACTGGAGGCATAACGGACATCATCAAAGATAAAACACTCGGGTTCCGGGCCAAAGTAAGCCGTATCAGCAATACCAGTTGATTTGAGATACGCTTCAGCTTTTTGAGCAATAAAGCGTGGGTCACGGGTATAACCCTCACGGGTGATCGGATCAAAAATGTTACAGATCAGGCTTAAGGTAGTCATTTCGATGAAAGGATCAATTTTGGCGGTTACAGGGTCAGGAATCAGCAGCATGTCGGAATCATGAATAGGTTGCCAACCGCGGATAGACGAACCATCGAATCCCAAACCCTCTTCAAAGATATCTTCACTGAATTCACTTAAGGGGGCAGCAAAATGTTGCCAGATCCCAACAAAATCGAGGAATTTAAAATCTACGAATTTGACATCATTTTCTTTAGCAAATTTGACGACTTCACTTGGTGTCATTGTTTACTTCTCCTTTGAATGTTATGGGACTGTCGGGATGTTTATCTCATCCCTTGAAAACTGAACATATGAGTAGCATCAAAATTTATTATGATAGATAAAATCTGCGCTGATGGACGGATAACTAAAGAGCGTCTTCTCCCCGCTCACCGGTTCTGATCCTGACAACGTCATCAATGCTTGTGACAAAAATCTTGCCGTCACCAATACGTCCGGTTTTCGCAGTTTCGGCAATGGTATCAACAACTTTAGCAACTAGATCATCAGCCACGATGATTTCCATTTTGATCTTGGGGATAAAATCGACAACATATTCGGCTCCACGATAAAGCTCGGTATGACCCTTCTGCCGCCCGAAACCCTTCACTTCACTCACAGTAATCCCCTGGATGCCGATTTCGTTCAACGCCTCTTTAACCTCATCCAATTTAAACGGTTTAATTATTGCTTCGACCTTACGCATAACACTTGCCTCCTGTCACCAGATAAATATTTCGACCGGGCGTTGATCCCAACCGCCAACACCCACTTAAAAAAGCAAAGACCTTGCCATAATGATATAGAAATGATGAAAAATATATTATCTAATATAATCAGACTGTTACAGATAATTTAAAGGCTAAAAAAAATGACGAATAAGCATGCATACCAGGCAGATGCACAAATAATAATCATCAAAATCAAGTTTGCACAGAAAACAGACAAATAAAAATCAGCTGATTTTCTGCAACAAAGTAATGCTTTCGCAGTGATGAGTCTGCGGAAACATATCTAGCGGCTGAGTGGACAGGATCTGATATCCGCAATCTATCAGATGTTTCAGATCGCGTGCCAAGGTTTGTGGATCGCAGGACACATAAACAAGATAGGGAATTCCTGTCGTGACCAAACACTTTATCACAGAATAGGCACCTGTTCGGGGTGGATCAAGCACAACAACATCAAAATGGCCCTGATGAATTGCAGCGCCGATGACATCTTCCGCTGCAGCTGCGGTAAAGGTCAGGTTAGTGATGGCATTTTGGTGACTATTATGCTGTGCCATGCGGATCGACGTAACCGATTCTTCAATCCCGATCAGATGCTCTACCCGACGAGCCAGAGGAAAAGACAGGTTTCCCATGCCGCAGAAAATCTCCAATACCCGGTAATTTTTGCTCCAGGGGAAAGTGGCCATCAGGGTGTCGACAAGCACACGGTTTTGCTGCAGGTTGATTTGGGCAAAGGACCCGGCACTGTATTTTAGATATATAGGGGGGGTATCGACATGAATCTTTAGCAGCCCGTCACCACAAATCGTTTGGATGTTTTTTTTGGAACCAAACTGAACCAGCACATCGGCGCTCAGACCACAATGGCGCAAGCAATCGATCAGACCTGAACCTTGTCTGCCCACATAGTGCACGACAGCTACACATTTGCCGTTATCGTCGACCGACAGATCGATCTGGGGAATTTCATCAGCAAAGACAGAGCCGTTGATTAGAGCCTTAAGGTCAGTCATCAACCGATTGAGACGTTGATCCATGATCGGACACTGATCGACAGCAACGACATAGCGACTGCGTGGACGATAAAAACCGGTGATAAAGTGACCGTGTCGATTAAAGCATTTGATCTGGACACGACTGCGATAATGCCATTGATCAGTTGAGGGGATGATTGGTTTGATCGCCGATGCAGCAATGTGACACTGGTGACTCAAGGTCTCAACAAACAGCTGATGTTTCCAATGAAGCTGTTGGTCATAAGACAGGTGTTGCCACTGACAACCACCGCACTCCCCGGCAACTGGACAAACAGGAGTCCGGCGCTCAGGGCCGGGTTGCAGTACCTCGAGCAATTCTGCTTCCAGGTAGTTTTTTTTGGAACGCACAACCTTAACGCGAACCAGATCACCGGCGCAGGTGTGGGGAATAAACACGACTCGTCCGTTAAAACGTGCCAGACCGGAGCCGCCATTGACTAAGGTTTCCACCGTCAATGGCGGCAATATCTGATGTTCCAGGGTGGTTTGATGTTGTTCCAACGACAAATCTATGCCCGGGTTGGAGAAAAATGATCAGCGTTAAATGTCAGGGTCGCAAAGTAATCCTCGAGCGTTTCGGCCCGACGGATCAGCTCAACAGTTCCATCAGCTTTCAGCAGCAGTTCCTGTGGACGCAATCTGGCGTTGTACTGGAAGCCCATCGAATGACCATGGGCACCGGTATCGTGAATTGCCAGGATATCTCCTTCTTCGATCTGTGGAAAATGGCGCTGTACAGCAAATTTATCGTTGTTTTCACACAGGGAGCCGACGATATCGTAGATGTGATCTGCCGCTTCGTTTTCTTTACCGATGACCTCGATATGATGATAGGCATCATACATGCCCGGGCGCATGAGGGACGACATACAGGCATCAACACCAATATAGTTGCGATAGATATTCTTATGATTAATCGCCTTGGTCAACAGACAACCATGGGGGCCGGTCATATAGCGGCCGCTTTCCATGTACATCTTCGGGACATAGCCATGTTTGGCCTCAAAAGCCGCAAAAATATCGCCAATCTCACGGGACATCGCGGCAAGGTCAAGAGGCTTTTGCTTGGGACGATAAGGAATGCCGAAACCACCACCGATATTGACAAATTCAAATGAAATATTAAGCTCACTACTGACCATTTCAACTATATCCAGCACCATGCGCGCTGTTTCCACCATGTAGGTATAATCCAGTTCGTTGGAGGCAACCATGGTATGCAGGCCGAATCGACTGGCACCACGCTGCTTGGCCTGGCGATAGGCATCAACAATCTGCTCGTAACTGACCCCATATTTGGCTTCGATCGGATTGCCGATAATGACGTTGCCTGATCGTCTCGGACCTGGATTATAGCGGAAGCAGATCAGCTCGGGAAATTCCTTTACCTTGTCGATCAGGGAAATATCATCCAGATTTAAAATACAACCACCATCAGCCAGAGCCGTTTCGAACTCCAGTTGATCGGTGTTATTCGAAGTAAACATGATGTCTTCACCACGCGCACCAACCTGACGGCTTTGCAGTACTTCAGCAATGGAGCTGCAATCGAAACCAAAGCCCATTTCGGCCATTATTTGGAGAATACGTGGATTGGGTAAAGCCTTGACGGCATAATATTCGCGAAAGCCATCGAGATGAGAAAATGCCTGTTTGAGCTGCTCACCGGTTTGGCGGATACCGACCTCATCATAAATATGAAAAGGGGTCCCATAGTGTTCCACCAACTGGTTGGCGATAGGGTACAAACGTGATTTAAAATCTTCAGAAATGGGCATGATGACTCCTTTATTGTCAATATTTTGTAACTAAAAGTTTTAAGGGGGTCGGAAAACGGATTTTATAATCTATCAAAATCATTCATATTCAACGATGTGTCAAGGGGTAAGCCACCGATTTTTCATAGGTAGCCAAGAATTTGGAATCCCAGCAATCCCAGATAGGCGACATAGCTCAACACCAGTATAGCGCCAAACCAGCGAGACAACCGATAGCGTCCGCGCCATGCTGCGGCAAAAAGAGAACAGGTCAGAATACCCATAATCAGACAATCGCGGTAGAGAACCTCACTGCCGAAATCAAGGGGGTGGATAACACCGGCAATGCCAACGACCGCGAGGGTATTAAAAATATTGGAACCAATAATATTGCCCAAGACCAGATCGTGAGCTTTTTTGCGAGCTGCTGCTACGGCAGCGGCCAACTCAGGAAGGGAGGTGCCTACAGCGACAATCGTCAGGCCGATCATTAAATCACTGACACCCAGGGCGGTGGCAATTTCAACCGCCCCCCAGACCAGTATACGGGAACTTGCGACCAACAGGATTAACCCGACAACCAACCAGAAAATTGCCGGTTTTAACGGCATTATATAATCATCGCTATATTCTGACGCTGCCAGCAACTTTTCGGTATTTTTATGGCGCAAGGCGATGACAATCCACCAGACAATAACCGCAGCAAAGGCCAGCAACAACAGGATGGCATTCATCCGACTGATGGAGAGATTCCACAGCAGCACAACTGTCAATAATGTAATGACCGCCAGCACCGGCAATTCAGAACGAAGAATTTTTGCTGGTACCGGGATAGGGCTGATTAACGCAGTGACACCAAGGATCAGAGCAATATTGGAAATGTTCGAACCATAGGCATTACCCAACGCCAAGCCGGGATTCCCCTGAGTTGAGGCAATGGCAGAGATCAGCATTTCAGGTGCCGAAGTACCGAAACCAATAACCACCATCCCGACCAGCAGCAGCGGCATACCAGCATGCCGCGCGGCGGCGGCGGAACCGTCAACAAAACGATCTGCACTCCAAACCAGCACAAGCAAACCACATATCAGCGCAACAATCGGCAACATCAAGACGATTAGTCTCCAGAACCTATGAAAAAAGAGGTTTATCTGTCACAAAAAGAGAACAGGGGGCTATTGCCTCCCCTGTTCTGACGGGAGCATCCCCAGGAAAAAACCAATCAGTGCGCCAAACAATGCCCCTGACCAGGGACTGACAAAAGCACCTCAGGTACTGCCGGCACACTGACCGAGATACCCGAAGAACGCACCAGCTACACTACCGCCGACAATAAATATCAACAATTTTATCAAACGATTTTTCATGGATTGATTACTGGTATCCTTTTTTGGCGTTAGGGCCTAATGGTAGTAGTGCCACAATCAGAATGGCAAAGGGTCCGATCATCAACCCAATAGCAAACCAGAGACGGCAGTTACGCCCACGGCTTTTGGCAACAGCATAAGCGCCACAAGCCATAACAATCCACAAAATAAACAAGGGCAAGACATCCACAATGAGAACCTTTCATATCAGATCTGCGACTTTGGTGACGGTTGTTTATCAACCCGATCTTATGCCGGAAGAAGGTACAGTAAACAAAAATATCGGTAAAGATAATCCCGTTTTTTTCACATTGCCCCCACTTTTATTTTTTTCTGAAATTCGTTACAATAAAACCATATCAGAAAGGAGGAATGCCTATCGAAGACGAGACACAGCAGTTGAGAAGGTTTTCCACCCCACCGGTGTTATCAGGCACCGGCAATTCCCGTGACAGGGAGGATTCTGAAGGCAAGACTCAGTAATCGTTGAAGGCCCGCTACCATAGCGGGCCTTTCACTTTTTAAACAGTCTATCCCTTTCCAGGCGGTAATAAAGATCTACTCCGGATTCCTGACCAATAGTCGACTCCAGTTCCAGTCGGGATGAGAGCCGATAACGTATTTTGATCTCGTTACTATCGTTAAAAAGAGAATATCCAAGGCTCACATAAAGATCAGGGGAAATATATTTGCCGGTAGTAATAACTGCGTCACCGGTATTGCCATCGCCGGCAGAAAATTCAAGCACATCCAGGCCCAGACGCCCTTTTAAGCGTTCCTGTAAAATGATGGATTCCCCTTGTGACAGTAATGCTCCAGTGGCCAGCATCAATAAATCAGTATCACCGCCACTGCTGTCCAGGGGCCGGCCGAGCACAACATAAGACAACACATCCGCATCGGGCATAGGCGGTTCAGAATAGAGACTGATTTGTGGTTCCTGAGGTGTCCCGGTCACTCGCACCCCGGCCCGAACCTCTCCGGCGCGACGTATCGCCAGAATATCGAGGGTCGGATACTGTAAGGGGACACCGGCAAAATACAGATCACCACGTTCGATGTCCAGGGAAACACCGTAGGTAGAAAAGCGCCCGCGTTCTACATTTAATTGTCCCTGTGCTGCAATACTCTGCTGCGCATCGCTGAACAGACGCAATGATCCGGCAATCCGCGCCTGCAGACCGGCAACATCAAGCAATACCTGTTCTCCGAGGATGAGATTAACATCAATATCGTGACGAAAGGCTGTTGTTCGTCGTTGAGTTCCCTGGCGATCGACAATGACCAGATCGGGACTGTTTTGAACCACCTGAGTACGGGTTTGTTCTTCGATCATCACCTGCGGAAGGATTAATTTCCCACGCACACGAATGGTGTCAAAATTACCATCGATCACCAGTTCGGGGCTGATCTGAACAGCCAGATCACTTAAATTGATCAACTGGAATCCTTCACCCGACAAGGAAAGATGATAGCTGTCGGGGGACCAGCCAAGCAGATCCAGATTCCCTTGTCCACTGATTGTGCCGCCGGCAGAAGTCATCCGCAGGGTTGACAGGTTGAGTTGTTGTCCATCAAATTGCGCTTCAGCATTAATATCGGCAATGCGGATTCCGGCTGCAGGCACGTATAATTCCGCTTCTTGAACGCCGGCAGTGCCTGCAAACAACGGCTCACCGACGGTACCGCTGACGCTCGCCGACAGCTCCATTGTTCCCTTGCTGTCGTATACATACTGAGGAAAGAACACCGCCAGCAACCCACTTTCTTGCAGCAATGAACTGACCTCAGCGGCAATCGGGGTGCTGTCTTCCAGGTTGATCGGCATCTGCGCGGGGATCCCGACCTCAAGTTGGCTGTTGATATGGCCAAAATCATGTGTCAGGGTTGTCTGTACCTGCAGGGCTTTTTCCTGCCAGGATAACTCCAGACTTGCTTTTTCAATATCGACCTCCATTTCTTGTTCATCATCATACCAATACAGGGAACCGGCACTGATCTCTGTCTTACCATGGAGGTTAAAGACATTGTCTATGGACCACCAACCCTCCATATCACAGGTAAAAACTCCCTGGGCAATCATATCCGCCGGCAACCAGGGCTGAATCAGCTGCAAAGGCACCTGCCGACACGCTAACGACATGTTAGTGACATCAGGCAGGTCCATACCCGGCGGATCAGCGGAATCAAGCTTAAACAGCAGATGGGCCGGGGAGCCGATATCGATACGGACATCTCCTGTCAGGCCATCCATTCCCCAATCCAGGGTTAATCTGGTGCTGGTGTCCTGCAGATACATCTGTTGATACTGAAGATCGGCATTGAATTGCGCAGCAAGGTGGATTTGAGTGCTTTCCGGCTGATGCTGCACAGACAAG
This sequence comes from Pelovirga sp., assembly GCA_046482365.1. Taxonomy (GTDB): domain Bacteria; phylum Desulfobacterota; class Desulfuromonadia; order Desulfuromonadales; family Geopsychrobacteraceae; genus Pelovirga. The sequence goes on along the minus strand of JAWOFG010000142.1, from coordinate 16,151 downwards.
GCTCCACCTGAGACCCCCTGGACCATAGAAGAGTCAAGCCAATCACTAAAAAGGTCCAGCGGCAGTTCCGACCAATCAAGATCTAGCTCAAGGGACTCCGCCGCAGGCAAAAACTCCCCTTGCAGACGGATGGATTGCTGCGACCCCGCATCGAGCAATACTTCAGAAACCCTGACCAGCTGTGGCCCAACGGTCAGGGAAGCAGGAGAGTTAAGACGCCATTGGCTCCCTGATGTAGCAATTTTCAGTTGTTGCAGCAGGGCCGTCCACTGGGACTCTGACCAGCTTGCCTGCAGTGTGGTTTCCATCCTTGTCTCTTGCGCCTTGGCGCTGATGCCGATCTGATGGTTCATCAAGGTACCTTCGGCCTGCAGATCAATCATATCAACCAGCGTTATTATGTCCTCGGAACCCAGTTGCTGCATTTGAACTGAAGCAGAAAGGGTTTGATCGACATCAAGACGCAAGTGAGATGTCAGAGAATCCAGCTGCCAGCGATCATAGGCGATATCTGTGCCGGCAAGTTGAAGGTCTGCTGCGCTGCCATCTTTTCCGTACTTTAACCATCCCTGTGCGGTCAGAACTCCCGCAACCGGTGGGTATAGATCGGCTGCTTGTTGGATCGTCATGGCAACATTAATCTGGTTTTTTAAATCACCCTGCGCCTGCAGTTGGGCGCTGTTACTGACCAGATTTAGCTGATGAAGAATCAGATTATCATTTTCGTAGTCTGCCACGATCATCCCGGACAAGGGTTGTTTGTAGAGGGTTGAATCGTAAAGTTCAACATCAATATGAGCTTGTGGGGATTGCTCATCATGACGATATCCGGCCGCCAGACTGGCATTGAGCAGACTGTTACTGTCAGGGAGAAAAGGCTCAAGGGAAAAATCTTCGACCTGTAATTGGACTTCAACCTCCGGCGATTCCTGCCAGTCAAGGTCAAGGCTACCGGTAATCTGTGCGGCCAGCCAGTTGGACCTGATCTGTTCAAGGTGCAGTTGCTGATCATCACCAAAAAAGTCAGCAGCAAGGGTAGTTGTGACCAGTTCGTCGCCTCTGGTCATTAAATCAAGCCGCCCCTGATATTTCATTTGTGCATAGCTCAGCTCAATATTTCCATTCACAATCAAAGGAAGACTTGCTTCCTCACTTAAATCAAGATCCTGAGCAAAAATAGTGACGGACAAGGCTGGTCCATCACTATCGAATTGCAGCATCCCTGCTGCCGCAATCGAGCCCGGCCGTTTGGCCTGGTGAAATAAAAGCTCGGAAAAGTCCAACCTGTTCTCCCCCAGAGTGACATCTGCTTGCAGAAAAAAAGCTTCCAGATCAACCAGCTGAAGCTGAAGATTGATTTCCCCGGAAGTGCTGTCAGCATCAACACCGGCAAGGGAAGTTGTAACCAAAAAACTTTCCCAGGGCTGATCGACACCACTATTTTCAATTGTTGCCGACAGATCCAGTGCCGAACCAGCCATATCCAGATCCAGTGTTGCAGCAACGGACAGATCATCAATACGCAAACGAAGATCGTTGATTGATAATTGTCTCTGGTTAAAACCTATAGCCGCATTCAGCTCTTCTACCACCCTGATGTCATCACCCTGGGTAATTGACATATTTTTCAGATCAAGTTGGGCAACATCAACCTTCAGTAGATCAAGGATTGCCGGCAGTTGTGGAATCTGCAGTGCAAGACCTGGTGGTTGTTGGGCTGGTTCAGTTTGAGGCAATACCAGAGAAGTATCTGCCAGAGCAACGTTAGAAATGGACAAATGAAAGGGATAAAGTGATGAAACAGCCATATCCAGATGGACGCGGCGAGCTCGCAGGCTGAACTGTGACTGGTCAATCACCAAATCAGAGATACTCAGCCCACGCGCCATAGAGCCATCAAGCCTTGATGTAGTGATCCTGGCATCAAGCTGTTGCGCCAAACGACTCAAAGCAAAGTCCGCGCCAGCTGAGGTATAGAATAGCCAGATAGCAGCACCGACAATCAGGCCGGCAAGCAGGCAGAAAACCACGAAGGTGACGGTCAATACTCTTACCATGCCAACCCCAGGCTGAAATGCAGACGATAGCCGTTGTCCCTTTCCCCCAGCTGCCGGGCCAGATCAAGACGGATTGCACCTATCTGGGTAAAGTAACGCAGACCAACCCCGGTCCCCTGCTTGAGTTGATAATCGTTGAAGGAATCAAAGGCATTGCCCACATCATAAAAAATGGCGATTCCCCATTGTTGCAGAAACCTTTTCTCCAGTTCGACACTGCCCACCAGAAGATGTTTGCCGCCGACCACCTCGCCTTCATCGTTGAGAGGCCCGAGGGAATTATATTTAAACCCTCTGACGCTACGATCACCACCGGCAAAATAGCGTAACGAGACCGGCAGGGTGTTAAATTCATGGCGATGCCAGGTTGTGCCTCCACGTAAACGGATAAAAACAGAAAAGCGCTGTGGCAGGGGTATCAGTGTCGCGGCATCGACAGTAAGTTGCAGCAAGGAAGTATCAGAAAGCCAGTTTTCATCTGCGCCCTGCAATTCAAGCTGAATTTTACTGCCGCGCTCCGGGGTCATGGGGTGATCCAGCTGTTGCCAACTCAGGCGGAATCCTTGCAATAACAATTGGGTGCGACTGTCATTATCAGCAACGCGTGATCGCTCCGATGTCGCACGAACAAACAACGACCCCCTGTAACCACGGCCAAATGAGCGCCGATATTGTGCTTCGGCAAAAACTTCACGGCGATAATAGGTATCAACATCTTCCTGTTCGCTACCAACTGTCAACAGAGTCAGGCTGTCAAGACGGCGACGATCGGGGATAATGTAGGTCGTTTCAAACTGCTGACGCCATTGGGCAATAAGTAGTTTGCCCACCAACTCGTGAGCAGCTCCCCACAGGTTCAAGTGGCGATAATCAAGGGATATCCTGCCTCCGGTATCAGTGCCGTAACCGATCCCCGGACGCAAACGATGACGTGGTAATGGCAGCAACTCAATTTCTACCGGTACCTGATGATTTTCCACCTCTTGCGCCATGGCCTGAACCGAGACGGAGCGGAACAGATCTGCATCAATGAGATTTACCTGGGTTTTACCCAGCAGACTGTAGGAAAAAACATCACCTTGACGATAACTGACGAAACGTTTAAGGAATCGCTCTGGATACCCGGCCCGATCCACATAATGGGTTGCGCCGAAATGATATTGCTCACCGGTGGCAAACTGCAGGTCGATCTCGGCACGCTGTTCCTGCAGATGAACTTCTATCACATGAACGTCAAAAGTGGCATCCAGATAGCCTAGCGCAGACGCTTCCCGGCGCAAACTGGCCTTACCCTGTTTGTAGAGGTCCTGACGCAGAACATCATTCACCTGCAAAGGAAACTGATTAATTAGCCGTTGCAGGTCAGGATGTTTTGATCCAGCACCAGATATGTCTAGATTGAGTTTTGTGATCAACAACGGCTCCCCGGCGTCCACTTCAATAATAATGCGATAGTGGTCTGAGGCCGGCTGTTCCAGTCGGGTTGTGACAGTACTGTAGAAATAACCGTAAGGTTCGATTATTTCGTTAACTAATCGCGGCAGTTGGCGCTGATAAGATCCCAGGCGTTGACGGTTCAGACGCTCATCGTCGTCAGATAAGGTTGGTGTCGTCAGGGCATCTTTGACAATCGATTGCAAGGATGGCTCGCTACTACGCACATCTACCTCAAGGCGGGTAGCGTGAGCTATAGCAGTGGTGATAACGAAAAAAAACAGAAACAGATTAATAAGACGCATCAGGTGTCGGAAGCTCAGTACCAGGGTCATTAATACAATCATCAACAAGCAGACTAAAAAAAGTGCATTAATTATAACATTAATTTGACCTGACTGCTGTGCTTGCCGGCAAAGAAGTTAACCGATGACGGCAATCAAACCGGCCTTATCTCTTTGTCTGAGGCAAGAGCAACGTCAACACAAAAACCAACAAGGATAAAGCCAGACCAAAAAACAACGGGGGAACGCCGGCTATGGGAAAAAACCCCAGCATCACAACTGCTGTTGGCGCTACCATAATCGAAACAAAACCGGCCTGACGCCAGTTGGTTTTGGGTAAAAAAACAGCAAAAAGCAAGGGGAAAAAGAGAGTGGCCCCGCGCAACCCCATGGACAAAAAACTCCAGTCCATAATCGCAGAACCCAGGTTGCTCAGCAGAAGAAGAAACGCTGCAACTAAAACGGCCAGGGTAATTAATCGAAACATCAACAATTCTGATGGCTTGTTCTGTAGCCAGTAACGTAACAGATCAACTTTCAATGTTGTTGCCACACCCAGGGCAAGACCAGCCGCTGTGCCCAATGCTGCAATTAACAGGGTAGCAAAGGCAATACCGGCAAAACCGGACGGCAAGTGCTGCAAAATAAAGGTCGGTAGCGCCAGGGCACTCTGGATCTCCGGCATGGTCTGGCGCATAAACAAACCAACAAGAATACCGAACAACCCTAAAGGGGGAATCAGGGCCGCACTGAGCAGAGCGCCGCGCCGCGCTACGTTGCTATTGTTGGCAGAAAAAATTGCCTGCAGATAGGTCTGGGTCGATATAACGCCTACCAGCATCGACATCAGATCAGAGACCCCCTCTTTTACCCCATAACCAAACAAGCTGAACCAGGGCCAGCTGGTAAACCCGGCAATCAAACCGCCCCAGCCACCGGCTAGTTTAAGGGCTGCCAGTCCCGCCACCGTCATGGTCAGGTAGATCAGCACCATTTTGATCATACCGGTCAAGCCGGCAGATTTCATCCCGCCACCAAGGGTAAAAAGGGCCACCAACAGCACGGAGATGGTAGCACTGGCCACCATCGACAGGTCAAAAAGAACCGCCAAAACGGCACCGCAGGCCAGTAGTTGGGCTACGATCTGGATAAACATGCCGGCAGCGGTAAAAAGGCTGGCAGCAGTGCGCACCCTTTCACCATGGTACAAGGCAATAAACTCAGGGATGGTCTGGGCCTGACTCTGACGCAGGGGAACGGCAATAAATAATCCAAGGAATAAACAGGCCAGGCCGGCGCCAAGGGTAAACCACCAGGCTGACAAACCATAGATAAAAGCCAGTTGGGCAGTGCCGATGGTGGAAGCACCACCGACGAGGGTGCCGCTAATCGCACCAAACACATTAAGACTTGATGCTTTACGTCCACTTAAAATGTAATCAGCACTGTTGGTCGCCATGGCTTTTCCACCCCAGGCCAGGTAAAAAATACCGGCAAGGGTTGAGAAAAATGCCAGAAGAAAGGACAGATCCAGGGTCATGGGTTAACCAGAGTCAGGTCATCGCCAACAGCAGACGATCAGACGGCAAAATATTTGGCCTGAGGGTGATAAGCGATAATCGCAGAGGTGGTCATCTCCGGCACCATTTCAAAGGATTCCGTCAGACTGACCCCGATCCGTTCAGGGTGAAGCAGCTGAAAAACCGGGCCATGAGCCGCCAGGTCGGGACAGGCCGGATAACCGAAACCATAACGTGAACCCTGATATCCTTGAGCCACATAGGCCGGCATATCGGTCTTTCCGGCCTGGATCCCCATCTCGATGCGCATCTGTTCATGCCAGTATTCGGCCAGGGCATCGGTCAGTTCGACACCTAAGCCATGAAGCATCAGGTAGTCGTGGTAGCTGTCAGCGGCATAGAGCTCATAGGTAATACGCGCCAGTTTTTCACCAATAGTCACGACGAAAAAACCGGTCTTATCCCCCCCCTCTTCCTCACTGTGATAGAAATCGGCGATACACAAGCCGGCAGCGCTTTGCTGACGCGGAAAGTCAAAAGGGTAATCCTGCCCATCATGCTGAACGACCAACCGGTTTTCCCGGCTGAAACAATTGAAATAACCATAAGTGACTTTAGGCTCGAACCAGCCCTCACTTAAGCCTTCGTTTTTAAGCCTCTCGTAAAGGGGCAGCACGGTTTCTCGCTGCATGCGTTCATACTCATCTTTAGCCATCTTCCCACGCCGGTAGCCCCAACGGCCGCGGAAAAGAGCTGGTTGGTTGAGATAATCAAAAAGTTTTTCCGGATCGATGTCGAGCACCTGACGGTTACCGATAAAAGGAACCGGTGGACATTCCCACTGACGGTCAATAACGGCGAGTTGGGCACCGGGGCGATTGGGTGCAACGACACTGTCAGACCAGCTTGTAGATGTTAACTCTCCGGCTTCAAAGGAGCGAATGGCCTTAAGGCCATCGAAAGCATCAGCGCAGTAAACGACCGGGGCCTGATATTTTGGAACACAATCCAGCGCGACATACTTACGGGTCAGAGCGGCTCCACCAAGCAGCACCGGCAGATTAAGGCCCACATCGCTGAACTGGGCCAGATTGTCCTTCATCAATAACGCCGATTTGACCAGCAACCCCGAAAGACCAATAACATCAACCTGATATTCTTTGGCTTTAGCAATGATTTCCTCAGCCGGCACCTTGATGCCGATATTGAAAACCTTATAGCCGTTATTTGTCAGAATGATATCAACCAGGTTTTTACCGATATCGTGGACATCACCGGCAACAGTGGCAAGGAGCACCTTGACTTGTCCTTCCTGATCGAGCTTTTCCATATAAGGTTTGAGCAGGACGACGCTGAGTTTCATAACCTCGGCGGACTGCAGGACAAAGGGCAGCAGCAAGTCGCCACGGCCGAACAGATCACCGACCTCACGCATTGCCGGTACCAGCAGGCGGTTGACGATGTCCAGAGGCTTCCAGCGTCCACGCAATTCGGCAAGCAGGTCCTCCAGGTCGTTTTTATCGCCTCTGAGCACTTTCTCGCGCAATTGCTCTTCGAGACGTAACTGCGGAGCATCGTCATTTTGATCATCATTAGCGGTAGCTTGCTCAAAATAATCAATAAAGGCCATCAATGCATTCGGGTGACGATCAAATAACAGGTCGAAACAGATCTCGCGGTCCTCTTCACTGATGGCCGAATAAGGCAGCACCTTGGCCGCATCAACGATGGCGGTATTTAGCCCGGCCTCAACCGCTTCATGCAGAAAAACAGAATTGAGGACCTTGCGAGCAGCCGGACGCAGCCCGAAACTGACATTACTGACCCCGAGGGTAAAACCAACACCGGGAAGTTCGCGGCGCACCAGCCTGATCGCCTCGAGGGTTTCAATCGCTGAGCGACGCATGGTTTCATCACCGGAACCGACAGTAAAGGTCAACAGATCAAACAACAGATCCTGTGGCCGCAGTCCATGGATAGTTACCGCACGATGGTAGATCTCCCGGGCGACAGCCAGCTTTCTGCCAGAGGTCAGAGCCATTCCTTCAAGATCAATCACCAGCGCGACCACCGCGGCGCCGTATTTTTTTGCCAGTCTGCAGATGCGATCAAGACTCGCTCCGCCATCTTCAAGGTTGATTGAATTGATGATGGCACGCCCCGGATACAACGGCAGGACCTTTTCCAGGGTATCGGGGCTGGTAGAATCAAACATCAAGGGAGCCTTGCAGGAGCCGGCAAACAGCCGGGTCAGGCGCATCATGTCGTTCAACTCATCACGGCCGGCATAGGCAACACACAAGTCAATGACCTGAGCGCCACGAGCTTCCTGATCCAGAGCAACCTTTAAACAGGCGTTGTCATCTTCAGCGATCAGCGCTTCTTTAAAGGCCTTGGAACCATTGGGGTTACAACGCTCACCAATTAGCACCGGCGGTATTTCCTGATGCAATTCAACGGCCTGATAAAGACTGGCGACGGACGCTTTCATTGAATCACCTCCCGCCGGGCCGGAGTAACGCCCTCAAGGCGCGTTGCCAGAGCGGCGATGTGGGCCGGACTGGTGCCACAACAGCCACCGACGATACTGACCCCCTGCCGGGTAACAAAGCGCCACATCTGCTCAGCAAAATCTTCGGGCTCTAAGGGATAATGGGTTTTGCCATCGACAACCTCGGGCATTCCCTGGTTAGGAATAACCGAGATCCGTCCCGGCCAATGCTGGCTGAGATAATGAACATGGGAAACCATGTCTTTCGGGCCGGTAGCACAATTCAGTCCTAAAGAAAGCAAAGGAAAGGGCTCCAGGGTGGCCACAACGGCGGCAATGTCGCTGCCGACCAGCATCGTCCCCTGCTGTTCGATCGTCACCGAAGCCAGCACCGGCAGTTCTAACCCGGCAACTTCAAGGATTTCAAATGCGGCAATTAACGCCGTTTTGGTCTGAAGCATATCCTGACAGGTTTCAATAATCAGGCAATCCACCCCGGCATCCAACAGGGCGACAATCTGCTCGGAGGTGGCAGTTTTAAGAGCATCAACATCGATATGGCCCAAGGAAGGCAGCTTGGTTCCCGGTCCGACCGAACCGGCAATAAAACGCCCTTCCCTGCCGGCAATGACCTTTCTGGCAATTTCTACCGCCCGGGTATTGATTTCCGCCACCTTGTCCTGCAAACCATACTCACCCAACACAATCCGTGAAGCCCCGAAGGTGTTCGTTTCAAGCACCATGGCACCGGCGTCCAGCATCTCACCATGGAGTCGCTCAATATGGTGGGGAGCGGTTAAATTGAGGAGCTCATTGCATCCCTCACAGCCATTCCATTGCGCTGGGATAATATCAAACAGCTGTAGATTGGTTCCGCAGGCACCATCAAAGATCAGGACAGGATATTCCGTCAGTTTCATCAAAAAAATCCATTGTGAAGGGTTAGTTACTAAACCTCAAGACAAGCGCCGATCAACACAGTCTGTCCGGCAAAATTGTGGCTATAGTAACCAGAGCTATCACGACTGTCCAGCATCAAGATTTATTCCCTTGACATATGTTGTACAAGATTTATTATCAAAGTCTAACTATTTATGATAAAGTAGCTATACTCAGCTACCGGAACGTCATAAAACGGGTGGACATACCATGCAAAAAACTTCACAACATACCAACATCATCAAGTTGGTTGAGAATAATCTGCAATTGCCATCTCCCCCTGCTATTGCCGTCAATATATTGAATGCTGTGCGAAAAGACGAAGCGCCGCTCACGGCGTTGGGCGACGTAATAGCCAAAGATCCGGCGTTAACGGCAAAAATGCTCAAGATTGCCAATTCCGGAATGTTTTACTCAAAAGGCAATATATCCAATATCCAACGGGCCATGGTTGCACTCGGAACCGATGTCATCAAGAATATCGCCCTTTCCTTTGTTATCACTTCAGACTACCGCGACAGTGAAAAATCCGGATTCAATATGGATCGGTTCTGGCAACAGTCGGTTGCAGCAGCTGTGGCCGCAGAACTTTTGTCACGCGAACTGAATCAACCAAACGATAATATTTTTGTCACTGCTCTGCTTAAGGACATCGGCATCCTGGTGATCTCCCAGGCCAAAGGCGACATATATAACCGGTTGATCACGGAAGTTCATGATAATGAGCATCTGGTTGAAGCCGAAAACAACCTGTATGGGTATAACCACGCTCAGGTCGGGTATGCACTGCTGAAACACTGGAACCTGCCGGACGATATCTGTGAGCCAATCCTCAACCATGTTTATCCCGACCGTGCGCTCGAAGAAAACCAACAAGCGGCGAGAATCCTTTATTTTGCCGGTCAGCTGGCCTCCCTGTGTCGCGACTATGGAGCAACGACAACCGCACCGGTGCTGCAGGAACAACTGGAAAAGGAATACGGACTTACAGATCAACAGGCCTACCGACTGATTGATCAAACAGCGACTGAGAGTAATGCGATTATTGAGCTGTTTGAGATTAAGTCAGAGCAAATGGTACCTTATTCAATCCTTTTACAGCAGGCCAATGCCGAGCTGACTCGCATCAACTTGAGCAAGGAACAGATGGTTCTGGAAATAAACGTTGCCCGGACCAAATCAGAACGGATGACGCGCCAGCTTCAAGAAAGTAATGCACGTCTGCGCGAGCTGGTCTACCGCGATGGGCTCACCGGCCTGTATAACCATCGTTACTTTCATGAAACCCTGGACAAGGAACTATCGCGCGCCAGACGCTATCACTCCTCTCTTTCTTTGATTATCTTTGACATTGATCATTTCAAAAAAACCAATGATCGCTATGGTCACCCTGTAGGTGACGTCATACTGATGAATATTGCCAAGGCTGTTTGTTTAGCTGTTCGTCCCTGTGACATTGTTGCCCGCTATGGTGGAGATGAATTTGCCATTATTCTTCCTGAAACGGGAGCTGAAGGGGCACGGGTCTTTGCCTCACGCTTGCGGCGCTGTGTTGAAGGGATCGCCACCAATCACCTGGATCAGGTGATCTATGTCACCATGAGTGCCGGCCTGACCACGACCACTCCGGAGACCAACGAGATTTCTAAGGACGAATTGATATTGGCGACCGATCAAGCGCTGATGCTGTCAAAAAGTAGTGGCAGAAATCAGATATCTTCTCTGGATATGCGTCACATTGAGAGCTGAAGATTGGTGCCGCTATGGTGGAAAAGAATCGTTGCCGGAGGTAAAAGAGCCGTTTCCGGACAGAATCTAGCTGGATACCCAACTGCTTACATGGTAACTTCTTGTATATTGTGATTAAGTCTCCACAATAACAGGGCTACCATGACTGAATCATCACCTGCAACATACCGGTTTGAATCCACTGATAAGGACTTGTTGCTTCATCTTATTGGCGACTGGTCTTACGCTGCCGGCATTCCTGCCGCCCCTCCTCTTTTAAGTCACATCAGCAACACGACAACATCGACCGTCACCTTCAACACTGAACAACTTCAGGCATGGGACAGTGGTTTGATGACCTTTCTGATCGAGCTGATCGATCATTGTGAGCAAAACAATATCCTGGTTGAAAAGACTAATCTGCCCCAGGGAGCCAGACGCCTGCTGAACCTGGCTTATGCGGTTCCTGAACGTAAGGGGGCGCGCCGCACGATCCTGGGACAACCGGTTCTGGCGAAAATCGGCACTGTGACGATTGAGATGCATCGTTCATGGAACGATATGCTGACCTTTGTAGGGGATCTGGGCAAAGCGACACTCAACCTCGCGCGTGGGCGGGCACGTTTGCGCTTTTCTGATCTGTTCTACCAGATTGAGGCCGCAGGTCCTTCCGCCCTGATGATTATCACTTTGATCAGCACCCTGGTCGGGATGATTCTGGCCTTTGTTGGCGCTGTACAGCTGCGCCTTTTTGGTGCCGAAATTTTTATCGCCAACCTGGTCGGACTGGGAATGGCACGTGAGATGGGTGCGATTATGACGGCAATCATCATGGCCGGTCGCAGCGGATCGGCCTATGCTGCGCAAATTGGCACCATGCAGGTGAACGAAGAGATCGATGCTCTTAGAACCATGGGGATCTCTCCTATTGAATTTCTCGTTCTTCCGCGCTTGTTGGCGCTTTGCATCACCATGCCACTGTTATGTATCTATTCAATCTTTATGGGGATATTTGGCGGTGCCGTAGTCAGTGCCGGACTTTTTGATATTTCTTTTTATCAGTATTACCTGCAGATACAGGACTTTGTTGAATTAAAACATTTCATTATCGGAATCCTAAAGGCTGCTGTTTTTGGTGTGCTGGTGGCCGGCTCCGGCTGTTTTCGGGGTTTACAGTGTGGCCGCAGTGCCTCTGCGGTTGGTTTTGCAGCCACCAGTGCGGTCGTTACCTCGCTGGTGCTGATTATCGTTGCCGACGCCATTATTACTGTTATCTGTCAGGTTCTGGGGGTTTAATGCCACAGTCCACTCACCTTCAGGTAAAAAATCTGACCATGGCTTATGCTGACACGGTGATCCAGCAGAACCTCAGTTTTAGTGTTAAACACGGGGAAATATTTATCATTATGGGGGGCAGCGGATGTGGTAAAAGCACCCTGCTGCGCCATTTGATCGGCCTGATGGAACCGGCCGCGGGCAACATCCTGATCAATGACATTAATATCTGGGACACCACCGTCGATGAGCGCATACGGATGATCAGCCGCACTGGTGTTCTCTATCAGAGTGGTGCATTATTCAGTTCCATGACCCTCGGCGAAAATATTGCGCTACCTCTCTCCGAACACACATCTTTGATTTCCTCCGAGATTGAAAAAATTGTGTCCTATAAACTGTCACTGGTGGGTTTGGCTGGGTTTGAGGACTACTACCCTTCGGAAATCAGTGGTGGCATGCGTAAACGCGCCGGTCTCGCCAGAGCGATGGCTCTGGACCCCGACATCCTGTTTGTTGATGAACCATCGGCTGGACTTGATCCGATCAGTGCAAAACTGCTCGACCAACTGATCCTTGAGCTGCGGGAGAGCCTTGGCACAACCATCGTGATGGTCACCCATGAGCTGGAAAGTATTTTTGCGGTAGGAGATACGGCAATTTTTCTAGATACTGATGAAAAGACCATGATTGCATCAGGTCCACCGAAACAGCTGTTGCAGGAATCTACCGATTCCAGAGTCCGCAATTTTCTGACCCGTAGCGTTTGATCCTGCTACTGCTAGCAAGGGGTTAAAGGAACACCATGCATACAAGAAAAAAGGTTGATCCGCGCACGATTGGCATCTTTGTTATCGGTGCTGTTGTCCTGATTGTCGGGGGGTTGATTTTTTTTGGCCCCGGGGGCTTTTTCACCGAAACCAGTCGTTATGTCATCTATTTCGAAAGCTCGGTCAAAGGCTTGAACGTCGGCTCGCCGGTCCGTTTTCGCGGGGTCAGGATTGGCCAGGTCAGAGAAATCAGTATCAGAGTTCGCCCCGATGACCTCAAATTTCATATCCCTGTAGTGATTGAACTGGATCCTGAAAAAATTCAGGCAGAAGGATCCGAACAGGGACTTTTTGAAACAATGAAAACCAGCGTTCAGGCGGAAGATCCTATTTTACCCTTGATCGCTGAAGGTTTAAGGGCTCAGCTGCAACTTGACAGCCTGGTGACCGGGCAGCTGTTTGTGAACCTGGATATGGTACCGGAATCACCGGCTTCAAAGGTCGACCTGCCCGGCGACTACCCTCAGATTCCAGCTATCAGCTCAAGCCTGGCAGAGCTGACAAAAACCTTTGAGGATCTTCCCTGGCAGCTGCTGGTCGACAAACTAATGCAATCAGCTGATGGAGTACAGCGACTGTTCAACTCGTCACACCTCCACAATGCCGTTGAACAATTTGATACCACCACGGCATTACTCAATGAGCTGCTGACTGAGATGAACGCCGGTATTCCGGCACTGATGGATAACGTTGAAGAAACATTGAACCGGTCGCAAACAACCCTGACCGGCATTGATGCCAACATGGAGACCGCTGTTAAAGACATTCAGCTGACTCTTGCATCCGCAAGGTTATCCCTTGCCGCCATTGAACACCGGGTTGACCCCCTGGCAGCGGCCTTTGATCGCGGCATGGATGCTTTTACTGAAGCTTCGGACAAAGTCACAGCGTCCATGGGTCAGTTTGACTCCCTGACCGACGAAGACTCCCCCCTGCTGCTGCAGTTCAGCATCACCATGCAGGAACTCAATCGAACCTTGCGCAGCCTGCGCACTCTGGTTGATGAAATTGAACGCAATCCGCAAATACTCTTGCGGGGCCGAACGGCGGAGGAATAAATGAAGATCTATAGTTACCTGATTCTGACACTGCTCGTTTTATCAACTTCGGCATGTATCCAATTGGGAGAATCTGTTGTTCCCAGCCAGTACTATGTTCTTGAGTCCATGACCAATAACAGTGAAACATATTCAAAAGAAAATTTAATTATTTCTATTGAACTGACTGAATTTCCAGAATATTTAAATCGTCCACAGATTGTTCAACATCAACAAAATAAGATTTATTTTACTGACGCAAAACGTTGGGCGACCCCGCTGGAAGGACAGCTGTTGTCCCTGTTAACCAGCAACCTTGAACTGTTACTGCCCCAGGCAACCATCTTCATCAGCCCCTGGCAGAGCAACCACCAGGCAGATTATTATCTGCAGCTATCGGTCAAAAGATTTTCCGGGGCATTAGAATATCAGACTGATATTGATATTCGCTGGCACACTGTCGATAAATACGGTGAACAACGCAGCGGTCAATTCGTTGATCACCGACCCATCAATGACAGCTATGAGGAATTTGTCAGGGCCTTAAATAGTGGTCTGGAAGAGTTGAGCAAAATATTGGCGCAGGAATTAGCGCAGCCGATACCTCGAACAAATGGACCCTGATCAGGATAAACAAAACGGCTCAAGCGTTGCTGATCAACCTTAACGCCCGCTCCAACCGGTTGATTGAGCGCTCCTTACCAAGAATCTGAACAACGTCGTAGATAGCGGGACTGGCCGTGCCGCCGGTCAGTACCACCCGTAGGGGCTGGCCAATCTTACCAAACTTCAGTCCTGTGGTTTCCATCACCTCGGCAAATGCTCGTTCAATAGCAGCGTGATCAAAAGCACTTTGTTGCGCCAGCACATCCCGCACACAACTGAGCATGCTTTGTTGTTCTGTAGTAATAAATTTGGCTTTAGCCGCCTCATCAATAATGACTTCATCACGATAATAAAAAGCGGCTCCGGCAGCCATTTCAACCAACGTGGCAGCGCGTTCCTGCAAACTTTTAACGACCGCAACCAGATCGGGACCACCTTCAACGCTGACCCCTAGTTCAGCAAGAAACGGCAGCAATAGTTGGGCCAGACGCTCGGGATCACCCGTTTTAATATAATGACTGTTAAGCCACAGCAGCTTTTCCGGATTGAACACACCGGCGGAGCGACCTACCCCTTCCAGGCTGAATTTTTCAATCAGATCAGTCATGCTGAAGATCTCTTCATCACCCAACGACCAGCCCAACCGCACCAGATAGTTGACCAGAGCCTCTGGTAAATAACCCAGATCTTTGTAGGCCATGACCGAGGTCGCACCGTGGCGTTTAGACAGACGTTTCTTGTCGGAACCAAGAATCATCGGCACATGAGCAAATTCAGGAACCTGATAGCCCAAAGCCTGATAGAGCAGAATCTGCCGTGGAGTATTATTGAGATGATCATCACCGCGCAGCACCAGGGTGATGTCCATTTCCGCATCGTCAACGACAACAACAAAATTATAAGTGGGACTACCATCGCTGCGCTGAATAATCAGGTCATCCAGTTCTTCATGGCGGAAGGTCACTGCCCCCTTGATTCGGTCTGCAACAATTGTTTCACCATCCGGGTCAGCTAGTTTGAAACGGACAACATATGGCGCATCAGGATAATCGCTACGTTTGCGACAGGTACCGTCATACTTGGGTTTGCGCCCTTGTTCCATAGCCAGTCCGCGCTTGGCATCAAGTTCTTCGGGAGTACAATAGCATCGGTAAGCCTTGCCTTCGTTCAGCAACTGCATGATCTTTTGCTGGTACAGACCAAAACGTTCAGTCTGATAATAAGGACCCTCATCACAACGCAAACCAAGCCAGTCCATGGCGTCAAGAATAGCCTGCACCGATTCTTCCGTTGAACGCGCCAGGTCGGTATCCTCTATTCTCAAGACAAAGGTACCCTGTTCTTTTTTTGCCAGCAGATAGTTGAACAGCGCTGTTCTGGCGCCCCCGATATGAAGGTATCCGGTTGGGCTGGGAGCAAAGCGTAGACGCATTGTTGACATGAAAACTCCTTGAATATATGACGTTGAAATCGACGATGCTTAAATCATTAACAAACCGGCATAGCCGACGACCCGACTGTTATCACCACTTTTTTCACCGGAATGGCTGTAGCAGACCAACTCACAGCTTCCGGCACCCAACTGTTTGGCAGCTTCCATCACCGCGACAACAGCATACACACCACACATGCTGATCTGTTGATCAGCTACCACCTGATAGAGCCGCTGTGGATCAAAGGCGGTCATGGCATCGATAGCCAGGGCATCAAGCCGGGTGTTTTCTGCAGCCGGCATGAAATGATTCATATCACTGCTGGCGATCAACAGGACCGGTTCATTCCAGTTTTTAATGGCTCGGGCGAGGCCTGTACCCAGTTCCATTAATTCTGCCGAGCTGAAATGCTTTAACGCAATGGGAACAACCTCCAATTGCGGTTGTACATACTGCAGCAAGGGAAGCAGCACTTCAAGGGAATGTTCCTGCTGATGAGCACTGTTATCAAGTTCCA
>JAWOFG010000005.1:0-5084 GCA_046482365.1 Pelovirga sp. | reverse complement strand
ACGCGGTGATCGATGACCTCCTCGAGCGAGAGGGGGAGCGGTTCACCCGCGCGCTCGAGCGTGGCGCCGCCGGTCACGAGACCGCGGCGGGACGGATCGAGGGGGCGTTCCTGGCCGGGATCGGCTTCTTCGTGGACCATCCCATCCTCACCAAGGGCCGGGACGAGGAGCCGGGCATCCTGCTGCCGCGTCGAGGACACCGCCGTGGTCGGCCCGAGGATGCCCGCATCCGAATAGACATTGCCGAAGAAGCGCTGCCAGCTATAGGCGCTTTGCACGGCGAGGATACCGGGCAGCAGATGCGCCACAAAGGTGTAGAGCAGGAAAACGCCGGTAATGATGACCAGCGCCAGACCGGCGACGCGGCGGGTCAGCTCCATGATCAACGCGGACCCGGCGGTCGCGGCAAAGGCGATACCGATGGGCACAAAGGGTGTCCCGACCGAATTGCGCGCGGCGGTACCGTAGATGGCGACCAGGTAGACCGCAACCGCGATGCCGCAGATACCAAGCAGGATATCCGAGACCCGAAAGCGATCCCGCGGGGCCTTTTCGAACCAGCCCAGGACGATCCCGCCCAGGGTCGCCACCAACAGCGGAACACCGAAATACCAGATTTCCTGGGTGTAAATAGGGGCCCCGACAAAAGCAGGCCATGTGACCAGACCACCCATTTCCGGCAAGGTGCCAGAGGCGATAATGTTGGCGAACCAAAAGCCGGTGCCCACCGCCAGCACCGCCGGCAAAAGCAGCAGATAGGCGATCTTGCTCCAACGGTCACGTTTGATGGTGTCGTCTTTTTCCGAGAACATCGTCGCATTATAGACAACGAAGCCCAGGGCCAGCGCGCCGGCAATGTGGACGATGCGGAAGTTCCATGTCTCCATGGGGAATTGCGGCAGCAACGGCACGGTGATCCCGGTATAGGCCTGGATCGACACACCGTTCAGCGCCGCCATGTGAAACATCGCATAGAGTGCGGCAAAGCCCGCGACGATATTCATCCGCCAGCCGGTGAATAGCCGCCGGTTGCTTTCGATCGGCTCTTCGTCGACGCCCTCTGCGATCACGATCTCATCCGCCGGTGTTGAATCCTGAACCATTACCATCTATCTCCCTGGCAAAGCCGCCCGTAGGCGCTTCGTGTCTAGAGTGTTAGCCGCATCTCCCTCATCATCGTATCGACGACACGCGGGATGCAAAAGACAGGGGCGGCACACAGCCTATCGCGCCGCCCCCTTGGGTTTTAACTACTTGCCGTAAATCATGTTGTCGGGAATATCTGCGTCAGCGTTTTCCTTGAACCACTGGGCCGCACCGGGATGCCACTGAAGCACCTGGTTCTTGTCCCAGTTTTCCGGCAGCGTGGAGCGTGCGGCACGGTGAATGTTCATCATCCGCTCGTTGTCGGACATCACCACATCGACAGCCGCTTTGACAAAGCTTGCGGGCAGGTCGCAGTTGGCGATAGCGAAGTTCCACATTGCAACGGACCGCGCCGGGGCCTTCAGCGTGCGATAGGTATCGGCCGGGATTTCGAAGGCAGAGACCGGGAAGGCCTTCATAATGGCGGCCTGCTCTTCCTCGGTAAACTCGATGATGTTCACTTTAGTCTGCACCTCAAGCTGGGACACGGCCGGAACGGGGACGCCCGCAGCAAAGGCGACAACGTCAAGCAGACCATCCTGGAGCTGGCCGCCCAGGTCGGACCAGCCGCCGTTGCGACGGTCAAACTTCACACCTAGCTCTTCCATCATGCGGGGGAAATAAGTGTCCGATGTCGACCCCGCAGGACCAAAACCGATGCGGGCGCCATCTGGAATGTCCGAGATAGATTTAATTCCTGACGACGCCAGCGCGGTCACCGAGAATGGGGTCTGGTACATCGGGAACATCGCGCAAGCGTTGTCCATTTTCAGACCGGGTGCGATCGGGTTGGTACCTTCAAGCGATTCTGCGGCCGGTCCCATCGTGGTCATACCGAACTGCGCGTCACCGGTATGCACCAGCGCCATGTTCTGCATCGGACCGCCGGTAACTTCGCCGCCACCGGAAACGCCCAGCTCTTTGGCCACAAGGTTCGCCCAGCCCGAGCCATAGGCGAAATAGGTGCCACCCTGAGACGCGGTGCCCACGGTAAAGCTCGAGGGCCAGTCACTACGATCCCCGTGGCTGTCGGCATTGGCCGGCGCTGGGACAGCACAGACCGCAACCACCAGGGTCATAACAAACATCGATACTGCTAGTCCTGCCGCAAACTTTTTAAATCCTGACATACTTTGTTCCTCCTTATCCTGAGTTTTAGAACGCAAACTATTTTACGCTCCCTGTGTCTAGCAATCCCGGTGCCAACGGCAACGGAAAGATGAAACAATGTATTAATAGCCCCACAAGTGGCGAGACCATGACTTTAAAACTTGGGTCCAGACAGAACCTGAGACAAAATTTAGTGGCTATTTTCAGCCGATAAGGGCGAATAAAAACCAACTACCAGGTCACATTTGAAGGCAGTTAAAACAGGATTATATAGCCACAGGAACCCATTATTCAAAAATTAAACAATTTATTTCGTGTTTTATCAACAAACGATGGCATCGAGCCAGGGCACTGTGAAAGGAATCAGTAACACACTTTAGAACGGCTTTACAGTTTTGGTCAACACCCCCTTTCATCTCCCCATCACCAACCCTCAGCTGCCAGAGATCAAAACAAGTCAGAAATCGAACCGAACCGAAACAACCGGGCACCATCATAGCCCGGCGCGCCAAACTTTTGGGCAAAGCAGCAACATCCTCACCCGATAAAAAAAATTTCTTTTTTACTTGCATCCGCTGCACCACCCATGCTAGCTTCCACGACAACTTAACACGTTTGTGGATTATTCTTTTCGCCCGACAACAGTTGTCATACGGATCAGAACACGCAGACCTTAATAAGGATGCGTGTTTTTTATTGGCGAACAAATAAGGACACAAACACTATAAAGTTCCCGCGAAGGAACATGGAGAGAAAAAATGGCAGAAGGTACAGTAAAGTGGTTTAACGATTCTAAGGGTTTTGGCTTCATCGAGCAGGATAACGGACCGGACGTGTTCGTTCACTTCTCACAGATCCAGGGCGACGGTTTCAAGTCTCTTGCCGAAGGTGATCGCGTTCGTTTTGACGTGACCCAAGGCCAGAAGGGCCCTCAATCGGCCAACGTGCAAAGAATCTGATTCACATTTGCATCCGCCAAAAGGCCCCGTAAACGGGGCCTTTTTTTTGCCCGCTTTTCATCTGCTTTCTTTGCCTGCCCCTGACCCGACTTCAGCACTCCCTTTTCTATCCAGCAATGTAACCACCAAAAAAATCTACACACATTCTCCCCACAGGGAAATAAAACAGGGTATATTATTGGTCACAATGAAATAGCTGAACAGCTTTCGCGCAAACCACAACCTCAAATCCACAACCCTGAAAGCGGCTTTTGACCCAACAAAATCTTATATTTTTTGATTTTTTCGTGCATTCCGTGTTTTCAGTGTTTTCCGTGGACAACCGCTTTTTAGAATATTATTAATCTTAACAACAGGATCAGACCATTGGCCTCTTTGGACTTCGAACTGGAAAAGAAACTTTTTCGAGAATTTTACGCACAAAACCGATGTGATCTCGAAAACATCAAGAATCACTACATCAGGATGATTGAAACCCTGATCAATCATTCAGACTTGGGCGAAGTGACCAAGATTGAAGGTCGGGTCAAGGACCAGGACGAATGCATTAAAAAGTTTCAGCGCAAATATCAGGGCAGACTCGAAACCGAAAGTCGCCCCTATGCTATTAAAGACTATCTGAGTGACCTGATCGGCATTCGCATTGTCTGCCTCTATGAGGATCAGGTCGCCCTGGTATCTGAAACCCTCAGGGATCATTTCAACATCATCGATGTCACCGACAAAATTGCCGCTATAGAGGGCACCGAAGATCTTTTTGGCTACAAGGGACTTCATATGGATCTGGCACCAGCCACAGTAACCCTCCAGCGTGACGACATTGCCAACTGTCCATTTGAAGTACAGATTCGTTCGCTAATCCAGGATACCTGGAGCGTTCTGGATCACAAGATCAAATACAAGAAATCGATCCCCAACAACCTCAAGCGCCGCATCAATGTTCTCTCGGCATTGTTTGAACTGGCTGATCGCGAATTCAAGGAAATCCGCAACGCTACCAGCGAACTGATGGAGGCGGCCACAGCAGCCCCATTAAACGACAGCCCGATCAGTGACGAAGAAATGGAAGACACCCAATCTGCCAACGGCAGAACCATCAACGCTTTTAATTTCCTGCGGGTGGCCGGGCATTTTTTCAGAGATTTTGAATTTCAGGATTACAAGGTTGATAACTTCGTCCAGGACATTCTTTCTCTGGACCATCGCTTCAAACGCTCCGATCTCCACCAGGCCCTGGTCAACAACCTCAAAACGGTCAAGGAATATCGCAACCTCTTCCTGGCTACCAATCCGGACAACACCTTCAGCCCCTATACCATTGTCCGCCACTGCCTCTACCTCCACGACCGCAAAACCTTTGAGCGTATCCTCTCGCAGGGACCACGCGAGCGTTTCAACCGCTGGCTGCGCACCAGGGAAAATAACGGCACGACAGACAAGGAAGTGAAATAGCTTCGACCAGCACAACCAAATACTAAAATGGACGTAATTATTCAGCTGCAGTCCTTCGTGCAGGGTCGGGGATCCTGTGGCAAGGGTTTTTGTCGCCATGGACGGCGACAAAAAGCGGTCATGGATGACGAAAAGCGTCCCTTGACATAGGATTCCCGACCCGGTGCTGAACAGTTACAAATGGACAAAAAAAGAGGCCACCGAATCGCATGATCCAGTGGCCTCTTGATTTTTTTTGGTTGCGGGAGAGGGATTTGAACCCCCGACCTTCGGGTTATGAGCCCGACGAGCTACCAGACTGCTCCATCCCGCGTCAGAATTTGACACCCTATCCCTCATAACGGATACTGTCAACCTTTTTCTTGACATCATTGACTTTTCGTCCCCATAGTTGCCTCGATCTTCTTCACCTCGGCG
>JAWOFG010000123.1:0-3083 GCA_046482365.1 Pelovirga sp. | reverse complement strand
GGTGGTGATTACCTGTTTTGAAGGGCAGCATATTGGTCTGGTGGTGGATCGAGTGATCGGTGAACATCAGACCGTGATCAAGCCCCTGGGGCGCATCTATCGTGATGCCCAGGGAATTTCCGGCGCCACTATTCTTGGTGATGGCGGTGTCGCCCTGATTCTGGATGTGCCGCAATTGCTCGCCGGGGCCGCAGATAATGAAGATATCCATCACACAACATAAAAAAACTGTCACAGGCAGTGAAAAAAACAGCAGTCAAACAAAGACAGGTATCGAAAGGAGGTATCAATGTGAGTGAGGACAGTTTCAACGAAACCAATCAGTATCTGACCTTCAAGCTGGATCAGGAAATCTTCGCCCTGAGCATTGCCAAGGTGCGTGAAGTTCTGGATTTCACGGAAATTACCAAGGTGCCCAAGACCCCGGATTTCATGCGTGGGGTCATCAACGTGCGCGGTGGGGTGGTGCCGGTGATGGATCTGCGCGTCAAGTTCGGCATGGAGCCGACGCCGCAGACGGTGAATACCTGCATTATCATTGTTGAAATTCTCATTGAGGGAGAAAGGACCATCCTCGGTGCCCTCGCCGATCAGGTGGAAGAGGTGCTGGATCTTGACCCTGACCAGATTGAGCCGGCCCCGCGAGTGGGTACCGGCCTGCGGACCGAGTTCATCAAGGGGATGGGCAAGCGCGATGAGCAGTTCATCATTATTCTGGATATTGACCGGGTGTTCAGTAGTGAAGAACTGGCGGCGGTTGCTGTAGAGCCGGCTCAGGAATAGAACCCCAAATTATACCGAGAAACTCATCGATAATTTTTTACGCTTAGAGGAGCAAAAGAATGAAAAATCTGAAGCTGGGGGTCAAAATTACAAGTGGTTTCGTTGTTGTTGCACTCATTACCCTGATTGTCGGGGTGTTAGGCTGGCGCGGGGTGGATACCCTTAACAATCATCTGACGAATGTCGGTGAAGTGCGGTTGCCGAGTATTGCCAGTATTCTCGCGATCGAGCGTAGCGCTGAACAGGTTATGGTCTCGCAGCGAACATTACTCAACCCGACGTTGCCGGCAGAGGATCGTGAACGTCAATATCGAAATATTGAGCATTCTCGTGAAGTTATTGGTCATAACTGGGCTATTTATGAGCCTCTTCCACAGACCCAGGAAGAGGCTAGACTGTGGAATCAACTCGGACCGGTCTGGGATAATTGGCGTCAGGCTAATGATGAGTTTTTCCGTATGGCACGGGAGCTGGAAGCGACCGGTATTTTGAATCCGGTGCAGTTGCGCGCCGACCTGGAACAGTTTCGTGCCGATCACCATGCCCTGATGGGGAAGGTGATGACGATGCTCCGTGATGGAGAGGTGTTCTCGGGTGGCGATGATCATACCGCCTGTCGCTTTGGCCGCTGGCTGGCGACATTCGAAACCGACAATCCGCGCCTGCGTGAACTGCTGGCCCGGGTCAACGCCAATCATGAACCATTCCACAGCGGCATCGGTCAGGCCCGGGAGCAGGTCGAGGCAGGGGATATAGAGGCTGCCGAACGGTTGCTGGCATCCACCATTATCCCCGGCGCTGAAGGAACCTTTGATGTTTTTGATCAGATGCTGACCGAAGCTGAACATGCCGGCGAACTATATGCGGCGATGGAGCAGCAGGCCATGGGACCGGCCCGCGAATTTTACACACAGGCTTCAGAGCTGTTGGGGAGTATAGTTGACATCAACGACGATGTTGCTACTTCTGCCGTAGCGGAAGCGCATGCTGATGCCATCCAAGCTGAAGTCATGGCTGCCAGTGGCGCCGTGCTGGGTGTTCTCCTGGCCCTGGTTATCGGTTTTGTTTTAGCACGGATGATCTCCCGGCCGATTATTATGGGGGTCAAGTTTGCTGAAACGGTTGCCGGCGGTGATCTGACCCAGCAACTCGACCTGGATCAGAAGGATGAAATCGGTCAGCTGGCCAAAGCCCTTAACGGCATGGTCGAGCGATTGTCCAGTGTGGTGGGCGATGTGCGTAGCTCGTCCGATAATGTGGCGTCCGGCTCGCAGCAGCTTTCCGCCAGCTCGGAAGAGATGAGCCAGGGAGCTACTGAGCAGGCCGCGGCCGCCGAGGAAGCCTCCAGCAGCATGGAGCAGATGGCTGCCAATATCCGTCAGAATGCCGATAATGCCATGCAGACGGAAAAAATCGCTGCCAAGAGTTCTGAAGATGCCAAAGAGGGCGGTGAGGCCGTCGATAAGACGGTAGCGGCAATGAAACAGATTGCTGATAAGATTTCGATTGTTGAAGAAATCGCCCGGCAGACCAACCTGCTGGCTCTTAATGCGGCCATCGAAGCGGCTCGCGCCGGTGAACATGGCAAAGGCTTTGCCGTGGTTGCCGCCGAGGTGCGCAAGCTGGCGGAGCGCAGCCAGACCGCAGCGGCAGAAATCAGCGAGCTGTCCGGCTCCAGTGTAGATATTGCCGAGCAGGCCGGCAAGATGCTCGCCCAGATGGTACCCGATATCCAGAAAACCGCTGAACTGGTGCAGGAAATTGCCGCCGCCAGCAAGGAACAGGATGCCGGTGCTGAGCAGGTCAACCAGGCCATTCAGCAGCTCGACCAGGTAATTCAGCAGAATGCCTCGGCCTCTGAAGAGATGGCCTCGACTTCCGAAGAGCTGAACTCCCAGGCCGAGCAGTTGCAGGAGGCGATCAGCTTCTTCAAGGTTTCCGGTCTGACCTCCTCAGCCCCTCCGCGTCAGCACAAGCAGCCTGTCGCCTCAGCGCGGATAGGTCACGCCCCGGCCGCCAAGGAGGCTGCTAAAGCTCCGGGTAAGGGCCTGCAGCTTGATATGGGTAAGGGCAAAGATAAAATGGATGATGAGTTTGAACAGTTCTGATTGATGGGATGAAGACCGCGGGGCAGCTTTATGCTGCCCCGTCGACAACGTTAAAACAGACTCTGGATTCTGCGCGTAGCGAAGCGTTGTCGCAGAATGAGGGCAGGTTCTATTCGAAAAAAACTTACCTTTGTGTCATCCTGCGCGAAGTCGCAGGGTCCAGAACCACTGAAATTCATTGACAGTTAGCCA
>JAWOFG010000064.1:0-6193 GCA_046482365.1 Pelovirga sp. | reverse complement strand
CTGAGCCTGGTTTTTATATTGTCTATATTCCCTGTTCTTCCGTGTTTTCCGTGGACCCAAAGCCAGCTTTATTTCTTCAACCTGCTCCGAGCTGTAACCGATTGACGCGCCGTGCCCCCAGACCGGCCCCGGCCAGGCCGGATCATCTTTACGTCGACCGACATGATGCAGATGCAACTGGCTGACCACATTCCCCAGCGGACCGATATTGAGCTTGTCAAACTGAAAGTAGCCGGCCATCCATACGGACAACTGATGACTCTCGCACCACAACTGGTCCCGATCGGCTTGCTCAAGCTGATGAATCTCGGTGATACCTTCACGTCTTGGTACCAGAATCAGCCAGGGATAATGGGCGTTGTTCAATAACAACAGCTCGCACAAGGGCAGGCTTGCTACCGGAAAGGTGTCGCGCTGCAATCGCTCATCGAGTGTGAACATGGAAAGCATTCCTTTTGTCACTTACAACCGTTTTATCAACCAGCACTGGTGAATTCGTGGATTGCGGGCAAAATCGGGCGGCAAGGTCGAAGCGGTGATGTTTTCCAGGTAAAGATCGTCAAAAGCCCCGACCGCCATCTGGAAGCTGCGCAGGTTGGTGGAAAAAATCAGTTGCCCCTCATCAGCCAGCAGCCTCATGGTATTGCGCAGCAGTTCAACATGGTCACGCTGCACATCAAAGGTTGTCTCCATCGATTTTGAGTTGGAAAAGGACGGGGGATCAAGAAAGATCAGATCAAAAGCTCCAGCGCACCGAGGCTGGAGCTGCTCCAGCCAGGCCAGGCAGTCAGCCTGGATAAATTCCTGCCGTTTGCTGTCAAATCCATTCAGCTCGACATTCCTGCGTGCCCAGTCAAGGTAGGTACGTGACATATCGACCGTTGTCGTCGCCGAGGCTCCCCCTTTGAGGGCATGAACGGTTGCAGCGCCGGTATAACCAAAGAGGTTTAGAAAATGCTGCCCCGCCGCCATGGACTGAATCTTCTGCCGCGTCAGGCGGTGATCAAGAAACAGGCCGGTATCAAGATAATCGGTCAAATTTACCAGAAAGCGGCAATTGCCCTCATGCACCTCTTTCAATATCCCGCGGCGGGCCTGCTTTTCGTACTGGTCGGTGCCCTTTTGCTGCTGGCGAATCTTTAGATGAATCTGATCCGGCGAAAGCTGAAGGACCCGCGGCAGGGCAGCAAGAACCTCGTTGATGCGCTCGGCGGCCTTGTCGGGATCGATAGTGCTCGGAGCGCGATATTCCTGCAGATGCACCTCATCACCATACAGATCCACCGCCACCGCGTATTCCGGCAGATCGGCATCATACAAACGATAACAATCGACACCTTCACGCTGGGTCCACTTGCCGAGTTTTTTCAGATTTTTACGCAAGCGGTTGGCAAACATCTCGGCGCCGAGCGACAAGGGCTTTTGCGCTAGCCGTTGTGTTTTCTCGACCAGAGATTGCCAGTGGTTGTCGGCGCTTAAAACAAACTGCAAGAGCTGACATTTCAGTGCTCCGTTATAGAGGACATTGATCTTGTCGGCGCGCAGGCCGATAGCACGCCCCAATTCCTGCTCACTGGTAATCACCCCGGCGTGCCATCCTTGGCACTGTTGTGCCATGACCTGACCAAGTTGGTTATACAGAGGCGCCAGATCAGTGCTGTTGCCGAGACGCTCGCCGTAAGGGGGGTTCGCAATAAACAGGCCGGTACGTACGCCGGACGGGGGAACAAACTCGTCCAGGCGGCGCCGCTCAAAATGAATCAGCTTATCCATCCCCGCCTGGCGGGCGTGGTCCCAGGCCGCACGAATCGCCCGTGGATCGGCATCATAACCGATTATCGGCACCTTCAAGGCCGTGACCCCGCTAAGGTGTGCCTCATCGGCAGCCTGCCGCACTTCCTGCCAGACGGTGTCGTCGTGCTGCTTCCACCCCAAAAAACCGTAGTAAGTGCGTAACAGACCCGGTGCCGTGTTGGTGGCCATCAGCGCCGCTTCCAGCGGCAAGGTGCCGGAACCACAGAGGGGATCAACCAGGGCACCACCGGTTGAACAAATCTGTGGCCAGCCGCAACGCAACAACATCCCGGCGGCAAGATTTTCTTTCAACGGAGCATGGACACCGTCAATGCGGTAGCCACGCCGGTGCAGACTTTCACCGGACAAGTCAAGACTCAAACTCGCCTGATCCCGATACAAATAGAGATTTAAACGGATGTCGGGACGCTCGAGACTCACAGATGGACGTTCCCCGGTACGGACCCTGAACTGATCAACGATAGCGTCCTTGGTTTTCTGTTCGGCATAGCGCGAGTGGGTAATCTGCGATTTACTGGTGGCACAATCGATCGCCAGGGTTGAATCTGTATCCATATGTTCCGACCAGTCGACGTTCTGAACGCCGGCGTAGAGTTGGTCAGGATCCGCCGCGGTAAACTGCGCCAGCGGCAACAAGACACGACTGGCCAGGCGCGACCACATACAGATCCGATAGGCATCCGCGAGACTGCCGCTGCAACTGACCCCCGCCCGCTCCTGCTTGACTTCATTCAAACCAAGACTGATCAACTCCTCAACCAGCAGTGGTTCCAGTCCAAGGGCGGCGGTGATAAATAATGGTTGTTTGTTGTTTTTCATATTGTTTAAATCCGGCGGATATCCAGCCCCATTTTCCCTAAATTCTCATTCGCCCGCTTCAATGCCGGCTCGCCGGCCAATACTGCCACGGCACTCTCGCCGTCCTGCAGGTAGTGTTCGGCAACCCGGATCAGGGCAGGAGCGTCAACCTTAAGCAGCTGCCGGCGGAAGTCGTTGCGCATTTCCAGGGTAATTCCCCGGCGTAAACAGGCAAATTCGTGAGCAGCCAGACCGGCCGGCGACAGGGGCTTATCGAGATCGCTGAAGACCGCCAGAATCGCCTCTTCAACCGAAACATCTTCGAACTGACCACTGATGATCCAGCCAATGGCATCATCAAAAACCTTGAGAGTACGCTCCAGGTGCGGATCACGGTATGACATCATGCTGAACAAGCCGGCGCCACTGTTATGCCCGGCCATTCCACCATAGGCTCCCCCCTTCTCACGGATTTCACGATGAAGAAACTCCGCTCGCAGTAAACGCGCCAGCACCGTCAAGGGAGCACTATCAGGATCAATGTAGGGCACGGTTTTAAACACACGGGTAACATACTGAACCGGCAGGGACCAGACCAGGCCGTGGCGTTTCGCTTGACCATTGAATAATGGTTGCAATGCTGCAGGAGCTGCCTGAGCGGAGCAATTCAAGCTTTCCAGCAGCGTTGCCAGAGCTCCTTCAAAAGACGAAAAATGCTGTTCTTCGACGGCAACGGCAACCTGCAATTGTGCCCGGGAAAACAGGGATTGGGCAATCGAGGACAGCATTGCTGCCAACTCGCCCAGGTCATCAACTGATTTGGCCGCCAACTCACGTACCAGGGCAATCTGCGACAGCCCCGACCACTGTTCACGCAGTTTCGCGGCGGGGGACAGTCCGGCCGCAGCCATGCGCGCCGCATAGGAATGCCCTGATTGCGGTACCGAGTTTTCCATGGAAACCTGCATCTGACCAAGGACCTTATGCAAGCGATTCAGGTCAGAAAAATCGGGCGTCAGGATAAAGTCCTGTAGCAACTCCATCAGCGCCACGCTATTGCGCACCAGCGCTTTACCTTTCAGCTCAAAACCGGCGTCAAACTGATCAAGATCGGCAGGGTCTTCCAGCAGTGAGGTACGGGCGGAGATTCCACCGCTAACCGCCTCCATCGCTTCTGCCATCTCCAGATAAGTGCGCCCGCCGGCGCCAACCTGGGTGAGCATACTGCTGAACACCGGCAGATAATTCAGTTGTTCAGCCGTCAGAGCTTCGAGAGAAAAACTCAAAGTCACATAGCCAATCCCATTGGTTGGCTGGTCAAACCAGTAGGTAGCCACCTGATCCTGATCCACTTGTTTCAGCGCGACCGGATCTTCATCGGGCGGGATGTCGGCAAGGGTCAGGGTTGGCAGGCAGGACAGATCCTCCGGTGCTTCCTGCGCAAGTTTCAGCTGCTTTGCCTCTTCCACCAGACGCTGGCGCTGGTTTTCGTCAAGTTGCTGCTGCCTGGCGTCAAGAGTGGCCTGAATTGCCGCTTCCTGGAGGGCTCCCATCTGTGCATCCGGCTGTAACAACAAGGTGACACGATGGGGATTAGCGAGCAGCCATTTACGGATCAACCCCTCGAAAAATCCACCCTTTTCGACCTCTTTACGCAGTCGTCCCAGCTGTTCGGAAAAGTTCAACACATCCAGAGGATCGCCGCCGTGCAACCAGGGGCCAAACAGACGCATCAACAGCAACAGTGCATAGGGGTAGGAGTCGCCACTTACTTCACGGGTAGAAAACTCAAGACGGTGGATAGCAGCCTCTATCCGCTCACCGGAAAAACCGGTCCGCGCCACCTTCTCGAGTGTATCGATCACCAGTTTTTCTATAGCCTGACAATGCTGGGGATCAGTTCCCTGCAAACCAACTGAAAAGAAGGTGTTGCGGTAATCATCATGATAACCGGTCGCCGGGGTCAGGTTGGCGCCCAGACCGGAATCAAGCAACGCCTGGTACAGTGGTGCCGCCGGTGTTCCCAGCAACAGTGACGATAACAGGTTCAACGCCAGACATTCATAACTGTCATTGATATCGGCCGTCAGCCATGCTAACTGAACCATTGAACGCTTTTCCAGGGGCTCGCCCGGATCAAGAGGATAAAACTCTCTCACCTGAAGAGGCTCGGAAAGGTGTTGCTCCAGCGGCACTTCACTGTCGGGGTCAATCTGTTCAAAACGCTGCAGTACCCGGTCTTCGATAATGCCGAGCAATTCAGCCAGATCAAGGTTGCCGTAACTGAAAAACCAGGCATTGCTCGGGTGATAATAACGGGCATGAAAAGCGCGTAGTTGTTGCCAGGTCAGGTCCGGGATATCCTCCGGCTCACCGCCGGAATTATGACGATAGGTGGTGGTTGGGTAGAGATGGCGGGTCAGGCGCCGTCCTAACAAAGACGAGGGATCGGACATGGCCCCTTTCATCTCGTTGTATACCACTCCCTTGTATTCCAGCGCTGATGTGGGGTCTTCCATTTCGGCGAATTCCAGACGATGCCCTTCCTGGCGGAAGTCCCGTTCTAGCAAACGCGGGAAAAAAGCCGCATCCAGGTAAATATCCAGGAGGTTATGAAAATCCTTATGGTTCATACTGGAGAACGGATACAGGGTCCAGTCACTGGCGGTCATGGCATTCATAAAACTGTTGAGGCTGCGCTTGAGCATGGAGAAAAACGGATCGCGCACCGGAAATCGCTCCGAACCGCAGAGCACTGTGTGTTCAAGAATGTGGGCCACGCCGGTGGAATCATCCGGCGGTGTACGAAAGCCGACACCAAAAAGCTTGTTGTCATCATCCCGCACCAGATGCATAAACCGCGCTCCGGTTTTCCCATGGCTCAAGCGCACCATGGTTGCATTGATATCGGGCAAATCATCGACCTGGTCGACAACAAATCCATGAAGCTGCTGACCGGGGGTAAAATCGTGTTGTTGCATAAAAACTAACCTCTTTTTTGATGGTTTCAGCGCCGGTTTCCGGACACAGGCAAAGAGAACAGGAACAGAGTATGGCAATTTTTCAAGAGCATGACTTAAGTATGTCACCCTAAAGGTAACAGATTCAGCGGCACATAAGAGCAGGTTTGACTGAAATTAGCAAAAAAAGATTGATTCCTAAGCGAAACTTCAAACCCCCGACCAACGGATCTCACCAATCGTTTTTCCTTCACGAAACCCTTTCAGGATAAAACCTCATTATCATTTTTCAGCTCCGAACATAGCGTTACAGTGTTCACCGAAATACACGAATAAAAGTATTATTCTCATGATTTTAACAGCTTAAACCGACAAGTAAATTGACTTTATTTTTTAATTAGACTTGCCGCCAAAAATTCAATAAAATGTCGTTTGGTTGGACACTTAAATTCAATCTCAACAATTATTCTGGTGACAACTTTTCCAACTAAATCTCGGAGGGGGGTATATGAAATACCATCACTATGACATCGAAGCCGCAGGCGCATTAGTGCGTTGAGCGGTTTTTTTCTTTTCACAACCCGATGGTCGGCTTGTGAACTATTCCCTGCCACAGACGA
>JAWOFG010000189.1:0-4913 GCA_046482365.1 Pelovirga sp. | reverse complement strand
GCTGGGCTTGTCACTGATGCTCAGTGCGTGCGGTTCAAGTGATAAGGATTCCGATATGGATACCGAGCAAAGCTCGATTGAAATGTCGGTGTTGGGTCAGTATCAGTCCGACATTTTCGATGCAAGTGCTGCTGAAATTGTCAGTTACGATCCAGTCAGTCAACGAGCCTTCGTGATTAACGCCGCCAGTGGTGAAGTCGATATTCTGGATCTGAGCATTCCGGGAAATCCGACCTTTATATCACCCATTGATGTGTCTGACTTAGGTGCCGACGCCAACAGTGTAGCGGTCAAAGACGAAATCGTTGCCATTGCTGTTGAATCAGCCGTTCGGACTGACAACGGGTTTGTCGCCTTTTATGACACAGCGGGCACACGCTTGAACGTTGTCGATGCGGGAGCCCTGCCCGATGCTTTGACCTTTTCTCCCGATGGTCGTTATGTGCTGGTGGCCAACGAGGGGGAACCGGCAAGCGACTATAGCAGTGATCCGGAAGGCTCAGTGACCATCATCGATCTTGCTAATGGTGTACTGAATCCGGTGGTACGCACAGCTGACTTTCAGGCGTTTAACGGTAGTGAGAATGATTTACTTGCCCAGGGTATCCGGATTTTCGGCCCCGGAGCAAGCGCCGCTCAGGATTTCGAGCCGGAATGGGTTGAGATAAGTGCTGATTCCAGTACGGCTTACGTTTCCCTCCAGGAAAATAACGCCATTGCTGTCGTCGACATCGAAACCGCGACGGTCACTGATATCTTCCCGCTGGGATTTAAAGACTGGTCCCTTGACGGACAGTGGTCAGGAGTAGGATTTGACGCAAGCAACCGGGATGCCGGGATCAATCTGCAGTACTGGCCGGTGAAAGGGATGTTTATGCCCGATACGATTCGCCTGTACGAGATTGCTGGAGAAAGATATCTGATCACCGCTAACGAGGGGGATGCCCGCGATTACGATACCTGGACCGAGGAATTCCGCATTAAGGATCTTCAACTTGATCCGGTCGCATTTCCAACCGCCGCGACCTTGCAGCTAGACGATGCTCTTGGCCGTCTACGTGTCACCTCGACCCTTGGCGTCAGCAACGGCTGTGACCCCTCTGCGTTGACGACAGATGTTGAAGACGATTGTGTTTACGACGAGCTCTATGTCTATGGTGGCCGCTCCATGTCGATTTTCCGTGTGACCGATACAGGTCTTGAGCTGGTGTTTGACACCGGGTCACAAATGGAAGAGACCATTGCTGATCTGTTCCCCGCTGATTTCAACTCAAATAATGATGAGAACGACAGTTTTGACAGTCGCTCTGACGATAAAGGGCCAGAGCCGGAAGGGGCAGCCATTGGTGAAATTGATGGACGAACCTATGCGTTTATCGGATTGGAGCGGATCGGTGGAGTGATGGCATATGACATCACCGAACCGGATACCACCAAGTTTGTTCAGTACATCAATAACCGCGACTTCACTCTGGTCAATGACCCAACCCTGTTAACAACAACCGATCTGGGTGCCGAAGGATTTCACTTTATTCCGGCGGTTGATAGTCCCGACAGCGCGGGACGTCCACTGCTATTGGTCGGCAACGAGGTCAGCGGGACCACAACAGTCTTTGCGATCGAGTTGATTTATCCTTGAGATCAGGATTCTGTTGC
The DNA here is from genome assembly GCA_046482365.1 of Pelovirga sp. Classification (GTDB taxonomy): domain Bacteria; phylum Desulfobacterota; class Desulfuromonadia; order Desulfuromonadales; family Geopsychrobacteraceae; genus Pelovirga. The sequence goes on along the minus strand of JAWOFG010000189.1, from coordinate 3,257 downwards.
GCACGTCCGAAAATTGGGCGTGCGCAATTCGTAAGCCGGACGAAAAAGTGACAACGTTTCTCCCGGTTACGTCAGATATCACCTGCCATCTGACCATCACTGAGTGACTAACCAGCAGAGCACCCAGGTGATTTTTGCCGTCTCACAAATCACCACCCACAGAACACGAAACGCCTACAGTTACGAAATTGTGGGCGTTTCTCGTAGGTCAGGAAATTCAATATCTGTCGGCGTCCATCTTCAAGGACCTTATAGCGCATTGCCCAGCCATCAGCGATAACGTAAGTCTTTAAAATCTCACTATCTTCATTGATCCACTGCAAGCCTCTGGCCACTACAGGTTCATCCCTGAGAAGTTGGAAAAGCAGTTCAATTGCTTCAGGCTCAATGCAGTGCAATGCCCCAAGCTAATGCCTGAGAAACGCATTATCCATCGCATTTCCCCAAGCAACAGTCAAACAACGGCAAATTGTCTTCTGGTGAACACACCAAAACATCTTTTTTCATAAAATCAACTTTTATTGGTCGGAATCGCCCAGGTGGCTGCGAACTGCACGCCAGAACTAAGCAACACCGCCTTGCCGCGCACCGTCATGTCAGATATGAAACGAAACTGTTGACCTGCATCGACGGGATAGGCCTTCAGGCGATAATGTGTACCCCATGGCTCTTCCTTGACAATTACCGCTACCGGATCATCAAAGTACAGATACGGGCTCGTCAGGGCCACGTCTTCCAGAGCCTTGCGCACTTGTTGAGCATTATGCTGGGGATGCAGATAGAAATCGGCAACACATTGCAGCCGCGCATCGCCATTATTGGCGTTAATGACCGGTTTGTTCCACAGAAAACTGTGGGGTACCAGCACCCGACTGTCGTCCGGGGTAACAATCTCGACGGTGCGCAAGCCGATATGGCGGACTTCTCCATAAATATCACCCATCTGAACCCAGTCACCATTGCGATAGTTAAACTCGCCAATGGCGACGATACCTGCAATCAGGCCGCTGGTGTAATCCTTGAGCGCAAACCCCAGGGCCAGCCCAAGCGAACCCAAGATGGCCACCATGTTCTGGAGCGACGGCTCGATCAGTAAGGGAATTGCCATGGAAAAGGCAATCAGAATAATCAACAGACGAAAATAAGGGACTATAGAAAGGACAAAAAGGCGCTTTTGGCCAGGCAAGCGCTTGGCGAGCCAGAGCACAGCCCGCTGAACGGCAATAACCAACAGGATGGTTGTCGCAAGGATAATTGCCAGATCCCACAGCGATTGGGTATCCAGATTTTTGAAGATTTTTCCAAGGGGGTTTTCATTGGGCATGCTGCTCTCCTTGCTGCTTCTTGCTCTGAACGGCTAAAACTCATCGGTCAAGTAATCATGACCACTCAACAGGCGCCGCACCGCCAGATAGGCCAGTTCACGAACCTGCCACCGCCCATCTATACAGGTCACAATACCAAATTGTTGCAGTTGTCCCAAAAGTCCTTGACTATGTGAGGCAGAAAATGGCAACAGATCTGTCAGCAGCAGATCCGACAGTCCGCCATGCAACAGCATCGTGTGCAGGAGCAGTAAATATCCCTCATCATTTTTCATCGGCAGTTCTGCTTCAGGGGGCATACTGGCGACCCAGATATGCTCACCTGATCGGTCTTTGACTGGGTGCTCGGCCGTTTTTTTATCATCGCCATCCACATCCTCATCAGGACCGAGACGCAGGCGGTCACGCCAGTAGGTTATGGCGACGGCAACATTACCTCGGCAATGGCTGGCCAACTCGGCAAATTCTTTCTGAAGTTGCTTCTGTTGCGCGGAGGGGCCGATAATTTCCTGACCGTTTGCTGCGTTATAGCAATAGACTTTTCTTTTCGCCCCGGACAGCATCAGATCGCAAATAAGGTCCTGCAACCGCTCAGCATCAAACGCTTGCAGAGTGACCGCATCAACATGAGGTAAAGGGAAAATTCGCTGGATATAGGCCCAGGCCCAGCTGTCACAACCAATCAGGCCCTTACCCAGCTGTCCATTAGCTGCGAGGCTCAGCAGTCGGCGGACCAGATCCAGTCCCTTCGCATGTCGCAGGTAGCAATGTTCTAGGTTCGGCAGAACCCAGAAGGTTGCGGATGAAGGCCAGCTGTCAAACCAGCCATGGTCGTTCGACAAAATCTGTTCGCTGGATGGCGGCTTGATCTCTACGGCCTGGTGTTGATCTCCCAACAGAGAGACGATTTCAGCGTGGCCGGAAAAAGGCTGGCCGATGAAAAATTTGACTGCCGTTGCCCGTGAATCGATCGCCATCCAGTCCTGCAGGGTTATGGATGCTGCAGCGGCCGCATCTTTCCATGGCAACGGCGGGACCAGATGCGCCAGTCGGACCTCAGGCAAGGCATGAAGTTCCTGTTCATCTTTGAACGGAGTATCAGCGATATCTTTACGCTGGAATATCTTTTTCAGCGACCGCCAGCCAGCGGCTGCGGTTTTCTGCGCCTGGGCACCCGGGACTGCATATTTGGTAACGGGCACAACCTCCCACAGCGGAGCTGGTTCCGAGCTATCGGCTGTCTGATCGGTTTCTTCCATCATTTTTTGTTCCAAAAAGTGAAAATGTGCTCTATACCGAAGCTATTCTGCTTGCTTATCGGAGATAGATCAGCATGACATTTTTAAAATTAGCTAACCAGATTTTTTGCCAGTGGATTTTAGCCACCCTTTGCCTTTAAATCTTTGTGATTAAGTGTTTTCTCCTGAACTATTGACCTGCAGCAGTATATGCTCTTCTTGTCATGGTTGTAGAGATTTTTTTCGACTTGGAGCCACCATGCATCTCGCTACCCTTTTATTGATTATTTTGAGCGCCGGACTCGCCAGCCAATGGCTGGCCTGGCGGATTCATCTGCCGGCGATTGTCGTCATGATCATTTCGGGTCTGTTGCTGGGTCCGGTGAGCGGTATCATTGATCTGGGCTTAGCGCAGACCGAATTGACGCCAGCAACGACATCGTCCTGAGTGATCTGAAGCTGGGCGAGCGTTTTGACCACCCGGACGCGACGGATCTGTCGCTTGGTCTGGTCATTGCGTTGCTCAAGGATAGCAACGGTGTGATCAGCGTCGATATCCCGGTCCAGGGTAACGTCAACGATCCCGAGTTCTCCTTCGGCCCGGTTATTCGGAGCGCGCTCACAGATATACTGCAAGGCATTATCAGTTCGCCGTTCAGTCTTTTAGCCGGCCTTGTCGGCGGCGACCCCGACG
>JAWOFG010000181.1:0-6086 GCA_046482365.1 Pelovirga sp. | reverse complement strand
ACCAATGACCCGGCGGTAGCGGCAGTGCTTGGCCACCAGGGAATATTTGAAGGGGAGGACTACCGAGGTGTTCATGTGGTTGCGGCCGTGTTGCCGGTGCCCGATTCCCCCTGGTTTATTGTGGTCAAAAAGGATGCAGTGGAAATTTTTGCTGAATGGCGTTTTCGCGCGCTGATGATCAGTGGGTTGCTGGCAACCCTGGTTCTGAGTATTGGGGCCGTGGGGATTCTGCTGTGGCAACGAGAGCGCAGACAGTATTTTGAAAGGATGTACGCTGCAGAAGCCCTGTTGCGCGCCAGTGTGGAACGTCACAGTGTCATTCTAAAAGCAATTGGTGATGCGGTTATCGCGACCGATACTTCCGGGCGCGTGGAGTTACTGAATCAGGTCGCAGAGCAACTGACCGGCTGGAGCGAAACCGAGGCCCGTGGCCGTCAGCTTGATGAGGTGTTTCGGATTATCAGCGAAGAGACACTCTCCCCGGTGGAAAGTCCGGTAACCAAGGTCCTCAAGGAAGGTCTGATCGTGGGGTTAGCCAACCATACCCTGTTGATTCACCGCGATGGCAGCGAGCGCCCGATTGCCGATTCAGGTGCCCCGATCTTTGATGATCAGGGCCAGATCACCGGTGTGGTGCTGGTGTTCCGGGACCAGACCGAGGAACGACGCACCGTACAGCAGCTGCGCGAGAGTGCGACAACATTTAAAAAACTTAGTCAGGTGGTAGAGCAAAATTCGGCTGCGGTGATAATCACCGACATCAATGCTAACATCGAATACGTCAACTCAAAGTTCACTGAAATTACCGGTTACAGCGCTGCGGAAGTCATCGGCAAGAACCCACGAATACTCCAATCAGGAGAAATGGATAAGAGCGTTCATCGTCAACTCTGGAGTCACCTGTTAGCCGGTGAACAGTGGCAGGGAGAGTTTTTGAACAAACACCGGGATGGTCATCTATTTTGGGTGCGTGCACAGATTTCACCCCTGCGGGATGACCAGGGACGGACTACTCACTACATTGCGGTCAAGGAAGATATTACCATTCAGAAAAGAAATGAAAAGCAGCTTGAGTACCAGGCTAGTTACGATGCCCTGACGGGCCTGGCTAATCGCACCTTATTGATGGATCGTCTCGATCAGGCGATCCGATACGCACAGCGTTCCCAACGGATGGTGGCAGTATTGCTGCTTGATCTTGATCGTTTCAAGGTCATCAACGATACCCTCGGGCATACTGCCGGGGATACTGTTCTATGTCAGATTGCCGAGCGGCTAAAATCCGCCGTGCGTGACACCGATACGGTTGCCCGTTTTGGCGGCGACGAGTTTATTGTACTATTGACGGAAGTATGTAGTGAACAGGATCTGGATCCGATCATACAAAACATATTACAGGTCTTCAAGGGGCCTTGTCAGATTGAGCAGCGCCAGCTCGTACTGGCGGCGAGCATCGGCATCAGTATCTTCCCGCAGAACAGTTCCGACCCTGAACACCTGATTCGTTACGCTGATATTGCCATGTACCAGTCGAAACAATCCGGCAGTGAGTTTGCCTTTTACAGCGACGAAATGGACTCTTTTGGTCTGGATACTCTGGATCTGGAGCATGATCTCCATGGCGCCCTGCAGCGCCAGGAATTTTGTCTGCACTATCAGCCCAAGGTCGACCTTCAAACCGGCACCATCAGTGGCTGTGAAGCGCTACTACGCTGGCAGCATCCGAAACTGGGGATGGTTTCTCCGGGGCAGTTTATCCCTCTGGCAGAACAGACGAACCTGATTGTCCCCATCGGAGCCTGGGTGCTCGAAGAAGCTTGTCGTCAGAGCCTGGCCTGGCAAGCGGCCGGATTGCCACCAATCCGGATTGCCGTCAACCTGTCGGCCCGTCAGTTCCGTCAGGGGGATCTGGCCGCAACCGTCAACTCCATTCTGAGCGAATCAGGACTCGATCCGGGTTTGCTTGAGCTGGAATTAACGGAAAGCATGATCATGGATGATCCGCAAGGAGCTGAGCAGGCCTTGGTAGCGCTGAAAAATCTGGGAGTTTCCTTAAGTCTGGACGACTTTGGTACCGGCTATTCGAGTTTGAACTATTTAAGCCGCTTCCCGGTAGACCATTTGAAAATTGATCAGAGTTTTATTCGCGATATCGGCACATCTGCTGCCCGCACCGCGGTTGTGTCCAGCATTATCGATATTGCTCACAACTTGCAATTAATGGCGATTGCTGAAGGGGTGGAAACACAAGATCAACTAGCATTTTTGGTTGCTAACAAGTGCGATGCCATGCAGGGGTATCTGTTCAGCAAACCGTTGCCGGCAGGTGCTTTTGCCCAGCTGTTACGGCAAGGAATCTGTCTGAATGACATTGTGTCTGGACCGGCAGTAGATAAATAATCTATTTTTTCAGAAGTGGTGATTGAAGACACTTGATCAAAGAAATATGTGTTACTTAGGTTTTAGCAGTAGGATGGTACTAACCGATCGTCTCGTCGTAAAACCAACCAGTAACTTTTACTGTCTCATAAATCACAAAAGAACAAAACCGAATTTTGATAATGAAGGGAGGCCCTTGAATGCTCAAACCGTCGACCTTCACAAACCCAGTCGCCCCGTGTGAATTGTTAGTCGTCGACGACCAGCAAGCGCAGCTCAAAAGCCTTCAGCAACTGTTGCATATCAGTGGCTATCCAAATGTTACGTTGGCTTCGGGTGGTGATGAAGCCATCAGAATACTACAGAACAGCACCCCTCAGTTGATTCTTCTTGACTTGCAGATGCCTGACACTAATGGATTGGATGTCATTGCGTTTCACCATCAAGCCGGTCTTGAATCTGAAATTATTGTCATCAGCGGCGAAACATCCTTCCCCTGGGTCAAGGAAGCGATGCGGTTGGGTGCGTTCGATTTTATTTGCAAGCCTTATAAACCTGAAGAACTGCTTATCACGATCGTGAAAGCGCTGGACCGATTTCAAGAAAAAAAGAAATTACTCGAATGGAGGGAAAATACCCCTAATGAAAAAAATGGTCGGCCTGTGGGTATTTTAGCCATCGGGCGGGACATCACCGACCACAAGAAGGAAGAAGAAGAGATAAGAAGATTTAAAATCATGACGGACAACGCCGTCTATGCCAAAGCCATGACCGATCTAGAAGGAAAATTGATCTATGTCAACCATTTTTTTGCCGAAATCCATGGGTATAGTCCCGCTGAACTGATCGGCCAAAATACGTCAATTTTTCATTCAGAAGATCAGCTTGAGAATATCAGCCGTCGGACTATTCAGTTACACCAGGACGGCTACTTTTTGCCATGTGAAGTTTGGCACGTCCATCGTAACGGTACAGAATTCCCCATGTTGATGAGTACTGTTGTGCTCAAAGATGATCAGGGCAATCCCCAATATCTGGCCACTTCTTCAATCGACATCACCGAACGCAAGCAGGCTGAGGAGGAGCGAGAGTCCTTGCGCAAGACGGCAGAGGCGTTGGCGGAGGTCTTTCTCAGCCTGGGTCGGGAACCACAACAGAACATGGATCAGATTGTCCGAGCGGCCTGTGAAGTGACGGGGAGCGCAGCGGCGCTTTACAACCGCCTTGATGACACAGGCTGTTCCATCGAGGTCTGGAGCGGCCATCAGCTGCCACCGGACATGCCTCGTGAAGACACCCCGCAGGGGCATATTTGCTATGAAGCAACTATCCATGGTCAGGATCGCACGGTTGTCATTGGCAATTTAGAAGGCACCGACTATGAGCGTACCGACCCCGCTGTCGGCAAATATGGACTAAAGGCGTACCTTGGCCATCCTATCCATCGGCGTGGAGTCGCGATTGGGGCGCTGGCCGTCGTCGACATCAAACCCCGCAGTTTCACCCCGGGCGAGATCGGTGCGATTCAGATGCTCGCCAAAGCACTCTCTTTGGAGGAAGAGCGCTACTCCGCCGAACAAGACCTCAGGCAAAGCGAGGAACGGTTCCGGGGAATTCTGCAGAACGTGGATACGGTAGCGGTCCAAGGGTACGCTCTTGACGGCACTACCCATTATTGGAATCGTGCATCAGAATCCTTCTACGGCTACACCGCGGAAGAGGCGCTTGGCCGCAACCTGCTGGACCTCATCATTCCGCCTGCGATGCGCGGTGAGGTAAGCGCCGCAATCCAGCACATGGCTCAGACCGGTGAGGCAATTCCCTCTTCCGAGCTGGCATTGATGCGCAAGGACGGATCCTTGATCCCGGTCTATTCATCACATGTCCTGGTTCAGGTTGCAGGAAAAGATATTGAACTTTACTGCATCGACGTTGACCTCACCGAGCTAAAACGAACTGAAGCCGCTATCAATGCCGCGCGTCGCCGGTTGCAGGCCACACTGAATGCCTTGCCCGATCTGTTGTTTGAAGTAGACTCTGAAGGCAGTATCTTCAGCTATCACTCTCCTCGCAGCGACCTGCTGCCGGCCCCGCCGGAAGGCTTTCTCGACAAACGGTTCGCTGATGTCCTGCCGCAAGAAGCAGCTGACGTTTGTCAGCGCGCCATCGATGAAGCGGCGCAAAGCGGTTTTTCTTATGGTGAAACATACCGGCTTGCCTTGCCACAAGGGGTACGCTGGTTTGAGCTTTCCGTCGCCCCCCTGCATGTGGATAGCCAATCCGATCCGCACTTCATTATGATCAGCCGCGACATTACCGAGCGCAAGCTGGCAGAAATAGGGCTGCACGACGCTGAACAGAAAGCACAATATCAGTTGTCCTTCCATCGGATCGCGGCCGAGACCGCCGCCGCGCTAACGATCTCCACCAGCGATGCCGAGTTCGATGCCGCCATGAACCAGTGCCTGCAACGTCTGGGACTTCTGTTTGGGGCAGATCGCAGTTATGTTTTCCAATTCTCCGACGATCTTGCTTACACCACGAACACCCACGAATGGTGTGCTGATGGAATTTCTCCGGAAATAGATAACCTTCAAAACCTCCCCATGGATGACAAGTCCTGGCTGACAACGCGGCTGATTCGTGATGGAGTGCTTAGTGCCCGGGTTGCCGATTTGCCTCCCGAAGCGGCAATATTAAAGCAGGAGCTTCAACGGCAGGAGATCCAATCCTTTCTGATTGCCGCCACCCGAGGTGCCCAGGGTGAACTCGCTGGTTTTATTGGGCTTGCCAGTGTACTTAAGGAACGAAGTTTGCGGGATGATGAACTAGACATGATTCAAACCATCGCCGGTGTTGTGGGATCGCTCAGCGTGAGTAAACGGTCCGAGAAGAAGTTGCGGGCGAGCCATAAAAAACTGCTGGCACAAAACCGTCTTCTGGATTCCCTCTCCAAAACCGACCAGTTAACTGGAATTGCAAATCGTCGGTGGACCCAACAGGCCATTGAGCAGGAAATTGACCGTTCTAACCGTTACAATAAATCTTTTTGTGTTTTCCTGTTCGATATTGACCATTTCAAAACCATCAACGATACCCACGGTCACGAGGTTGGAGACCAGGTACTCGTTGAACTTGTCGGACTTATTCAATCGGTCATTCGTCGGTCCGACATCTTAGGCAGATGGGGAGGAGAAGAATTTATTCTGGTTTGTCCCGAAACATCTTTGCGAACGGCTATAACTATTGCCGAAAAAATCTGCACCATCGTTCGGGAACATCAATTTACCAGGGGTATGGGCATTACCCTGAGCATTGGCGTGGTGGAATTCCAAAACGGCGCTACCCTGAAAGAGACCCTGGTTGAGGTGGATCGAAAAATGTACCTGGCAAAACAAAAGGGCCGGGACCGGGTGGAGGCGTGAGCCATATCAAAACGCGGGCAGTTCTTATTTATGACGACCATTAGAACATCAAATCCCCGCTCGGTGATCCAGGCGGGGATTTCTGATAATGCAGGGTTTGTAAGAATTTCTGAAGTCTGCCAGCTCTACACTTGCCACATAATGTAGGAGGACTTTCAGGAAAATAACTTTGAATAATACCACCATTCTATAGTAGATTGGCAAGGCACGTCCTGTGAGATCCATGTGGGATTGAAATGATTAGCGGTCAATAGAACTGATACTCTTAGGCCTCATAGACCA
>JAWOFG010000140.1:0-17845 GCA_046482365.1 Pelovirga sp. | reverse complement strand
TCTCGGTGGAGACGGGCTTCTATACGATCCTGGGTCGGAATCGATGAGGGGCAGGCGGATTCGCAGGGAGCGCAGAACGCCTTGTTGCGCCAGTGGGGGATTTTCAGCCGGTCATCACCGGCATTGACCAGTCCGGCAATCTGGTCGTAGTCATCGGTCAGTAGCCCTCCGAAAATACCGCCATCGGGCACCCACTTGTTCAGTCGGAACTCGCGCATGCTCGGCCGCATGCTGTGGTAACGCTGGCGTTCTTCATAGGTTTTGGCAGTGATCTTCTGCCACTGGGAAAAATCTGTGAGTCGGTCAAGATAGTCACTGCGATCAATGGCATTAAGGAAGACCGGCATGCCAGCGCGCAAGAATTCCCGGTCAGCGTCATCGAGATCGAGCAACCAGACCTCATCAGGAAGATTTGCCACCGGCCCGCGCACATAAACAGTACCGCCGACCATGCCGACACAACTGCGATCTCCCAGGACGGAAGGTTCCTCTTCACAGCCGACACCACAGATCACCGCGGTCCCGCCCCCCATAAACTCAAAGGAGAAGGAACCGGTATTCTTGAACACCCAGAATTCCGGGGGCGGAAAAGCCGGGTCATGTTTCATCAAGGAACCAGAACGGGTACCGACCCGCCCGGCGACATAGATCTTGCCGCCGGCTGCGCAGTGAGCGGTGGTATCACCGCTATCCCCCTTGATAATCAGTTCCGCCCCGGCGTTGAGCCAGCCGGCATCAGCCGGGGTGGATCCCTCAACGACAATGGTGGTGCCGGCCAGGCCAAAGGCCCCGACCCGCTGGCCGGGATTTTTGACGGTAAAGCGCAAGGGCGCGCCATCGCCCGACCAGAGGGGACCACCGATGACATGATGGCCGGAAGCCAGCACCTCAAATTCGGTTTCCCCTCGGCCCAAGGCGGCATAGATCTGCTGCAGCAATTGCTGGGTGGAAAGACGTTGGTTATTTTTATCAAATCCTATGATCTGAGCTGTCATAGTAACTCTCCACAATGTAATAGCTATTTTAAAAATCCGACAATGGGATCCAACCAAATACCCCTGGGCGGGGTGGGAGGTTTCATGATGAGGGTGTCTGTCGCCATGGAGGGCGACAGTCAAGCGGCCATGGAGGGCGAAAAGCGTCCCTCAGCATGGAACCTCCCGCCCTGCCCTAACACCCATCTTGTCAACACACATGCTGAATCTTCAAGCGTTCGGCGACAGCGCGGTCTGTTGATACCAGCGCATCTGCACGCCCCACCGGCAGGGTGGAGTTACCGACCGGTGCCATCAGTTTTTTCAACTCCTGATCCATGGCCAGATAATAATTGACAATGTTCTGGGCCACTCGGTCGGGATCAAGACGGCGCACCAGCTGAGGCTCCTGGGTGGTAATGCCGGCCGGGCACAGCCCGGTATTACAGGCATTACAGCGCCCCATATCGTTACCGACGCAGCCGGCCATCTGCAAAATCAGCTTGCCGGTAAAAACCCCGTTAGCCCCCAGGCAGATCATCTTGAAGGCGTCGGCCGCCAGATCGCCGGTTTTTCCGAGTCCGCCCGCGGCCCACAGGGGAATCTGTCCCTGGCGTCCCTGGGTCACCGCCGCCAGATAACAGTCGCGCAGTTTGCTGACGATGGGATGGCCGGTATGGTCGAGGCTGACTTCGTGGGCCGCACCGGTGCCACCATCAATGCCATCAAGGAAGAATCCACCGACGATATTGTAGGGATCGCGCACCAGGTTATTGAAGACGCTGACGCTGGTCGCCGACGCGGCAACCTTGATCGCCACCGGTACGCGGAATTTAAAGGCGGCATTGAGGGAAAGGAACATCTTCTGGACACTTTCCTCAATCGAATAGAGCCCCTGATGATTGGGCGGGCTGAGCAGATCGGTCTTGGGCACACCGCGGATCGCCTGGATATGTTCGGCCACTTTACCGGCCTGAAGCAGGCCACCATCACCGGGCTTGGCGCCCTGACCGATCTTGATCAGGATACCGGCCGGGTCTTCAATCATATCGGGCATGCTGGTGGCAATCCGGTTCCAGCCGAAGTGCCCGGAAGCGATCTGCAGAATCATGTATTTCAGGTATTTTGAACGCAGCAAACGGCGGGGTACCCCCCCCTCACCGGAGCACATGCGAACCGGCAGGCCACATTCCTCGTTGAGATAAGCCGTCGCCATGGCAACAGCTTCCCACATCCGCCACGACAGGGCCCCAATCGACATATCGCCAATGATAACCGGATAGACCCAGTTGACCGGTGGCGTCAGGGCGCCCAAAGTCATATCCTGTTCCGTACCTGCAATAAATGGCAGACGTCCCGGCGGCAGAATCCGCCCGAAGGGTGCGAGCAGATCAAAACTGTGACGCTGGGCATCAAGGCTGGGATCGGTCATCTGGGATATGCGACCGACCCGCAAGCGGTCGAGGGTGCGCACCACTCCTTCAAGATTTTTACGACCGCCGCGCTTGATCGAATCACCACCTAAACAGCGGGTCACAATCGGATGGCGGGTATCAAGGTTGCGCTCGGGGTGGATGGCATCGTTCGGGCAGACTTTTTCGCACATGGCGCAACCACGACAATAATCACGAATCGAGGTTCCCTGACGGATTACCGGCACCGCAGAAAAACGGGCCTTGGGCTCAGGCAGATCCCCTTCGGAAAAAACCATGCGGCGGCGCTCGACCTTAGGTCTAATCGCCCTAAAAGAACAGGTCGCGACACAGGAGCCACACAGGGTACAGCGACCGGCATCGTAACGGATTTTCCAGGGCAGATCATTGGCCGTGAGCTGATTCACTTTCATTGTTTCCACCGCTGCACCTCCAGTTCATCATTGATGACGACAATTTCCCGCTCGTTGGGGTAGATGTCGTTTTCCCAGTTGCGGTCAGGGAGCACCTCGTTGATGCCGCACACTTCGGATGAAATAACCACCGTCTCGGCATCATAACCAACCACCACCGGCCGTAACTTCTTGGCATCACAGCAGGTAAAAAGGGTGTTGTCGGGAAGCATTCCGATGATAGTGTTGGGGCCGTTGATCTCCAGATGGGCCAGAGACTGACGAATCGCCAGCAACTGCTTGCGCTCCTGACGCTCGTCAATCTCGCCAAACGGCAGGGGAGTGACGACATGTTTGTAATATGACAGGGGCCAACCCAGTTCGCGGTGAACATAATGCAGGGTATAGAGAAAGCACTGGGAATCCGACTCAAAACCGATGTAGCCGCGGTGTAACTGCTGCTGGAATTCCTTGTTTTTCAGATAGAAGGTGTTCTCACCGTTGGCCAGAGCGGTATAACCCTGCAGATGGAAAGGATGGGCGGCATAACGGACAATGTCGTAGTTGGTATTCTGTCGGCACTGAGCGGTAATTACCTTGGCGGTAAAGGTGGTGTTGGCCTGCCACAGATTAAAATAGGTGCCGATGTCGCGTGGGTCACCGATCTCCTTGAGGGTCAGCAAGTCAGGCCAGAAAGAATAAACGAAACCCTCTTCATCTTTCTCCAGTGCCTTGCGCAGACGCAGACGGGTATCCAGAAGCAATTCTTCCTTCTCTTTTTGCGTCGATTTTTTGTAAGTGCGCGGATAATTGAAGGTCTCGAACACATAGTGGGGCATGGCGTTGATATCGAGACCGGGCTTGTCGTTGACCTCAGGTGACCACTGCATGACCCGGTGAAAGCCGATCTCATGGAGAATATCCTCGGCCATTTTGATCCCCTCGGCGGTACAAGCCATCGACAAGGTCGGCAGGGTTTTATAGGGCTCAAAGATCCCGCCGAGATTCTGCATGACCATGGCAAAACCGGAGTTGTCATGCCCTTTCTGTTGCGACTGCATCAGCTGCAGTGCCATACTGGGATGCACATAGTTCAGACTTTTGATCGCGCCGATTCGACACATAGGAAGACTCCTTGCAAGGTTCAACCCCAGGAACAGCATCAGGGTGTAGTTACGCAACGCGCACCTTTAAAACCTTGGCAGGATCTATGCCAACCACCAAAACAAGACCTTTAAAAATGGTTTTTCTATTTTAAATCAGATAGTTAAATTCGAAACAAAAGGGGATAAAAAGCGTCAACAAATGACGGAAGATTTCACCGACGGGCACTGTGAGTAGATAAAGGCTCGCATTAAGTAGTTAGTGTTTCGCAAAACGGTGGCGAATCATATTGACTTGCCGGACTTTTTTGTTACTAATTCTAGTGCCGGAGCACAGCCCTTATTTTTTCATCTACCGTGTTTATCCCCAGAAAGATCGGCTCGATGGCAACGTCCGCACAAAAATCCGATCGTCCTACCGCTATCATTGTCACCCTGGTGTTTCTGGTTATCAGCACCTTCTGGAATCTGTTTTCTGATCATCTCTTTGCAGTCCTGCTGAATCGCCCTGAAATGAACCAACATTCGACCAATATTGGTCACTGGTTCTTCATCATATTTTCTGCGATCATGCTCTACTGGTTGTTACGCTTCTGGGAAGCTTCAGTTACAGAAAGCCAGGAGTCCCTGAAGAAAGTCAACCGCTCCCTGCGCAGCATCAGTGAATGTTCAAGGGCGATCACCCGGCTGGAGGATGAAGAAACCTTGATGCAGGAGATCTGCCGCATCTGTGTCGAGGTCGGTGGGCATCGCATGGCGTGGGTCGCCTTTAAGCAAGAGGACGCACAAAAGAGTCTTAAACCGGCAGCCCACTGGGGGGCCGACAATATGTACCTGGAAAATCTCAAGGCCAGCTGGTCGGCCGAGAGCGATATGGGACAGGGGCCGGCTGGAAGCTGCATTCGTACCGGTGAAATGGTTATTTTTCAGAACCTCCTCGCAGATTCTCGTTTTAGACCCTGGCTCAAACAAGCGCGCAAGTACGGTTATGCATCCTGCATTGCCCTGCCGCTCATCGATAATGAACGGACCTTTGGTGCTCTGGTTATTTTTAACGGGAACAAGGATGCATTTACCCCGGATAAAACGGAACTGCTGGCGGAGATGGCAGAAGATTTATCCTACGGCATCAAGACCCTGCGCATGCAGAAGATACATCAGGATGAGGTTAGGGAGCGCCTGATGCTGGCGGCCGCCATGGATCAGACATCGGACGGCATCATTACCTTCGACACCAACTCCACCATCCAGTACGTCAATTCAAGCTTCCTCCATCTGTGCGGTGTTCCGGAGGATCGCTGTGTCGGGGTCTCCCTCCACAATTTTGAGTGTTCACAGCGTAATCGTGAATTTTACCACGCGATCCTCAAGGTATTTACCACCAACCAGCCCTTGTCGGGACACTTTATCAACAAGCGCAGTGATGGCACCCTCTATGACATAGATGCCTGGATCGCGCCGGTCTTTGACACGGACAGCAGTGTCATCCGCTATGTTGCCACGGTTCGGGACATCAGCCAGGAAGTCGTTCTCCAGCGCCAGTTGCGCCAGGCTCAGAAGATGGAGGCTCTGGCCACCCTCTCGGGCGGGATCGCCCATGATTTCAACAATATTCTGGCCATCATCATTACCAATACCGAGATGTGCCTCGAAGACGCTGACCAGCATGACCCCCAGCGCCCGTTTATTGAGCTGATCCTCAAAGCCGGCCTGCGCGGCAAGAGCCTGGTTCGACAGTTTTTGACCATCAGCCGTAAAAGTGATCAACCGCAACAACCGATCAATCTATCCCATGTCGTCAAAGAATGTGTGAGCATGCTGCGGGCCACCCTGCCGACAACGATTGACATTCAGCAACAAATTCCCGCCCAGCTGAGCCTGGTTTGTGCCGATCCGACCCAGATTCATCAGGTACTCATGAACCTTGGCACCAATGCCGCCGATGCAATGGAAGGGCGCAACGGGATACTCAATATCAGCCTCGATGAAATTACCCTGGCTAAGGGTGGGTGTATTGAATATCCGGAATTGCCCAGCGGCGACTATGTGCGAATGCTGATCACTGATAACGGCCTCGGCATGAGTCGAGAGGTTCTGGATCGCATCTTTGACCCCTTTTTCACCACCAAGGAACAGGGCAAAGGGACCGGGCTCGGGCTGTCCATCGCCCACGGGATTATCCAAACCCACAAAGGCCACATCTCTGCAGCCAGCATTGTTGGCCGGGGTACCACCTTTACCATCCTGTTGCCGGCGACAACCGCTGCAGAAGGTGCCGGCGATGAAGAAGCCTGCCTGCAACCGGGTACCGGCAAGGGACACATCCTGTTTGTGGATGACGAAGCCGACTTTGTCACCACCATGAAAGTCGTACTCGAGCGTTACGGTTACCAGGTAACAGCCCATACCGACAGCCGGACGGTACTTGAATTGCTGCGTCAGGAGTCTTTTTCCTGCGATCTGCTGATCAGCGACCAGACCATGCCCCACCTGACCGGCACCCAGCTTGCGGCAGAAGCGCTGAAACTGCGGCCAGGGTTACCGATTGTTCTGTGTAGCGGTTCTTCACCGGAAACCGATCCGGCCGTCAGCAATGCCAACGTAGCGGCCCTGGGGATCAGCAAATTATTGCTGAAGCCGGTCGGGCGCAGCGAACTGCTGGCAACGGTGGAACAACTATTAAGTTCTAAAACAGGCTCCAGGCCGGAGATCGCAAATGAGTAGCATCCTGATTATTGATGATGATGAAATGATGTGTGCAACCCTGTCGGCACTGGTTCAGCGCAAAGGCCACGCGCCAACCTGCGCAACAACCCTGCAACAGGGAAGAACCCTGGTTGAAACGCAAGACTTCGACATCGCTTTTCTCGATGTCAAGATGCCGGACGGCAACGGGCTGGATCTGCTGACTCAGATCAATGCAACCCCGTCAGCGCCGGAAGTGATTATCATTACCGGCTTCGGAGACCCGGATGGGGCTGAGCTCGCTATCAAAAGTGGCGCCTGGGATTATATCGAGAAAGGATTTTCCATCAAGGAAATCACCCTGTCACTGGAACGCGCCCTGCAGTACCGCAAAGAGAAACAGGAGGCACTGCGTGGCAGAAAACCTATCCCCCTGCACCGGCCCAACATCATCGGCAATAGTCCTGCCCTCAATGCCTGCCTTGAACTGGTGGCACAATCTGCCGGCAGCGATGCCCATGTTTTTATCAGTGGCGAAACCGGTACCGGCAAAGAGCTCTTCGCCCGTGCGGTTCATGAAAACAGTGCTCGCCGGAACGAAAATTTCATCGTCGTAGACTGTACTGCCCTGCCGGAAACTCTGGTGGAAAGCCTGCTCTTCGGCCACGAAAAAGGGGCATTTACCGGTGCGGAACGTAGTCGCGAAGGACTGGTGAAGCAAGCTCACAACGGCACCTTGTTCCTCGACGAGGTCGGGGAGCTGCCGATGGGCCTGCAAAAATCCTTCCTGCGGGTACTGCAAGAACATCGTTTTCGCCCGCTGGGAGGGACGCGTGAGATTGAAAGTGATTTCCGCCTGATCGCCGCTACCAATCGCGACCTCGATGCAATGGCCGAGGAAGGCTCTTTTCGTAGCGATCTGCTCTTCCGCCTGCGCTCTTTTGTGATTGAACTGCCTCCTCTGCGTAAACGCAAAGAGGACATCAAGTCATTGACCCGCCATTATGTTGATCGCTTCTGCGAACAGCACTGCAACGGACCCAAAGGGCTGGATGCGGAATTCCTCAACATGCTGATGCTCTACCCCTGGCCCGGCAATGTCCGGGAACTGGTCAACACCCTGGAAAGAACGCTTACTGCGGCGCAATTTGATCCAACCCTCTTCCCCCAGCATCTGCCGAACCATATCCGCGTTCATGTGCGCCGCGCCGCCATGGAAAAAAATAGCGCTGAAGCGGAACCGGCGGTTCCGGCCATCACGTCGGAAAGTCTTCCCAAGCTGCAGGATTATCGTGATGAGGTCTTAAACCACGCCGAGCAGCAATACCTCACCGCCCTGATGACACGGACCCACACGGATATCGGGCTGGCCTGTGACATCTCAGGACTGTCGCAATCACGCCTTTACGCGCTGCTGAAAAAATACGATATCAGCCGCAAGGGCTGATCCCAACAGCACATCCTCTACCTCCACCTGCCTGATATTTGGCGCAGCTTATGCATGACTATCTGCTGACAACAAAACCACGGGCCCCTTAGCAAAAGGTGGACATACCATGACCCAGCAGTGCGCACTCACTATCCCTGAGCTTAAGTCCCTGATAGAACAACTCTGTCTGAGTCGTGTACAGCTGGAACAACTGCTGGAACAACTGTCCGGCCTTACCACCAGATCGGATCTGGCGGACCGATGTCCTGCGCTACAGGAAAGAACTGCTACCCCGCAGGAAAAGACCCAGCGACTCAGGGATCGGGACACGGCCAACCCGCACCCCCCGCAGTCAGCTGTTATCGCAGCGGATGCCCGGATGCAGATCGCCGCCGGCCTGGCACGCGCAATGGCGCAGACGGATGCGGCGGTGCTGATTCAGGGTGCCACCGGAACCGGCAAAAGTTTTTTTGCCCAACTGATCCACCATCAGTCACAACGCGCACAGTATCCCTTGATCACCATTCCGTGCCGGCAGTTCAACCACCCCGACCCTCCGGCGCACCTCGAAACCTTCTTTGATGAAGCGGGCAGCGGCAGCCTGATTCTGGAAGATATCGACGAACTGCAGCCGGCAACGCAGGATCAGCTGGCGAGCCTGCTAAATCAACCTCCGGCTTGCCGCTTGATCAGTCTGAGTTGCAACGATCCCGATGATTTAGTACGCCACGGCTGTTTTTCCCCTCTCCTGCTCGAGCAGTTGCGGGAGTGCTATATTGCCCTGCCGCTTCTGGCAGGTCGCAGTAGCGATATCGAGCAGCTGGCACGGTACTACTGTCAGCAGTTTTGTGCCACTGCCGGAGTCGCGGAAAAGCAATTATCCCCTGAGTACCTTAATCTGCTGACTCTCTATGCCTGGCCGGGAAACGTTCGCGAACTGATCAACACCCTGGAGCAGTCGCTGTTGTGTGCCGGCGAACAAAAAACCCTTTATGCCAAAGATCTGCCTGCCCATATCCGCATCCAGACCCTGCAGCTATCCTCTGCCCGCAAAAAAGGGCTGTAACATCCTAACCAATCAGCTCCTTTTTTATTGCCGCCGGGGCACCACTAAACAGATCCCTGACGTCCTTCCCATGACGATGATGCCCGCACTTCTTGATTCCTGAAAGAAAAGAATTTTCCTGCCGAGCAGGAATCTCCAGCCGCCCTTTTTTAGTTTCTGTCATTCACTCCCCTTTTACGGCCCATAGCTCAAACCCTAACACCCTGTTATTACATTTATTTTTAAAATTTATGGCGGATCTTCAGTTGTGGCACTTAACTTGCTAAAGAACCAGATAAGATATTAAATCCCTTTCAATACCGGAGATCATCATGAACAGAACTCACAACCTTTGTCTGGCCCTTGTGCTCGCGCCACTGCTGATCGGCGGAATTATCTTGTTGGAGATGATGGGCTTTGAAACCAGTCTTCTGACCAAGCTCTTTATTGTGTTCACAGGCACCATCGTCGGCTTTCAATGCGCACCCGCTGTTTTGATGTTTTCCGGACTGATCAAGGAAACTTGTGATGGACGTAACGCGCTGGGCGATAAATCAACCCGCTGAACTAACCCAGGGAGGCCACCATGTATGCACGTAAGGTGATGATTGTTGATCGCGATCTGTCCGCACAGAAGAAAATGGCGGGGTTCTTTGAAAAATCTAACTACGAAGTCACCACAACCGCATCTGCAGCCTATGCCATCGCCCAGATTGTGAGAAAAAATCAGACGATTGTCATCCTTGGTGACAGCTTTGAAGAAAAGATTTCTGCTGTTGATGTCATCGCCCTGATGCGCCGCTGCAACAAAGACCTGCGGATTATTCTGGTATCTGATGACAGCTCACTAGAAACCCTGCGTCGTATCCGCGAAGACGGCATCTTCTACCATGCCCTGAAGCCGGTCAACCAGGAAGACAATGAGGAACTTATTTCTGTTGTTGAATATGCACTGGGTGGAGCTCCGTTGCTTGCCAACTGACCCCTTAAGTCACCACATCTATCCTCTTAAAAAGGAGTATGTCATGAAAAAAATGAAACCGGTCATTCTCTCGCTGATTCTTTCCCTTGGTACCTTCGTTCCTGTTTTCGCCCAGGCCGGTGCACGTGAAGACAACAGCATGGTCCTGACCTATCTGTTCCTGGGAACCTGTGCGCTGATCATCCTGCTTCAGTTTGCTCCTCTGATGGCCATGGTCTTCGGCATGATCAAAGGGGTCTTCGGTAAAAAAACGCAGGCAGAAGCAAAGACAGTTCCGGTGAAAACCAGATGAACCACTTTTTCAATGGTCTTTGCGAACGGATTGCTACACTTCAGATTATGCACGGGGAGGAATCAGGATGAACTTTTCTTATATCAACAAGCTGTTGCCTATGACCTTGGGTTTGATCTTGCTCCTCGTGCCATGTTCCCTGCTTGCTATGGACGCGGGTTACTGCCTCATGTGCCATGGTGATGCTGACATGGTCAGCGGGTCACGCTTGATTGAGGAGACAACCTTTGACACCACCGCCCACGCCATGCTTGGCTGCACTACCTGCCATGACTCAATCGGCGACGAACATCCCAATGGTGACCCTGAACTGAGCAGAGCAACCTGTCTCGACTGTCACGATCATCTGGGGCAGGAATATATGATGACCGATCATGCCAACTATGCCACCTGCGGCGATTGCCACAACCCCCATGAGGTACGGGCGATGGACGCGATGGCCGGCTATGACATGAACGACAAGTGCTTTAAGTGTCATGAAGCACCGACCATGGTCGATCTGCACAAGGAGTGGCTACCACAGGCCAACCTGCATATCGCCAAATTACCCTGCATCACCTGCCATACCGGCTCTGAAGGGTACGAGATTGTGCTCAACATTGCCGCCAAACAGGATGACCGTTTTTTGAGCCGATATGAGCTGCCCGGCTATCAGGCGTTGCAGGAAATCAGCGGTGAGGCAGGAATCCTGAGCCTGATCGATAGCGACGGTGACAACTTCATTACCTTGAAGGAGCTAAAAGGGTTCAACCGTAATCCGAAGTACCGTGACCTGCGTCTGGCAGGAACCATGGTGCCGAGCGATGTGTCGCATGATCTGTCAACCCTCGACAATCGCTACGACTGCACCTTCTGTCACGTATCCGGACCGGAAAGTCTGCAAACCAGCTTTCTTGCCATCCCGAATCGCGATGGCGGTTACCAACGAATCCCGGTAGAGCAAGGCGCCGTCCTTGAGGCCCTCTACGGCACACCCGATTTTTATATGGTTGGTACAACCAGAAGCGCATCGGTAAACATCATCGGGCTGATTATTATCTGCGGGGGCCTGGTAATGCCGTTTGGTCATGGCTTCCTGCGCTTTTTAACCCGCAAAAACCGCCAACACTAAGGGGATTTGATCATGAGTGAAAATAAAAAAGTTTATCTGCAACCGACACCGGTACGGATCTGGCATTGGCTGAATGCTTTCGGCATCATCACCCTGGCCGTTTCCGGGGCACAGATCCGATTTCCCGAGTACATTACCCTGCTTGGCGACTATAAATCGGTTATTTATCTTCACAACACCGCCGGTTTTGTCGTCGCCATCTCCTTTACCTTCTGGTTTTTCTACTATGTTTTCATCGCGCGCTCGATGGCAAATCTCTATGTTCCTAAAGTTGACGACTTGAAAACCGGGCTGTTGCGCCAGATCAAGTTCTACTTTTTAACCTACTTTCTGGGCTGGGAAAATCCGCACCACCCAACCCCCAGGAATAAATTCAACCCGATGCAGAAATCAGCTTATCTGGCCATCATGTTCGTATTGATGCCGCTGGTCAGCCTGACCGGCATCTTCATGACCAATGTTGAGCCGTTGCGGGGTGTGATCGTCATGTTGGGCGGCCTGAAGATTCTGATGAATTTTCATTTCCTCCTCGCCTGCTGCCTGATCGCCTTTCTGCCAACCCACATGTACCTGACTACCCTTGGCCACACCCCGCTTGAGCATATCAAAACCATGTGGACCGGCTGGGAAGAAGGCGAAGAAGAGGTTTCGAGCCCCGAACATATCGGTACGGTTTCAACCCGCTGATCAACTGCCACAAACTAATTGCTTTATCAAGGGCGACACCTGCAGGTGTCGCCCCTTCTGTATTTAGAGCCGACGAATACGTTTCTGTCCGAAAAACGGGGGTTATATTTATCCCTGCTCTTTGCGCAGCTTTATTCCTGTGGCTTAAGAAGTTTCCTGCCAGACAGTAAAATTTGCAATAAGCCGGGAAGAAATTTGCTTTAAAGCATTAAAAAACCACCTTTTTCGAGAGAAAAGTGACCAAAAGAATTGGCACGACTCCTGCTATAAAAGAATGGCAAGAACCATAGCAACCGGAGTCCCGGTGGAGGCCAATATGACAAAGAATGATCAATCCAAGGGTGCCATCCCCCCCCACATGAACCAACCGCAGAAGATCCGTGCATTGCGTGACAATGGACATCATCTGGCACGCCACAACCTATGGGAACTCTTTCTTTTTCTCCTGGTAAGCATCTGCGCTTACAATGTGCGCGAGCTGAACCTGTTTACCATGGCCTCCGAGCCTGTGCGCCAGCTCCTCGGTTACCCGCCGCCGGCCTATATGGTCAGCATCGCCCTGGCCGTCTATTTTGGCTCCTCCGTGGTTCTGGGGATGAAATCCCTGGCTTATCGAACCAAACCGACTAGCACCTGGAACCACCTCGGCTATCGTAGTGCGTTCTATTTCTTTTACAGCTTTACCGGTAGCATCGCGGAACATTTTTTACCCGTACTGCTGATTGGACTGTTGCTCTATGGACTGGATCAATGTCATCTGCGCCTTTACAACCAAGGCACAATTCACGGTTTTGATGGCGTTTCAGAGAATCTGTAATCAGGAAAAGGCGATAACCAACGGGAGGAATACACCAGATGCGCTTTTGGCGCATCTGGTGGTCTGGGGACAGGATAACTACAGTAATGTGACCCAGTTGTGATAATCCGCTTCCTTGCCATACTGGATAGCGGTCAGCTTATGATAAAGCTCCATCGTCAACTTGCCGGGCTGACCGTCGCCCAATTGGACACAGGAATCTTTGTAGCAGAATGAACCGACCGGGGAAATAACAACCGCCGTGCCGGTACCAAAAGCTTCGATTAAACGGCCATTGGCCGCCCCTTCCATGACCTCGTCCACGGTCAGGGCACGTTCTTCAACCTGATAACCCATTTCATCAAGCAGCGTCAGGGCACTGCGCCGGGTGATGCCGTCAAGAACCGTTCCACGCAGGGGCGAGGTGACAATCTTGCCGTCATAAAGAAACAGCATATTCATACTGCCAACCTCTTCAACAAAGCGCTTTTCTTTGGCATCAAGCCACAACACCTGATCGTAACCGTTCTCGGCTGCCTGCTTGGCAGCATAGAGGCTGGCAGCATAATTACCGCCGGTTTTGGCCTCCCCGGTCCCCCCTTCGGTAGCGCGCACATAAAAATCGGAGATCCAAATTTTCACCGGCGCGACCCCGCCCTTGTAATAGGCACCCACCGGTGACAGGATGATGTAGCACAAATATTTGTTGGATGGACGAACCCCGAGCATCGGCTCTGTGGCTATCATGGTCGGGCGGATGTACAGACTGGTGCCCTCATTATGGGGAACCCAGTCGGCTTCGAGGCGAATCAACTCAAGCAGAGCATCGAGGAGGAAGCTCTCATCGACTTCAGGCATGCACATGCGCCGGGCACTGCGGTTGAAACGGGCAACATTGTCAGCGGGGCGAAACAGGGCGATGGTGCCATCGGCACGACGAAAGGCTTTAAGCCCTTCAAAAATTTCCTGGGCGTAGTGAAAAACCATCGCTGCCGGATCGAGCACAAAGGGGGCGTAGGGCTGAATCCGGGCGGAATGCCAGCCCTTACCGCTATCGTATTCCATGACAAACATACGATCGGTGAACTGCTTGCCGAACACCAGGTTGTTTTCGTCGCTGATCCGTGGTTTGGGATGTTCAATCGGAAGAATTTGCAGATCCATGGCACCTGTCTCCTGCGGTTGATGTCGAATATTCCGGATGAAATACTTAGCACAGCCGCCCATTTACCTGCAACCACATCCTGATGCTTACAGCAGGGGGAAAAGTCAACAGGAACGGTTGTTTGACTCTTGTCTGAGGGACTTGTGATACAGTAAGGTGATCATTGACCTTTTTACAAGGAGAATATCCATGGATCTGCAATTACAAGGACAGGCAGCGCTGGTAATGGCATCGAGTCGAGGGCTGGGCAGGGCGGTAGCCACCCAATTGGCCATCGAGGGGTGTCATGTCATGATCACCGGACGCGACGCGACGGTTCTGGAACAAACCCGCAATGAGATTGCCGCACAGACTTCCAGCAAAGTAGCCGCCTGTGTGGCCGACATGAGCAAACCAGAGGATATCAGCAAACTGGTGGCTGATACCCTTGAACAACTGGGCGCGATCAATATCCTGATCAACAATTCCGGCGGTCCACCGGGGGGTGATTTCGATCAACTCGACGACGCCCACTGGCAATCGGCCTTTGAATCGACCCTGCTGGCCTACGTGCGTACGATTCGCACCAGCCTGCCCGCCTTGAAAAAAAACGGCGGGCGCATTATCAATATTACCTCCTCGTCGGTCAAGCAACCGATTCCCGGCCTGCTGCTATCCAATGCCTTTCGTATGGGGATGCTGGGCCTGGGGAAGAGCCTGGCCAACGAACTGGCCAGGGACAATGTCCTGGTCCACACGGTCGCACCGGGACGGGTAGCCACCGATCGCACGGTCTACCTCGATCAACTTAAGGCCGATCAACGCGGCGTTGCGATTGAGCAAATTCGCGAAGAAAATCAGAAGCTGATCCCCCTGGGACGCTATGGCAAGACCGACGAATTTGCGCGGGTCGTCACTTTTCTCGCCTCACCGGTTTGTTCTTACATGACCGGCGACATTATCCAGGTTGATGGCGGCATGATCAAAGGTTATTAAACAGTGATAGATATTGCTTTGAAATACGGCTCCACCAGCGTTCCCTGTCATCTGCCCGGCGCCCAACTGCTGCAGATGAAGAAGATCGCGACGCCGCGGCCAGCCCACCAGCTGGTCAATGAGGCATTACAGCATCCCATCGGCACGCCGCCTCTAGCGGGGATTGTCAACCCGGGGGAGAGTGTGGTGATCGTCACCTCTGATATTACCCGGTATTCTGCCAGCGAGGTCTATCTGCCCCTGGTAGTTGATGAACTCAATCGCTGCGGCATAGCTGATGAAAAGATCAGCATCGTCATCGCCCTGGGAATCCATCGTGGCCAGACCGAAGAGGAGCACCGCAGGATCCTTGGTCCTCTCTACGGGCGCATTGCCGTTTACGATCATGATTGTGACGATTCTGAGCAGTTGGTCGACCTGGGGGTGACCGATGGCGGGATTCCGGTGCAGATCAATCGCCGGGTGATGGCGGCAGATCGGGTGATTGTCACCGGCACCATCGGTTTTCACTATTTTGCCGGCTTCGGTGGTGGTCGCAAAGGGCTGGTGCCCGGAGTGGCGAGCCGCGAGACCTGCAAGGCCAGCCATTTTGCCGTGTTTAATCCGCCGGAAGTTGGCGGCAAACATCCCTTCGCCGTGACCGGGGTTCTCGCCGACAATCCGGTCCATCGCAATCTGCTCCAGGCCGCGCAACGGGTCAAACCTGATTTTCTTCTTAATACCGTGCTGGGGCCGAACAAGGAGATCGTTGCGGTCTTTTGTGGCGAACTGGAACAGGCACATCTGGCCGGCTGCGAGCTGGTACGCTCCCATTACAGCGTGCCGATCGGCGCTGTCGCCGATCTGGCGATTATTTCCTGCGGCGGCGAACCTAAAGATATCAACTTTATTCAGGCGCAAAAAGCCCTTGATTACGGTTGCTGTGCCGTCAAGGAAGGGGGTACGATTATCTTTCTTGCCGCCTGTCGCGACGGATTCGGTTATCCGACCTTTTTCGACTGGTTCCGCTATCAGGATCTTGCAGAGTTTGAAGCGGCCCTGCGCGCAAACTACCAGATCAATGGCCAGACCGCTCATGCCGTACTGGCCCGCGCCCGACGCTTCCGCATCCTGCTGATCAGTGAGTTCAACAGGGAGCAAACAGCCGCCATGGGGATGGAAAAGTCACCTGATCTGCAGACCGCTCTCGAGCAGGTATTACCCACCATGCCTGACGATTTTTCCAGCGTGATTATCCCCGATGGTGGTACGATACTGCCGGTCCTTATTCCCCCGGCAGCAATCTGAACACGAGCCCTCGGCAACAGGAAAAACAAAGAATGACAACCCAACAAGAGGTTTTAAAAAAGGTCATGGAATCGGGCTCCCTGCCGACCCTGTCCACGGTCGCATCGACCCTGATCAACATTACCGGCAAGGAAGAAACCACCACCTACGACATCAGCAAACTGATTGCCCAGGATGTTTCCTTGTCAACCAAGATTCTCAAGGTGGTCAATTCCTCCTTTTATAATTTTCCCAACGAGGTCGGCACCATTCAACAGGCTGTCGCCATCCTCGGCACCAATGCTGTGCGCAGTCTGGTGCTGTCCTTCTCCTTTTTGAACCTTGAACGGCCCCGTCATGGCAGCGGATTCAACTACGAGCAGTTCTGGGAACAGTCGTTGGCGGCGGCGGTCACCGCCAAACTGATTATGGCCAAGGTCTCTTCAGAGCGTGATCCGGAAGACATCTTTACCGTCAGCCTGCTGCAGAAGCTCGGCAAACTGATTTTTGCCAGTGCCTATCGTGAACTTTACGACGAACTGCTGCAAGAAGCTGACGGTGATGAAGAGCGACTACTGCAACTGGAAGAGGAGCGGATCGGCGCTAACCATGCTTTTATTGGCGGTGAAGCGGCGCGCCACTGGAACTTCCCAGACAGTCTGGCCATCCCGATTGCTCACCATCACAAGCCGGCAGGCTACGCCGGCAAGAATGCCGGGCTGCTGACCGATATCCGCGTTGCTCATCTGGCCTCGCTGGTTGCCAACATCATGTACTCCGGCAACCCGATTGGCTACCACACGCCGTTTCGTGACGGCGCGCGCAAGATGTTCAAGCTCAACACCGACGCCATTGATCAGATTCTCACCCGGGTCAACACCGAAGTAGAGGCTGCTGCCAAGTATTTCGGCCTGAAAATTCAGGGAACGGCTTCTATTCCGGAATTGCTGCAACAGGCCAACATTGAACTGAGCCTGCTCAATATGAGTTATGACCAGATCAATCGCGAACTGGTACAGGCCAAGATGCAACTGGAAAAACTGACCAAAGAACTGGAAACGAAAAATACCTACCTTGAGGGAATCGTCAATCTGGACGGCCTGACCGGCATCTATAATCATCGTTACTTCCAGGAATTTCTCGATAAAGAGCTCAGTCGCAGCAATCGTCTTGGCAACAAGCTCTGCCTGATTCTGGCGGACATCGATAACTTCAAAAAATTCAATGACTTTTACGGTCACCAGGCGGGAGACTATGTTCTCAAGGAGTTTGCCGGACTCTGTAACAGCATGATTCGCGAATATGACTTGAGCGCCCGCTATGGCGGCGAGGAATTTGTTTTTGTGCTACCGGAAACCGCCCTGGAAGATGCCCTGATCGTCGCGGAGAAAATTCGCGCTGAAATCGAACAGCATAAATTTGAGTATGATGGCGACGACTACCGGGTGACCTCCAGCTTCGGGGTAGCCCAGTTTGATGGCAATGATAATGGTCGCCGCATCACCAAAAC
>JAWOFG010000081.1:0-4450 GCA_046482365.1 Pelovirga sp. | reverse complement strand
CTAAGCCAGTAGTATTTTTGAAATCAAGGGAGTGCAAACCAAGTTCTTCTGCCCCCCTCGGTCGGTCGGCGCAATGGTGGGTTCATTTAAATCCGCCGCCACCAAACACATCAACCAACAACGCAACACCCTCGGTATCCCGGTCTGGCAACGCAATTATTACGAGCGGGTCATCCGTGACGAGGCGGAATTGCATTCCATCCGTCAATATATTATCGATAATCCGATAAAATGGCCCGAAGATGAGAACCACCCGACACGGTTAGCACCGTAGACATAATGGTTGTCAGTTAACAAACAGAGCTTAAAAAGCAAAAAAAGACCTGCCATCCTTGCAAGCGTGGGTTAAAACGTAGATAGCAAATTCCCTACGGCACAGAGCCACAACCAAGGAGGCAGGTCATGACGAAATCTATCACATTTGTTGGTCTCGATGTTCACAAAAACTCCATCGCCGTCGCCCTCGCTGACGCCGGTCGCAACGCGGAAGTGCGCAGTTCCGGCATTATTGGCGGAGACCTTGACGACCTCCATCGTCTGGTCAAAAAACTTGCAACCCCCGGCAGAGAGCTTCACTTCGTCTATGAAGCGGGCCCCTGCGGGTATGAAATCTTTCGTTCCTTGACAGCCAAAGGGTTTGACTGTGCGGTCTGTTCCCCCGCCCATATTCCCAAGAGTCCGGCGGATCGGATTAAAACGGATCGCCGCGATGCCATGCTCCTGGCTCGTCTCCACCGTGCTGGTGAACTGACCTATGTCTTTGTTCCCCGGGCGGAGGACGAAGCCATGAGAGATCTGACCCGCTGTCGAGAAGACGCCAAAAAAGCTCAGCGTGTGGCGCAACAGCAGTTAAACGGCATGCTCCTGCGCCTGGGGTTCAAGTATCAAAAAACCCGTTGGACGAAGGCCCATTTCGGCTGGCTGGCCGATCAAAAGATGCCAACGCCTCCGCAACAGGTGGTCTTTCAGGAGTACATCCACGCCATCAACGAAACGACGGATCGGGTGGGACGATTGACCCAACAAATTGCAACCCTGGTGCCCGATTGGCGTATGGCTCCCGTGGTGACGGCCTTACAAGCCCTTCGCGGTGTTTCAATGATCGTGGCCACAACCGTCATTGCAGAACTGGGCGACCTGACCCGCTTTGAGAGTCCGAAGCAGCTTATGGCCTTTTTGGGTTTGACGCCCTCAGAGCATTCCAGTGGCGAAACAAAGAAACGGGGAAAAATCACCAAGACCGGAAATGGCCATGCCCGCAGAGTCCTGGTCGAAGGCGCCCAAGCCTACAGCTTCCGCGCCCGCATGACGCGCTTGATCGGCAAGCGTCAGGAGGGCGTAAGTCAAGAGGTCAGGGACATTGCCTGGAAATGCCAAGTGCGGCTGTGTGCCCGATTTCGCCGACTTACGGAACGAGGAAAAAGCCGCAACACAGTTGTCACAGCCATCGCCAGGGAACTAGCCGCCTTTATGTGGGCCATTGCGAATAAAACACCGATCACTCGCTGATACAATGTTAACGATTCCCAAAGCCGCAGCATTGCATCCCAAGGGAGGACGCATGAAATAGTCACAACCTTCCAGAGTCTATGCGGGGCTAGAACCTCGTAAGGAGAATCCTCGTCGCCCCTATGGGATAAGGTTCGCCGAATTCCCGCTCGTAGACAGAGGCAGCTCCGCGATGAAGACAGGTCTTGCGGTATCCAACCCGCGCATATCAGAATGATC
Source organism: Pelovirga sp. (assembly GCA_046482365.1). GTDB lineage: Bacteria > Desulfobacterota > Desulfuromonadia > Desulfuromonadales > Geopsychrobacteraceae > Pelovirga. Next base: position 2,722 of record JAWOFG010000081.1, on the reverse strand, counting down.
AGACGTCGCAACAAGGGTTCTTCCCCGGCATAGGCTCTGGACATTGTAAAACGGCACAACCGCTTGCAATAGTGGAAGGGAACGCTATTATCTGCTTGACAACTGACAACCATATCAGGGGCGAGGCATGCCTCGCCCGATGTTGTGGTGCGATTATTGATAAACGGGACGAAGGGCAGGGTGACCCTGCCCCTACGTTTTAATATGTTTAAACTTTTCAGAGTAAGGAAACCAGATGATCAAAAGTATGACCGGGTATGGGCGGGGGCAATCGCAGCGGGATAATCTGTCTTTTACGGTTGAGATCAAGGCGGTTAATCACCGTTATGCCGATATCAACATCAAGGCTCCTCGCCTGGTAACGCCCTTCGAATCGCAGATCAAAAAACAGGTTGGTGCGGTTCTCAAGCGCGGTAAAATTGATATTTATGTGACCCAGAATAACAATGCGCAAGCGACGGTCAAGCCGGTTGTCAACAAGGATCTGGCAGCCGCTTACCTGGAGGCATTGCAGGATCTTCGAGATCTGGAGGGGGTTGCCGGCGAGGTGCCTCTGGAGTATCTGGCGTCTTTACCGGATGTCATCAAGCTGGAAGATGTCTCGGTCGTGGAAGAGGAGATCCTTTCTTGTCTGGAAGCGGCGCTGGCGGATGCTCTTGATGCTATTGTCAGTATGCGGACGGCTGAAGGTGCGGCTACGGGTATCGATATGGCAGAGCGACTGGGATTGCTCAGGGAAATGCTTGTCGGCATTGAAGCCCAGGCTGCGACAGTGCCGCTGGAGTGGCAACGCAAATTAACCGAGCGGCTGGCACGTTTTCAGAACGGTACGGAAATGGATCCACAGCGGGTTGCTCAGGAAATTGCTGTTTTTGCCGATCGTTGTGATATCAGTGAAGAACTGGTGCGCTTTCGCAGTCACCTTGACCAGTTCAGTGAGTTGATGGGCAATGCGGAACCGGTCGGCCGACAGTTGGATTTTCTGGTACAGGAACTCAACCGTGAAGCCAATACCATGGGTTCTAAATCGAACGATGCGACCCTGACCCGTTATGTGGTTGGTTTGAAATCGGAACTTGAAAAGATCAGGGAACAGGTGCAGAACATTGAGTAATGAAGATCAACCTGAGGGTATTCTGTTTGTCGTGTCGGCGCCGTCTGGGGCCGGAAAAACCTCTCTATGTCGTGAACTGATTGACAGGTTCCCGGAAATAGGGCAATCTGTTTCGTTTACAACGCGCTCCATGCGCAGCGGTGAGCGTGACGGGGTTGATTATCACTTTGTTGATCATTCGGTCTTTGAACGGATGATCACAAATAACCAGTTTGCCGAATGGGCACAGGTTCACGGTAACCTTTACGGCACAGCGCTCAAGACGCTGGAACAGGCCGCGGATCAGGGGATCGATCTGCTGCTCGATATCGATTACCAGGGCGCAGCACAGTTAAAGAAGAACTGTAAACACGGGGTCTTTATCTTTATCCTCCCTCCTGACTTAAGCGAACTGGAGCGGCGGCTACGATCTCGTAATACCGATATTGATGAGGTGATCCGGCGGCGCCTTGAAGTGGCACGTGAAGAAATTGCCCAGGCGGTGTGGTATGATTATCTCATCGTTAATGACGATCTGACCACTGCCGTTGAAAAAATCAAATCAATCCTTATTGCCGAGCGTTGTCGCAGTGAGCGCTCGGGAGAATTATTACAACAGATAATCAAGTAGACGGAATACAGAATACAGAATTTCATCACTTTTACTACTAACGATGGATAAGCAAAAAGCGCCAAATGCAAGGCGCGCAATGATTGAGCAATGAGGCGTACTCATGTACGTCGAGGCAGCGAGATTATTGTGGCAACGAAGCAGTTGGTGAGTTTTTGCGACGCCATCACTTAAGGAGAAACACATGGCACGCGTCACCGTAGAAGATTGTCTGGAAGTTATCCCCAACCGCTTTTTGCTGGCCATGGTTGCATCCAAGCGGGCCAAGCAGTTGTACAAGGGCGGAGAACCGTTGATTGAAAATAAGGCCGCTAATAAGAAAGTGGTTGTTGCCTTGCGTGAAATTGCCGCCAAAAAAATTGAGTTTGATATCCCTGTGCGCAGGAACTAGCGCTGAGCTGAATACCAAGAAGGCGGCTGTTGCCACTTTTTCAAGACGATTCGGCTAACATGATAGCATGGTCGGGCGTCTGACCCGGTTCCGATATGCTGACACGAGACGCCGTTTTTTCGCAGTTTTCCAGTTATTATCCCCAGGCCGATCGAACACTGTTCGATCGGGCCTGCGCCCTGGCTGAACACGCTCATCGTCTCCAGAAAACCCCTGATGGTCGCGACTATCTCCAGCACTCCCTTGAGGTGGCAGCGATTCTGGCCCGTCTGAAAGTTGACCAGACCACTATTCTGGTTGGTATTCTTCATGATCTGCTTGATACCCCTGATGCTTCCCGCTCCGAGATAGAAAAACACTTTGGGACTGAAGTGTTTCAGCTGATTGAAGCCGGCCAAAAGATCAGCAGCATTCCCTACCGTCAAAAAAATCGCCAGCAGGTTGAAAGCTTCCGTAAAATGTTCGTCGCCATGGCGCGGGATCTGCGTGTTGTACTGGTGTACCTCTCTGACCGTTTAAGTGATATGCGCGCCATAAGCCATTGCGCCCAGGCCAGAAAAGAAGCTTACTCACGTGAAACCCTTGAGGTTTATGCGCCCTTGGCCAA
>JAWOFG010000039.1:0-12183 GCA_046482365.1 Pelovirga sp. | reverse complement strand
TTAAAACTAAAGGGGTATGCTATTCGATGAATCTAGCAGAAAAGCTGATGGAAGTAATCAGTGTTACGCACAGTTTGTCTCAATTCAGGGTGACGGAATCCTTCAGAATTTTTTTTCTTTACCTGGATATTCACTTCACTCAAACTGTTGATTCAAGATAAAAAAATATTTACCACAAAGCTCTGTGTCTCAAGTGAGCGAAGCTAACGGGTGGCGATGTCAGAACTTAACCGGCGAGGTGACGATGATTATCGGAATACTCAAGGAAATCAAGGCGGAGGAAAGCCGGGTCAGCATGACCCCGGCCGGGGTCGAGGTCATGACGGCTGCCGGACACCAGGTTCTGGTGGAACAATCTGCCGGAGTCGGTAGTGGTTTTAGCGATGAGGATTATCAGCGCGCTGGTGCTCAAATTGAGCCTGAGGCCACACATATTTATGCCCGCGCTGCCATGGTGATGCACGTCAAGGAGCCACAAGCGCAGGAGTATCAGCACATCCGAGAGGGTCAGATCCTCTTTACCTATTTTCATTTTGCCGCCGCCGAAGAACTGACCCGGGCCATGTTGGAGCGCAAAGCCGTGTGCATCGCCTACGAGACCATCACCGATGTTGCCGGTGGGTTGCCCCTGTTGACTCCCATGAGTGAAGTTGCCGGACGCATGGCGGCCCAACAGGCGGCAAAGTATCTGGAACGTGCCCAGGGCGGCCGCGGCATCCTTATGGGTGGTGTGCCCGGGGTTGAACCGGCGACTGTTGTCGTGATCGGCGGTGGCGTGGTTGGCAGTCAGGCCGCGCGTATGGCCTGTGGTCTTGGCGCCAAGGTTTATCTTCTTGACCAGGATCTGACGCGTCTGCGGCATCTGGATGAGACCATGCCGGCTAATTGCTTTGTCATGATGTCATCACCGGCAACCATCCGTGAGTTGGTCAAAAAGGCCGATGCCGTCATCGGCGCAGTGCTGGTGCACGGGGCCAAGGCTCCGCGCCTGGTGACGCGTGAGATGTTTGCGACGATGAAGCCGGGTGCGGTGCTGGTAGATGTGGCTATCGACCAGGGCGGCTGCTTTGAAACCTCGCGTCCAACGACCCACGGCAATCCCACCTACGAGGTTGATGGTATTCTTCACTACTGTGTCGCCAATATGCCCGGCGCTGTCCCCTTGACCTCGACCATGGCCCTGACCAACGCCACGCTGCCCTATGCCCTCAAAATCGCCAATCAGGGATGGAAGTCTGTGGCACGGCAGGATCCCGGCATTGCTGAAGGTTTCAATGTGGTCAATGGATTGGTCTGCTGCAAGGGGGTGGCGGAAGCCTTCGGATTGGAATACGTGCCGGTTGACGAGGTATTAAAGGTGTGAAACGGAGACTCCCCCCGCAATGGCATGTTTCGGGGGGAATTTGAACCATTACTGTTGTTGATATTGTTCGCGCAGCAGCTTTTTGTCGGTTTTGCCGACGCTGGTCTTGGCGATGCTGTTAACAAACACGACCTTCAGCAATACGATCTGTTTGGAAATCAGCCCCTTGTCGACAAATCCGCGGATATAACTCAGCAATTCTTTTTCGGTGATCTGGGCTGACTCTTTTTTGACCACCAAGGCGACTGGTTTTTCACCCCACTTGGGGTCAGGCAATCCGATGACCGCTGCCTCGACAATCTCCGGGTGAGCAGCGAGAAAATCTTCCACTTCCAACGACGAAATCCACTCACCACCAATCTTGATAACGTCCTTGATCCGGTCGGTAATCTTGATGTAGTTATGCTGGTCGCGGTTGGCGACGTCGCCGGTATGCAGATAGCCACCGCGCCAGAGGGTTTCTGAATTGCGTTGATCCTTCAAATAGCCCTGGGTCAGCCATGGGCTGCGGACGACAATCTCACCGACGCTCTGACCATCGGCGGGAATGTCCTGCATCTGCTCATCGACGATACGCAGATCGACCAGGGGCATGGGGCGGCCGGTTTTGCAACGGATCTCCACCTCCTCTTCGTTGTTCAGATCCTCCTCAGTGACATGGGCCAGGGTCAGCACCGGGCAGGTTTCCGACATGCCATAGCCGGAGTAGATGTCGATCCCCCGTGCCCTTGCAGCCTGGCACATGGCTTTGGGCAGGGCCGCACCGCCGATCAGTACTTTCCAGCCACTCAGATCAATCTCTTTGAACAGGGGATGGCTCATGAGCAGGTGGAGGATGGTCGGTACGCAATGGGAGAAGGTGACTTTTTCACTGTTGATCAGTCTAAGCAGCATTTCCGGCAGGTACTTGCCGGGGTAGACCTGTTTGATCCCCAGTGCCGTGGCAATGTAGGGCAATCCCCAGGCGTGGACATGAAACATGGGGGTGATGGGCATATAGACATCTTCCTGGTGGAGCCGCCCCTGACCCGTGACGCTGCCCAGCGCGGCCATACCGGCGAGGGTGTGTAATACCAGCTGGCGATGGCTGAAATATACCCCCTTGGGCATGCCGGTGGTGCCGGTGGTATAAAAAGTGGTGGCCCGGGTGTTTTCGTCGAAATCGGGAAAGGCAAAGCTGTCAGCAGCTTGATTTAACAGGGTTTCGTACTCACCGGCCAGGCGCAGGCTGGTCTCGGGTTGCTGCTGCTCGTCCTGCAACAGAATATAAGATTTGACCGTGTCAATTCGCCCCTTAATCTGTTCCAGCAGAGGGAGGAATTCTTCGTTGACGAGGATGTAATCATCCTCAGCGTGGTCGATGGTGTAGAGAACCTGTTCCGGCGACAGGCGAATGTTGACCGTGTGCAGAACAGCACCAAGCATGGGCACCGCATAAAAGCACTCAAGATAACGGTGGGAGTCCCAGTCCATGACTGCCACAGTGTCACCGGCTTTAACACCGATGGCGGTCAGGGCGTTGGCCAGACGGCAGACCCGGCGGCGAAAATCGGCATAGGTGAAACGCTGCAGGTCACGGTAGACGATGGTCTGCTGCGGATTGCTGACGGCTGGCGCAGCAAACAGATTTTTAATCAGCAGCGGATAGTCGTAGGCGGATGCGGTTCGTGGTATCAGGTTGTCTGTCATGGGGACCTCGCGGTTTGATAAATGATATGGATGCAGGCACAAAGTACCGGCTCAATCGATCGAAGGCGCTAATATACGATGAACAATTCCCCTTCGCAACATCTGTCCCTTGTGAAATGGGGAGATAGCCCGCTAGGATGACAGGAAATTCTGTCCCGGAGTCACCATGAAACTACCAGCACCTTTATTTGCCGGAACCCTGTTGCGCCGTTACCAGCGGTTTCTGACCGAAATTGAGCGCTCCGATGGGACGATCATCACCGCCCATACCCCCAACACCGGTAGCATGAAGCAGTGCGCAGTTTCCGGTTATCCGGTACTGTTCTCTGCGGCAAATAATCCCAAGCGTAAACTCCCCTGGACTCTGGAACTGATCCAGGTTGGTCATGACTGGGTCGACACCCATACCCAGCGCAGTAACCAGTTGGTGGCCGAAGCCCTGGGGCAGGGATGGATCACCGAGCTTCGTGATTATCACCTGCGCGCCGAATTTCCCTATGGTGGCAGCCGTATCGATTTTCTGTTGACCAGAGGGGAGGAAAAGGTACTGTTGGAGGTGAAAAACGTCACTCTCTGTTGTGATAACGAAACCGCCTGCTTTCCCGATGCGGTAACGTTGCGTGGGCAGAAACATCTGCTCGAACTGCAGGAAGCGTTGACCCGGGGATATCGCAGTGTCATCTTCTTTCTGGTGCAACGCAGCGAGGCCCGATATTTTTCCCCGGCAGACAAGATCGACCCAGAGTACGGTCGCCTGTTACGTCAGGTGGCAGCGGCGGGGGTTGAGGTACTGGCCTACAACACCCGCACCACCCCGGAAGAAAACCGGGTGGCGGAGAAGATTGTGGTAAAACTTTAACCACAGAGACGTTTTTTTTTACCACAGAGGCACAGAGGCACAGAGACACTGAGAAAAACTGAAATTGAGAAGCAGAGGGGGGATATGGAATATCATTTTGAAAAACTTACACAGCAGGTCATTGCTGCGGCTATTGAAGTGCATCAAGCGTTCGGCCTATGAGCACTGTTTATGCCATGAATTAAGTCTGAGGCAGATTCAGTGTGAACGACAAGTTGTTTTGCCGTTGAAATACAAAGGAACCATGCTTGACTGTGGTTATCGCCTCGATATTCTGGTTGAAGATCAGGTTGTTATCGAAATGAAAACCGTAGAGAAATTTTTGCCCGTGCATAAGGCACAACTGTTGACCTATTTACGGCTGCTGCCGGCAAAAATCGGGTTGATCTTAAATTTCCATGAAGCACGATTGAAAGATGGACTCTGCAGGTTGGTTTATTAACCTTTAATATGAATTGGTTTTCCTCAGTGTCTCTGTGACTCTGTGGTGAGATTATGCTTTTATGCGTGCTGTCGGACTGATCACCGAATACAACCCGTTCCACAACGGCCACCTGTACCATCTGCGCCGCAGTCTTGAACTGGCAGAAGCTGAGGTGGCGGTGGCGGTGATGAGCGGTCATTTTCTTCAGCGTGGTGAACCGGCGCTGGTGGATAAATGGGTAAGGGCAGAGATGGCCCTGACGGCAGAAGTCGACGTGGTGGTTGAGTTGCCGCTGCCCTGGGCCTGCAGCAGCGCTCCGGATTTTGCCCGGGGCGCAATTCAGGCACTAACTGCTCTGGGGGTCGACACCTTCTGTTTCGGCAGCGAAAGCGGCGACCTCAATGCCTTGCAAGGCTGTGCTGACCTTCTGGTCGGTGCCCATGACATTGTTGAGCAGCGCACCTCAGCCGCTTTGCGGCGCGGTGTCACCTTTCCCCAGGCGCGGGTGCAAGCGCTGGCGGAACTTTTTCCGGATGCTGACAGACAAGAGATTCTTGCCAGTCCTAACAATATCCTCGGTCTTGCTTATCTGCGGGCTTTGGCTGAAACCGACAGCTCCATAGTGCCTTTGACCCTGACCCGCATTGGTGCCGGTTATCACGATCTCGACGCACTAGAGGGGATTGCCAGCGCTACCGGGATTCGCCGGCGTTTGCGTGATGGCTTGGAAATCAGCGGGTTGGTTCCTGAGTCAGTTGCTCTTGTTCTGGCAAAGACTCTCGATAACGGATTGGGGTTGGACGAAGACATCTATTATCGGCTGTTGTCCGCCCAGATATTGCTGGAATCCGATGATTTGAGCCGTTACTGGCTGGTTGAAGCAGGGTTGGCACAGCGTCTGGTCGCTGCCGCCGACCAGGCTGATCATCTGGAAGAGCTGATCAGCGCCGTCAAGGCGCGGCATCTTACCCGAACCCGGGTGCAACGGGCCCTAGTAGCGGTTCTCCTTGGCATTGAAGCTGAGGTAACGCGGCTACTGCTGGCCGCTCCCCCTGCCTATCTACACCTGCTCGCCGTCAGCGATAAGGGAGAGAAATTTCTGGCTGAGCGGCGAACATTGCGAACAACTCCCCTGATCCAGAATTTTTCCCGCATCCAGGCTATCCTCAAGCGCCGCTATGGTGTTGAACCTGTGGCGTTGCAGCGCGCCCAAATCCAGTTGGCATTGCAACTGCGCGCGAGTCGACTGTACTCTCTGTTGCAAAAAAATTTTTGCGGTCATCGGCAACGCGATTATTTTGAATCGCTGCGCAGGGGGGGAATCGGGGACATAAAATCGGGGACACAAAACCAATTATGAAATAATTGGAATTGTGTCCCCGATTTTACCGCAGAGGGTTGCGGTGTTCACAGGGGATGCGTACTTGACACAACCCGCATGGAGTGACGGCCTGGCCACTGAGTTGTTTGGCAAAGGGGGCCGTCACCTGGCGAATATATTTATGGCAGAGGATTTTGTCGTGTCCGCTTTTGGAAATAGCTGCCACCGGGCAGCGCTTGATGCAGGCACCGCAAGTTCCTTTTGCATAGAACAGACAATTGGCGGTGTGGGAGGTAGCCCTGCGCGGGGTGATCGAAATATCGGCCGCAACGATGACTGAGCCGACGCGGACAGCTTTCCCCGCGTCGGTAATCAAACCGTCCGACAAGCCAAAGGTGCCGAGCCCCGCTGCATAAGCTGCATGGCGCTCCGACCAGTTTGAGCAGATGCCGGCCTGCGGGGTTTGGCGATAGCCCCAGTCCGGTAGCAGGGCCGGCGCCGTCGCTCGTAGTCCCATCCCGGCGAACTCATCGCAGACCCTGATACGCAGCCATTCATTGAACAGTTCTCCATAATAGCGCGAGTAAACCCAGCGGGGTGCCGGCAGTTCCGTTTCCAGTCGTTGATCGGCCAGGGTGCTTTCTGATTGCGGCAAAATCCAGCTCACCACCCGTAAATCTTCCGCTGTCACTGACTGCCCAGGATAGGCCAGCGCAAATGCTTCCGCTGGTGTCCAGTGCACAGAACCGATGATTTTCTTGTATTGAGTAAACAAGGGATCAGCGCCTGCCGCCACACCGATCAACGGACTGTCCCAGGCTTTTTCATCAAACCCGTGGAGGTGGTTCTGCGGCGCCTGATTGACCAGGGAAATGATCAGCTCAGTGCAATAGTTGTGATATTCAGATGAAGTCATATCTGGTTTTTTGTTGTTTTCTTAAAAAACCGCCTGGGTGTCTCTTACTTCTTCTTTTCTGAGCCAAGGCGGATGCCGCAGCGCGGCAGGATGATCCGATGGAAAATGAGAATCAGGGCGATTATCACTGCCGCCGCGCCAAACAGACCCAGGACGCCACCGAGGCTGTCAAGGGTGTCGTAGGCAAAGACAATACCGTAGGCCAGCACGAGCATGATTACACCGCTGATCAGTTTGAGAATGCGTCCGTGTTTTTCTTCAAACACACTCTTTTTCAAGGTAATGACCGCCGTTGCCAGAATAGCGATTTCGACTCCCAGGTAGATGGTCAGATAAATCACAAACAAAAGCGCGAATTCGAGGCCCGCCACTCCCTGCTGGGCGGCAATGTTGGTCCAGATAACCGGGAAACCGGCGGTGCAAGGCAGCTCGACCAGGGTCACCCCAAGGGCCATGATGACGGTGGCACCGACCATGCCTGCTGTTGACATGTCCTTGTTGATGATGTTGCGCATGCGTTTAAAAATCCCCGGCTTGTGCTTGTCGGAGATGGTAAAGCTCACACCCTGCTGGAACCAGAAATAGTCTTTGATGTTGACCACGGCAAAGGTCAAAGCCAGCAGTCCCACAACAATTTTGATCCAGTCGACATAGCCTACATACAGAAAGACATTGAGCAGCCCCAGCATAAAGGCGCCATAGCCGGCGGCGGTGGTCAACAGAAAAGCCAGGCCGACAATGATAATTTTGCGGCGCGAGCGGGTATGGAGAAGGATGCCCAAAAGGATGGTAAGCAGCCAGATTGAACAGGGATTAAAACCATCGACAAAGGCAATCAGTACGGTCGTCAACAGCAGGGGCATGGTGCCGATGTTGATATCACCGAACAGGGGAACGCTGATGGTGTTCTCTGCCTTTGTTGTGGTTGTTTCGGTGCTGCTACCCTGACCTGAAAGCTTCTTGATTTCATCGCGCATCTCGGCGGGGAAATGCTCACGGTAGCCGATCCAGTGACGATGTCCGATAAGGGTTAAGGGGACGCTGTGAGAATCAATGCCGTATTTTTTGGTGGTTTCGAGAAAGAGCTGCTGATTGGCACGATCGTAGTAAACTTCATAATCACGCAGCTCAACCTCGGGGAAATCTGCCGCCAGTTGTTCGAGTTGTGGTTTCAGGCGTTCACAGAAAGGGCAGCCGATGCCCCAGAAATAGAGAATCTGGTAGACGGCTTTTGACCTGCTGGTCAATGCCGGAATGTCGTCACTGGCCCAGCCGAAGCTGTCGGTTGTCAGGGATGGAACCAGTGGACTGGTGGTAATGCCCTGACAGGCGGCGTCAGTGCCGGCGTCAACATCGTCAGGGCAATCGGGGGCAGCCTCGCAGCGCATGGAAACGGGGTTGAATTGCTGCCCGGGGGGACAATCGACAACAGCAACGGCCGGGGTCGTTATGAATAACAACAGGGCAACGGCAATGATCAATCCCGGCCAAATAATCAGTCTGTCATGTTGAAACAGAGTCATGCTCCAGCTAGCCACCTTTTAGCAAGTGATGCAGATGTGACCTTATCGGCGGGACATCTTAGCGCAAAATATCCGGTCTGATAAGGTGCTTTTGACGATTTCCGAGGCGTGTTTTCGATTTATCAGCCGGATTTTTGGAGTTGTCCGCGCTGCAGAACCTGATAATGTGCACCGTCGGTGTGAAGGGTGCTGCCAAAGAGGCTCACGGCGCTGACAGTAAAGGTTTGTCTCAATGGCATGTCATCCAGCAGTTGTCGGAGCCTTTCAAGGTTTTTGATGCTCTTGATGCGGGCGAGGGTGATGTGAGGGGTAAAGTGCTGCTCCGGGGCAAAACCCAGAGGCTCCAATAGCCGGTCGCACTGCTGCACCAGTTGTTTGAAGGGTAGTGGCTCTTTGATAGCGGCATAGAGGATGCGTGGTCGCTGTGGGGAGGGGAAAAAGTCGAAGCCGTTCAGGTTGGCAGTGAAAGCCCGCTGTTGTTGAGCGAGCTGGATAATTATCTCAGCAAGGCGGGGCAACTGATGTTCATCAGCATCGCCAAGGAACTTCAGGGTCAGATGCAGAGTGTCCGGTTTGACCCAGCCTGCAGCAACGTCGCACCGCCGTAGTTGCCGGGCGATGTTACCGAGGTGGTGCTTGAGCGCAGAAGATAATTCAACGGCGATAAAGGTACGCATGACAGTAGCTTAAAGCATCGCGGATAGTTTTTACATTGCTTCTTCAATATTTTTTTAACCGTAAGTCTTGTTGCAATAAACGACAAGCGGAAGCCCTCAGCGCGGTACGATCAGGATTTGGCCCAGATGACGCAATATGTCGATCTTAATACCGTAGACTTGCTGAACGATATCGGCAGTTAATCCCTCGCAGTTGCCGCAGAAGAAGATTTTGCCGTCTTTGAGGCACAACAGGACGTCGGAAAAGCGCATCGCCATATTCAGATCGTGCATGGTCATGACGGCAGTAAGCTGATGTTCCCGGACAATATGCTGGATGGTGTGAAGAATTTCGAGCTGGTTTTTCAGATCAAGGCTGCTGGTCGGTTCATCGAGGAGCAACACCGAGGGTTCTTGAACCAGGGCTCGGGCGATACAGACTTTTTGCAGCTCACCACCGCTCATTTCGTCGATATGACGCAGGGCCAGATGGGCAAGGTCAAGTTGCTTGAGGGCAGCATCAACCTTGTGCAGGTCATCGTCACTGACGCGCCAGCGCAGATGGGGCTTGCGCCCCAGCAGTACCGCGTCAAAAGCAGTCATGCGACCGGCATCATTGCGCTGGGCAACGTAGCCCATGCGTTTGGCAATCTCACCGGCACGCATTCTGAACACATCGGCATTTTCGATCAGTACCACCCCGGTTTCAGGCTTGAGCATGGCATTGATGCAGCGCAGCAGGGTGGTTTTACCAACGCCGTTGGGCCCGATAATGGTCAGCACCTGTCCCTGCTTGACCTGAAAATCCAGGCCATGCAGAACCATGCGGCCAGCGTAGCCGATGCGGATATCGCGGACATCGAGGGTCATCGATTCTTCCCCCGGATCAACAGATAGAGGAAGGCAGGGGCCCCCAGAAAGGCGGTCAGGATTGACACCGGCAGCATCTGCGGAGCGAGCAACAGACGCGCTGCGGTATCTGCTGCCAGCAGTAGACAGGCACCGGTCAGAGCGGAAGCCGGCAGCAGGAAGCGGTGATCATCGCCAATGATGCGTCTGACAATATGAGGGCAGACCAGACCGACAAAACCGATAATGCCGAGAAACGAGACAATAACTGCGGTAACCAGCGATGCCGTCAGCATACCGGTCATGCGGACCATTTCGACCCGCACTCCCAACCCTTTGGCAGTTTCATCACCGGCATCAATCGCATTGTAATTCCAGCGGTTAAGGATGAAAAAAATCAATGACCCGGCAACCACCACCGCCATGAAGACAACTTCAGACCAGCCGGCCCGGCCTACATCACCAAAGGTCCAGAAGACCATGGCCGCCAGTTGCACATCATCGGCAAAATACTGCAGCAGCATGGTTGCTGCGGTAAACAGCGATCCCAGGGCAACACCGCTGAGAATCATTACTTCCGGCGTGGCACCGCGCAGGCGGGCGATAGCAATGATCACCAGGGCCGCTACCATGCAGGCAGCAAAGGCAAAAAGTGTCGTCAGGTAGGGGTTAATAATACTGACAGCCCCGGTCTGGCTGCTCTGCATGGTACCAGTGCCTAAGATCATCACGGAAAAGGCGGCGCCAAAGGCACCGGCCTGTGAGATGCCCAGGGTAAAAGGGGAACCCAATGGATTACGCAGGATCGACTGCATGGTCGCACCGGCTACAGCCAGACCGGCACCGGCCAGGATTGCCGCGAGGGCGTGGGGCAGGCGGATATGACGGACAATAATGGCTGATCTGGCATCGTCACTGAGATTAAACAAGGCCAGAACCGCCTCCAAGGTGGGGATTCGGACGGCACCGAGAGCAATGGCCAGGATCAACATGAGTGCGGTCAGCGCAACCAGAACGGCGACGAACAGCAGTTTTCTGCCGATATAGGCATGGTAGGCAGTTGGTTTTTGGCCGTGATCAAAGTGTGACATCATTAGCGCAGGGGGACCCGGCTGAAGCCCATGTTGCTGAAGTCTACATTGATGTGCTTAAAGGCCGGACCATCGTTAAGAAAGGTACTGATTTCCTCGGCCTTAACGAGGGGATCGATATCGGCAAAGCGCTCCGGATAAAGGATACTGCCGATATAGTAGCTGTTGGCAAAGACCGATTCAAAGTTGGTGTTATAAAAGTTGTAGGGAAAGACCCCATACACGCGTCCGGACTGCACGGCGGTCATGGCCTGATAAACTGTATCGGTGCGTAACTGTTCCAGCCCGTTGGCGCCGGCGGGCAGGCGGGTGCCGGCGATATCCAGAAAGATGACATCAGGATCCCACAGCAGCAGTTGTTCTTGGGCCACGGTGGCGTGAGAGAAATTGGCTGCACCGGTACCAAGCTCCCGGGCAACGTTGCCTGCGTTTAAAAATATGAAGGGAGCATAAGCCGGCTCGGTGGAGGCAAAGCCGTGGCCGCCACGCATCGCCAGCCCTCCCACGTAGGTGGTCGGGCGCTCGTTGCCGGCAATACCAGCAACCCGCTGCTCCAGATCGGCCTGTAGCGAGTCAAAATAGCTGATCACCTCTACGGCACGGTGCTCCAGTCCCAATACCTCCCCCATAATGTGCAGGGTCCGGTTCAGTTCTTCGCGCCCGTGGGTCAAATTGCCGTAGCCCAGAGCAATAACCGGGATGCCGGTTTTTGTTTGTAAGCTGTCGACACCGCCGTCGCGTGGGGCATTGACCTTGAAAATGACCTGGGGTTGGGGATCGAGGGCTGCAATCAGCTCCGGGTTGTCGTGACCACGGAATTCGCCAAAGAGGGGTAGATCGCTCAGTTGAGGCTGGGTTAAGGCGTAAGGGCGAGCTTCGACGGCAAATGGCAACCCCCCTTTTTCGGCACTGTCAACCGCGACGACCCGATCCTGGCCTTGCAGGTAGACCAGCAGGCGCAGGCATCCTGCCCCGGAACAGATGACCCGGTCGACCTGCTCTGGAATCTGAACCGTTCGTTCCAGGATATCGGTCACTGGGTGGGTTGACGTAGCAGCAAACGCCGTAAATGACCCTCCCAGCAGAAAAATCAGCAGAGCGATGATCTTGCGCATAACAAGCCCTCTTTTGGTAATACGAAATTGTATTTCGTGCTACTTAAGTCAGTAGCATTTTTACCTGAGGGCGTCAATCTTCTCCGATTTTCCTGGCCCATTATTCATCCAGTGGCATGATCAGGGGATTGAACGCTTTTGACGCAATCAGAACCCGTTTACCGACTTGAAGGTTTGTCATTTCCTGCTCGCTGGCGACGACCTGAACAACATCCTGCCCGACCAGCACATGGACAATATAGACGACGCCACTGGGTTTGATGTGTACTACCTCACCGTTAAAACGGAACTTGTTGCTGATCTTTGACTGGGAAAAAACCTCCGTCGGGCTGCCGCTACGGGTGACTTCCCCTCTGTCCAGCACAAAGACGCGGCGA
>JAWOFG010000024.1:0-18926 GCA_046482365.1 Pelovirga sp. | reverse complement strand
TCATTTTCATTACGCGGATTTGTCACCGGTTCGCTGCTCGGTTTTGTCCCTTTTTCTGTTCATAATGTCTACCTTGGTTCCATCGCTGTCGACCTCAACGCGCTGGCCGCCGGGGACCTGGAACGCTCTGCTCTAGGATGGTTTGTTTATGTGATTGGGTTTGTAGCCACAGTCGTCGCGGTTTTCTATTTTAACCACCTTGCTCGTCGTGCCCTGGGGAAGTATATGGATGATGACAATAGTGAAAAGGTTTCGTTATGAGTTTGATTAAGTGGTTACCATGGCGGTTTTTTGTTAGCCGCATGGCCCGGAGTAAAGGTTTTCTCGATCCGTTTGCGCTCATGGCCCGGCTCCACAGCTTCGCCCAGCCGTCGGAAGTTGCTGAACCGATCGAACTGTTGCGTGCCG
Source organism: Pelovirga sp. (assembly GCA_046482365.1). Taxonomy (GTDB): domain Bacteria; phylum Desulfobacterota; class Desulfuromonadia; order Desulfuromonadales; family Geopsychrobacteraceae; genus Pelovirga. Next base: position 18,518 of record JAWOFG010000024.1, on the reverse strand, counting down.
GGGTCGTGTTTCATGCCCGCGGTTTGATTAACAGTCGGGTTATTCAGCATAATCTCGATTGGGTCTGGCCTTACTGGATTGAGCGTCAGTTTGATCCCAAGGATTTATCCTTCATTCCCCGGGCTTTTTCCCTGACCCACATTAATCTTACCCATCGCAACTGGACCGCTGTCGGTTATCCCGATTGTGCGGAGCTGCCGATTGTCGATCCACGTGGCCTGTTGACCCCTTTCCTTGATGGTTGGTCAATTGATGCCTGGTTATTGTCTGAGGGTGAGCGATTGCTGTTGCCGTCCCGTGCCTCCGAATGCAGGCAATGGCAGGATTTCGACCCTGAGGTCAGCATCACTACCAAAACACAAAGCTCGGGCTTACAGCTGAGCAGCAAAACCTGGGTCCAGCTCGAAGAAGGACGGCCGGTTTGCAAGCTGCACGTGCAGGCGCGTACCGAAATAGACGCCTTTGTGATATTGGCTTTACGCCCTTATAACCCTGAAGGAATCAGCTTCATCCATGAAGTCGGTCTGTCGGATGATCGTAAAAGCTGGACCATTGATCAGAAGCGGCAGGTCACGTTCAGCCGTCCCGCTACCCACCATCAGGTTTCCGATTATCGCAAAGGGGATGTGTTCATTCACCTGCATGATCACAGCGAGCAGACAACCGGTCGCTGTGATATCGGTATGGCAACAGCGGCGGCATTGTTCCCAGTCACTGCCGGAACCGCAGACGATGTCATGGTGACTATCCCGCTGTCCGCTGAGCCATCCACCGACCCGCTCGTACCCGACGCCTGGCGTCAGGAGCAGCAAGGTGTGTGCAAGCTCAGGTGTCCCGAGCCGCGCTTCCAGTTTCTCTACGATGCGGCCGTCACCTCGTTAATTCTGCATTCGCCTGATGATGTTTATCCGGGGCCCTTTACCTACAAGCGTTTCTGGTTTCGTGACTCAGCTTTTATTATTCATGCCCTCCTTTGCGCCGGTCTCACCAACCGTGCTGAGCGAGCCCTGGCACGTTTCCCGGAGCGGCAAACGGTGCTCGGATATTTCCGCTCCCAGGATGGGGAATGGGATTCCAATGGGCAGGTGTTGTGGATTCTCCAGCGCTATTTTGAGCTGACCGGACAACCGTTTGACCCTGACTGGAAGGGGCCGGTGCAAAACGGCGCACGCTGGATTATGCGCAAGCGTCTGAGTGCCGAGCAGAACGTCCCCCATGCCGGGCTGTTGCCGGCTGGGTTCAGTGCTGAGCACCTGGGTCTTAATGACTATTATTATTGGGATGATTTCTGGGGAATTGCCGGCTTGCGTGCAGCTGCTGTGATGTTTGAGGAGATAGATCCCGACCGGGCTCGGGAATTTGCAAAAGATGCCGACGACTTCACGGCAGCGGTAGAGCGCAGTCTGGCGGGCTGCGCCGAACAACTTAGGCGACCAGCCATGCCGGCGTCTCCCTATCGTCGCCTTGATGCTGGTGCCATCGGCTCCCTGGCCTGTGGTTATCCAACCCAGCTCTATGAAGCAGATGATCCGCGCCTGCTCGATTGCGTTGAATTTCTGTTTGAGCGTTGCTTTGTTAAAGGGGCCTTTTGTCAGGATATGATTCATTCCGGTCTTAATGCCTACCTGACTCTGCACGTGGCGCAAATTATGTTGCGGGCCGACGACGCGCGCTATCTTGAGTTAATGGATGCTGTTGCTGACCTGGCCACGTCAACCGGGCAGTGGCCTGAGGCGATACATCCCCATACCGGCGGGGGCTGCATGGGTGATGGCCACCATGTCTGGGCGGCAGCTGAATGGCTCTTGATGCTACGTTATTGTTTTGTTCGCGAAGAGGGCGAACGGTTGATTCTGGGGTCGGGGGTGCCGGAACGCTGGCTGGCCCATCACCAGCCTATTCATTTTGGTCCGGCGCCAACAACCTTCGGTTCCGTTTCTTTGAGCATCACACCGGATCCTCATCATCCGCCACTGATCGAATGGTGGGGGGACTGGCATCACGACGAGCCGGCAATCGAAATCCGTCTGCCTGGTTTTGAACCGACATCTGTTGCCCCCGGCACCAGCTCGATCGTTGTGACCAGAAAGGAACCATAAAAGATGAATATTCTGATTTTCACCAACACCTTCACCCCGCATGTCGGCGGTGTGGCCCGTTCGGTGGAAGCGTTTGTCGCGGAGTATCGCAAACGCGGGCATCGAGTGATGGTCGTGGCTCCTGAATTTGCCGATATGCCGGAGGATGAAAAGGATGTCGTGCGGATTAAAGCTATCCAGCAATTTAACGCAAGTGATTTTTCCGTCGCTTTGCCCATTCATCCCCATCTGAGTAAAGAAATAGATGATTTTATTCCCGACATTGTTCATTCCCAGCATCCGTTTCTGCTCGGACTGACTGCCTTGCGTCTGGCACGCCATCGCGAGTTGCCGCTGGTATTCACCCATCATACCCTTTACGAGCAATATACTCACTATGTGCCAGGTAACTCTCCGGCATTGAAACGCTTTGTCATTGAGCTGGCCACCTGTTATGCTAATCTTTGTGATCAGGTTTTCGCTCCCAGTGACAGCATTCGTGATCTGTTATTGGAGCGTGGCGTTACCTCCCCCATCCTGGTGGTCCCCACCGGGGTGAAGCTGGACAATTTCAGCAGTGGCAACGGCGGCGCATTTCGCCGGCAGCTGAAGATCCCCCAGGATGCCTTCGTCGTTGGTCACCTGGGCCGGCTGGCGCCGGAAAAGAACCTGGAGTTTCTGGCCCGGGCGGTCGTCGATTTTGTCATCAACAATCCATCAGCACATTTTCTGGTGGTCGGAACCGGGCCCTCCACAGAGGCTATGCGGGAGACCTTTCGTCAGTCAGATCTTGAACAAAGGCTACACTTCGTGGGCACTCTGCAGCAGCAGGAGTTAGCAGATGCTTTGCACGCCATGGACCTGTTTGCCTTTGCCTCTTCCAGTGAGACCCAAGGTATGGTGTTAACCGAAGCCATGGCGGCCGGCTTGCCGGTGGTTGCCATTGATGCGCCCGGGGTGCGCGAAGTGGTCCGCGACAAGGACAACGGCCGACTGCTGCAAGACGACTCTGTGACAACCTTCAGCGCAGCCTTGCAATGGGTAAAAGAACGAACCCCACAGCAACGATACGCTCTGCGGCAGTCAGCACTTGCTACTGCCAATGATTTTTCCATGCCACGTTCAGCCGATAAGGCCCTTAACTGTTACGCTAGTCTCAGCTCACTGTCACATAGTGCCGTTGAAGGGGTCACAGAAAACAATCTGGAAGAGATTTTGTCCTATATCAAAACCGAGTGGGATATTCTTAAAAGTTTTGCAAAAGCTGGCGACTCTGCCATCGATACCAACCTCTTTTCGGAAAAAGACTGACATGACAGATGGCATGGAAACCCTGTTCAAGCGTATCCGTCGTATCTTCAGCCGCAGCGCCTGGCTGGCGCGGTTATTACGTCTGCCGGCATCTGAGGGTTGCCCAACCCGCCCCGGGCTGATTATGGTTCAAATCGACGGACTCCCGCAGGGGCAGTTTGATCAAGCTATCGAACGTGGAGAAATGCCTTTTTTGAGGCGCTTGATTAAGAGCCAAGGATATCAGTCCCACGCGCACTATTCAGGATTACCATCGACCACGCCGGCAGTTCAATCCGAACTCTTTTATGGTGTCAAAGGTGCGGTTCCGGCCTTCTCTTTCAGGGATCATCGGTCAGGTCACATTGTCCGCATGTACGAGCCGGAAGAGGCAGCAAAGCTGGAAGAGCACCTCACCACTACCGGCAACCGGCAATTACTTCAGGACGGCAGCGCTTATTCCGACATCTTTACCGGTGGGGCAACTGAATCGCACTTCTGCGCTTCGTCAATGGGCTGGGGCGCAACCCTGCGTGCCGCAAATCCTCTTGTGTTGCTGGCATTTCTCTTTAGCAATTTCTACAGCTTTCTTCGGGCCGCAGTGCTGGTGCCACTGGAGCTGGGCTTGGCACTTATCGATTTTGCCCGGGGTCTGATTCGCGGTCAGGATTTTATCAAAGAATTGACATTTATCCCGACGCGCATCGGTATCTGTATTCTGTTGCGAGAGTTTTGCGTGATTGGCGGCAAGATCGATATCAGCCGGGGCTTGCCCATCATTCACCTCAATTTACTCGGTTACGACGAACAGTCACATCGTCGTGGACCGAACTCCCTGTTTGCCCACTGGACCCTGAAAGGCATTGACGACGCTGTTGCCCGTTTGTGGCGGGCAGCGGGTCACGCCCCACGGCGGAACTATGAACTGTGGATTTATTCCGATCATGGACAGATCAAGGTTTGTCCTTTTGAACAGTTTCAGGGGTATCCGCTGGTGGAGGCCGTCAAGTCAACTTTTACTAAAATGAATATCGCCCCGGAAAACATCCACGCTGAAAGGTCCAGTAGTGTTCAAACCCGGCGAATTCGGTTCCTCGGGGGCAATATGATCCAACGCTTGTTTTCTGCTCTTAATGACAATGGAGCCCCTGTGCCCGACATTCAGCCGATCATGACCACTTTGGGGCCGGTAGCGCACCTCTACCTGGAAAAAGAGATCAAATCTGAAGAAAAAGCGAGTATCGCTGCAGAGCTGGCACAGAGCCATCGGGTTCCTGTGGTTATAACGCGGATCGCGCCAGACACGTTTAAGGCCTTTACGGCTACGGCAGAATTCCAGCTGCCCGAGGATACCGTCTCCCTGTTTGGTGCTGATCATCCGTTTATTGATACCCTGGGCGATGATTTGCTGCGCTTGTGCGAACACCCGGATGCGGGTGACTTTATCTTGCTGGGCTGGTGCAAGGGAGTTACTGCCGTATCTTTCGCCGAAGAGAATGGCTCTCATGGCGGCCTCTCGCCTGAAGAGACAAGCGGTTTTGCCTTGCTGCCTGGTACTACCTGGCTGCCCGACCGCCCACATCACTATCTGCGTCCGGAGGATCTGCGCACGGCCGCATTATTTTATCAGGATCGGTTGTAAGCATGGCGATTCTTGCGACCCTTCAAATGGTGTCTTCCTGGGATTTGGGTTTTGTCATCATGAAGGCTAAGGTGAAGCAATCAATTGGGGCAAGAAATCTTTTGGTATTTTTTAAATTGACAAGACAGCATAAAATTTCATATAGTCATCTGGTTTTTCTGGTGGGTGTAGCTCAGTTGGTAGAGCACTGGATTGTGGCTCCGGTTGTCGAGGGTTCAAGCCCCTTCACTCACCCCATTTAAACGCGAACAATGCTCACCTTCCACGCCCAGTTAGCCCGTCAGACCGGGTGGGTATGGGGGGTGAGCATTGTTGCTTATTGTGTTAATGCTGTGCGGATGTGGTGGAATTGGCAGACACGCTAGACTTAGGATCTAGTGCCGTAAGGCGTGGGAGTTCGAGTCTCCCCATCCGCACCAGACTTTAAGCTTATCTTTTAATACAATTCACCGGGTTTTGTAGTCTGCCCATATCCCTAAAGATGTTGAATTGCAAATCAGGAAGGACAGTTAATCAATGAATGTTACCGTCGAAGATTTGAGCCCGATCAAGAAAAAACTCACCATCGAAGTCAATGCTGATCAGGTTGCCAGTGAACTGGACAGCGCTTTTAAAAAAATCGCCAAGACTGCAGATATCAAGGGTTTTCGCAAGGGGAAGGTCCCCCAGAAGATACTTGAGCAACAATACGGCCCCAAAGCTCATTATGACACCATTGGTTCGTTGATTAACAACAGTCTGTACAAGGCGCTGATTGATAACAAGATTGAAGCTGTCTCCCAACCGGAAGTTGTCCAAACCGGAGCCATTGAGGAGGGTAAGACCTTTGCTTATGAAGCGGAAGTCGACGTGCGACCTGAGCTGACAGCCAAGGATTATACCGGCCTCGAGCTGGAAAAAGAAAAGCTTGTTTTTGATGAGTCGGCAGTCGATCAGCAGTTGGAGCAGCTGCGCCAGTCCAAGGTTCAACTGGTTGTTGCTGAATCCGAAAGCGCCCGCAATGAAGATACCGTAGTGATCGATTTTACCGGTTATATTAATGGTGAAGCCTTTGAAAATGGCGCCGCAGAGGACTATCAGCTGGAGCTGGGATCAAACAGTTTTATTCCCGGCTTTGAGGAACAGCTGGTTGGCATGAAGCGAGATGAGGAAAAAGACATCAGTATTACCTTCCCCGAGGCCTATGGTGCCGAGAATCTGGCAGGGAAGGATGCTGTTTTCAAGGTTCTGCTCAAGGAAATCAAGGAAAAAAAGGCTCCTGCCCTTGATGACGATTTTGCCAAAGAGATGGAAGCCGAGAGCCTGGACCAGCTCAAAGAAAAAACCCGCGAGAATCTCAAAGCCCAACAGCAACAGCAGATTGATAATCAGCTGCAGGAAAACCTGATGAATGCCCTGTTGGAAAAGAACCCTTTTGAGGTGCCGGACGGGATGGTCACCAACCAGCTTATGTACCTTAAAGACAGTTTTGCACAGCGGTTAAAGGCCCAGGGGATGTCGCTGGAAATGTTGGGCATGGATGACGAAAGCTTCAACAAGACCTATTGGGACATGGCGACCCAACAAGTCAAGGGAGAACTGCTGCTTGATGCGATCGCTCAGCAGGAGAAACTTGTTATTACTGATGACGAGGTTGAAAAAAAGTTCGCAGATTTTGCCGAGCAGAGCAACACCCCGCTCGAGCAGGTCAAACAGTTCTTTGAAAACGATCAGGCGCTACGGGGCCTTAAAGGGCAACTGCTGCAGGAAAAAGTTTCTGCATTTTTGCTTGATAGCGCCGTAATTACCGAGGTTGAGCCCAAGGCTCCTGAGGATGAGAACGACTCTGAAGACACAGAAAAGGAATCCTGATCATGTCATTGGTCCCCATGGTTGTTGAAGATACCGGTCGCGGCGAACGAGCCTACGATATTTATTCACGCCTGCTAAAAGACCGGATTATCTTTTTAGGCGGTGCCATCGAAGATCACATGGCCAACCTGATTATCGCCCAGTTGTTGTTTCTTGAATCAGAAGATCCTGATCGTGATATTCACTTGTATGTGAACTCACCAGGCGGTGTGGTAACAGCGGGAATGGCGATTTATGATACCATGCAGTACATTAAATCCCCTGTTTCTACCATCTGCATTGGCCAGGCTGCCAGCATGGGCGCCATTCTGCTCGCAGCCGGCGCTCCCGGTAAGCGTTATGCCTTGCCTCATGCCCGGATTATGATTCATCAGCCGCTGGGTGGATTTCAGGGGCAGGCTTCGGATATCAATATCCATGCCCGTGAAATTCTGCGCATGCGCGAAACCCTGAATGAACTGCTGGCGCGCCATAGTGGTCAGAAATTTGAGAAGATCGCTCTTGATACGGAGCGAGATTTTTTCATGGATAGCGAAAGCGCCCGTGATTATGGTATCATTGATGACATTGTGAAGAAAAAACCCGGTCGTCAGGAGTAACGGAGGTACACTAGGTGAGTTCAAAAGAAGAAAATAGCCATTTGACTTGTTCGTTTTGTGGAAAATCACAGGAAGAAGTCAAAAAACTCATTGCCGGTCCAACGGTTTATATCTGTGATGAGTGCATTGAGCTGTGCAACGATATCATTGATGAAGAAGCCCGGCAGGATCAGGCTACTGTCGGTAGCGGAAAGAATCTTCCAAAACCTTCAGAAATCAAGGACGTACTCGACGAGTATGTTGTGGGCCAGGACCGTGCCAAAAAAATTCTCTCGGTTGCGGTCTACAACCATTACAAGCGGGTTGAATTTTGTGATAAAAATGATGACATTGAAATTCAAAAGAGCAACATTCTGCTGTTAGGTCCCACTGGTAGTGGCAAAACCCTGCTGGCACAGACGTTAGCCAGAGTGCTGGATGTGCCTTTTACTATTGCCGACGCCACCAACCTGACCGAAGCCGGCTATGTTGGTGAGGATGTCGAGAATATTATCCTGAGCCTGTTGCAGGCAGCGGACTATGATCTGGAAAAGGCACAAAAGGGAATTATCTATATCGATGAAGTCGACAAGATTGCCCGTAAGTCAGAGTCCCCTTCGATCACGCGTGACGTGTCAGGGGAGGGGGTACAGCAGGCGCTACTGAAGATCATTGAAGGAACAACGGCCAGCGTGCCGCCCAAGGGCGGGCGCAAGCATCCGCAACAGGAGTTCCTCAAGGTTGATACCACGAACATTCTGTTTATCTGTGGCGGTGCTTTTTCCGGACTGGAAAAGATCATCAGCAAGCGTATCGGTTCCAAGGCCATGGGCTTTGGTGCTGAAGTCCGTTCGTTAAAAGAGGAAGATCTTGGTGATCTGTTGACTAAAATCCAGCCGGGTGATCTGCTTAAATATGGCTTGATCCCTGAGTTTGTTGGCCGAGTCCCGGTGATTGCCACTCTTAATGAGCTGGATGAAGAAGCCCTTATCCAGATTCTGCGTGAACCAAAGAATGCTCTGATCAAACAGTACCAGCGTTTATTTGATATGGAAAATGTTAAACTGAAGTTTACTGATGGTGCTCTGGTTGCGGTCGCCCGGGAAGCTCTGGCCCGTAAGACCGGTGCCCGTGGTTTACGCTCGGTGCTTGAGAATTCCATGCTTGAGGTGATGTATGATATCCCCTCACAGGATCGGGTCAGAGAAGTTGTCCTCAATGATGAAGTGATTACTAAGGGGAATAAGCCGATCATTCTCTACGATGTTGCCGAAAGCGCCTGACGCCTTTATTTTTTCTATGTTGGCCATCACTTCTGGTTGATTATCTGGAGCGCAGACCCTTTTCGGGCGTCTGCGCTCCTTTTGTCTGTAGAGGTAAAAAATATGTCGGATAACTATACCCAGGATATTGATCAACGCCGGTACCCTTTATTACCGTTACGAGATATCGTTGTTTTTCCTTTTATGGCTACCCCTCTTTTTGTCGGCCGTCCTCTTTCAATCGGAGCCCTCGAAACTGCGGTACAAGATCCCGATAAACAGATTTTTTTGACTACCCAAAAAGATCCACGCAACGACAATCCTGCTGAAGACGATCTTTATTCGGTTGGTACCCTGGGAAAGGTTGTCCAACTGCTAAAACTTCCTGATGGGACAGTGAAGGTTCTGGTTGAGGGGATCCAGCGCGGAAAAATTCAATCTTTTACACCGAGCAAAGATTTCCACCGGGTGATGATTACCAAATTGCAGGAAGATACTTCGATCCAGCCCCCTGAGTTGGAAGCTGTGATGCGGGCTGTGGTCAGTGCTTTTGATACCTACATCACATTAAGCAAGAAAATCCCGCCTGAAGCTAGTGCTGCTGTTGTCGGCATTGATGACCCGGCACGGCTCGCTGATACCGTGGCAGGCCATCTACAGGTCACGATTGCGGAAAAGCAGGAGGTGCTGGAAATCCTCGATCCAGCGCGGCGACTTGAACATCTGCTGGTATTGCTGGAACAGGAGACGGAGATCCTGCAAATTGAAGGGCGGGTCCGCAGTCGCGTCAAGAGTCAGATGGAACGCAGTCAGAAGGAATACTATCTCAATGAACAGATGCGGGCCATTCAGAAGGAGTTGGGCCAGCAGGATGATTTTAAACAGGAGCTTCTGCAGTTTGAGCAGCAGGTTGAGCATAAAAAAATGTCGACCGAGGCTCAGACCAAGGCCCGGGCCGAGATTCGCAAGCTCAAGATGATGTCGCCCATGTCGGCAGAAGCTACTGTGGTGCGTAACTATATCGAAATGCTTTTATCCCTGCCCTGGGATAAAGGCACCCGTGATCGCCATGACCTGGTGAAGGCTGAGCAGATTCTTGATGAGGATCACTATGGTCTCTTTAAGGTTAAAGAGCGTGTTCTTGAATATCTGGCGGTACAAGCACTGGTTAAGAAAATTAAAGGACCAATCCTGTGTCTGGTTGGCCCCCCAGGTGTTGGCAAGACCTCTTTAGGACAATCGATCGCCAAAGCGTTACAACGAAAATTTGTTCGCATGTCGTTAGGTGGTGTTCGTGACGAAGCGGAAATCCGTGGTCACCGGCGTACCTATATTGGCGCGATGCCGGGTAAGATTATCCAGGGGCTACGCAAGGTCGGAGTGAAAAATCCGGTCTTCATGCTGGACGAAATCGATAAGATGAGTACTGATTTTCGCGGTGACCCTTCATCTGCTCTACTGGAAGTGCTGGATCCCGAACAGAACAACAGCTTCGTCGATCATTTTCTTGATGTTGATTACGATCTGTCAACTGTCCTTTTTATCGCGACCGCCAACAGCCTGCACTCGATTCCTCGGCCATTACACGACCGGCTTGAAGTGATCCACATCGAGGGCTATTCCGAAGAAGAAAAGTTGCATATCGCGCGGCGTTATCTGCTGAAAAAACAGATCGTAGCCCATGGCTTGAAAGCCGCTCAGGTCCAGTTTTCCGACGCGGCACTTTACGAAATTATCCGTCACTATACGCGCGAGTCAGGGGTTCGCAGCCTTGATCGTCAAATTGCCGCGGTGATGCGCAAACTGGCCAAAAGAGCGCTACTTGAGGGGAAGAAAAAGCACTTCAGGGTGACGGACAAGCAGATTGCTAAATTTCTTGGAGTGGCTCAATTCAAGTACGGACTGCGTGAGAAGGAAGATCAGGTCGGGTTGGCTACCGGCCTCGCCTGGACAGAAACCGGTGGAGAATTGCTGGTTATTGAGGTAACAACCTTCCCGGGACAAGGCAAGCTCATTATTACCGGTCAACTGGGAGAGGTCATGCAGGAATCCGCCCAGGCCGCTTTAAGTTATATCCGTTCACGCTGGCAAGAGTTGGGCCTTGAAGAAAACATGGTTTCCTCCCTTGATATTCATGTCCATGTGCCGGAAGGAGCCGTGCCCAAGGATGGACCCTCTGCCGGCATCACCATTGCCACCGCGCTGGCCTCAGCCCTTAGTGGTCGGCGCGTGACCAAAGAAGTTGCAATGACCGGGGAGATCACCCTGCGGGGACGAGTTCTGGCGATCGGTGGATTAAAAGATAAAATTCTTGCTGCCAGGCGTGGTGGTATAGCACGAGTTATCATCCCGCTAGATAATCGTAAACATTTAGCGGAGCTGCCTCAAGAAGTGTTGAAGACTATCGAGGTTGAAACGGTTGAACATATGGATCAGGTTCTAGCTCTGGCGCTCCTGCCACTTGAGGAGAAGAAAAAGGAAGGCTGATCGATAAGTTGTAAAAACTTGTTCAGCCCCCGCCATGACGGGAAAAAGAGCTTGACACTTTTTTCGCAAACCTGATATACCTTACGCGTTTTCGGACAGTTCACATTAATCAATCATCAAGGAGGTATCCCGTGACTAAAGCGGATCTTGTCAATGCAATGGCAGAAAAAGCTGGGCTTAGCAAAACTGATGCTGAAGAAGCACTTAAGGCATTTATCGAAACTGTAACAGGGGCGCTTAAGTCTGGTGACAAGGTTGCGCTGGTAGGTTTTGGTACCTTCAGTGTTGGCGAGCGTGCTGCACGCACAGGACAAAATCCGCAAACTGGACAAAAAATTGAAATTGCTGCTGCCAAGGTTCCCAAGTTCAAGGCCGGCAAGGCATTGAAAGACAGCGTCAATTAAACCCTGTTAGTCACGTTAGAAGTAATCTAAAGATATTGGGAACAGGAAGCATTTGCCGTCCGGCATGTCATTCCGTCTGGGCGCATACAAGCTTCCTGTTTCTGTCTGAAGAGGGGCTGTAGTAGAGTCGGTTACAACGCCGGCCTGTCACGCCGGAGGTCGCGGGTTCAAGTCCCGTCAGCCCCGCCATTTTCAGATAGTTTACAATGTCGGGCGAATAGCTCAGCTGGGAGAGCGCCTGCCTTACAAGCAGGATGTCGGGGGTTCGAGCCCCTCTTCGCCCACCAATTTAAGGGGCTGTAGTAGAGTCGGTTACAACGCCGGCCTGTCACGCCGGAGGTCGCGGGTTCAAGTCCCGTCAGCCCCGCCATTAAAAAAAAGCACTTAGCCGTTATCGGTTAAGTGCTTTTTTTTGTCCAATTTGTGCCTATGTTTTACGCAATGGTTGAACGTTGGGTTACGATTAAAAACAGGTATTTATTTCTGATTTAATTTGCTTGTAATGAGCTCCAGCTCCCCGTGTCAGGATAGATGTCATGAGGCTCTTCGTCGTTTCAAGTGGGTAGAGGATAGAGCTTGTTGAACTTGAGCTTACCCGCAATGAGGTAGGCCATTGAAATCATGTTGCGAGGATTACGATAGCCACGTGCCCTTGCTTTGGCTGCCTGGATCAAACTATTGAACCCTTCTGCATATCCCGGAGCAAAACGGCCACCCATTCCGCTGCAAAGTGGGTCACCTGTTCCGGGGCAAACTGGACCAGTCATTCCGCTATAAAGTGGGCCTCAACATTCTCCTCAGTAAGCAGTTCAGACTGTTCTTCACTTTCTTCACGACGCTGGTTGTAGGCGAGAGTTATGCGCATCGTTTGTTCCTTTCCGTTAGGAAACGAATAAAATTTCGATAACTGTCTTATCATACAACTATAACAGATCACTTTGATGGTGACTGACCTGCCGTCAGTCACTATCGTGTGGCATGGCCGGCAACGACAGATTTTCCAGTGAAACCTGAACTGGTAAGCGTATCCTTGCAGCAACGTTCGTCGATAATATAGTCAGGGGTTTTGTTTTATGCAGCCACCACCGGTCTTCTCAATTTTCCGTCATTATCGGAGCGTCGATACATATATCCCCTGCATAAGCGGTTAAGAATGCCTGGTGATGAGTTCTTTCAACAATGCTAAGAGCGTTTTTCTTGGCTAAATCAAGGAGAACAAATATGACATCGAATAATGATTTAATCCGCTGGTTTGCTGACCTGAATAACGATGACGTTGCCCTGGTCGGCGGCAAGAATGCCTCGTTAGGCGAGATGATCGGCACCCTTAAAGCGGAAGATATCAGGGTTCCTGATGGGTTCACCACAACGTCTAGATCCTATCGGCGTTAGCTTGAATCAAATGACCTGGAACAGAAAATCCGTGATCGGCTCAAAGAATACCGCAAAGGGGATATATCACTGAGCAAGACCGGTGACGCCAATCGTCGCATGACGCAACGGAAACCGTATAATTCCGTCACCCGCGGCAGCAAGCCTCATGAAATCGAATGCTACAAGGCATTAGTTCCCTCAATATAACTGTAGCCGCCCGCCACCAATTGCTGCCTGTTGTCTTTCGAGAGCATGGCAGGGTCACGATGACCGGTTTGGCATCACCAACCCGGTCTGTCAAGCAGAAGAAGAAATACAAGGCAACCACGAACAGCAAACATGATCTGCCGGTTGCTCGCAATTTTCTTGATTGAGAATTCACTGTTATTGAGCCGGATCGGGAGTGTGACAGTGACACCTCATACATTTTAGCTGGTGGTTTGGAAAAGTCAGCAGCGCCTTTTGCTTGGCCCAGCGCGCTAAATCACTAAAAAACTTTTGGTAATTTGCGTTCTTCCATACAGGCAGTATAATTTTCCTATATTTCCTCCCTCCTCAAGAGGAGTCATATATGAAGAGCAAAGATCGTATATCTCGAAGGAGCTTTTCCCGCTGGTGGGTGCTGGTCCTGGCATTGACGCTGACTTTCACCCTCGTCGCCTGCGACGCGGAGGACGATGATGACATCGGTGAGGTGACGCCGCCAACGACGACCGACCCCGTCTCCGAAGCACCGCTTGAAACCGCCAAGACAGTCGTCGGAGCTATCGGCTTAAACGCGGCAGAGAAGCAGTATATGAACGATCGCATGACCGAGACAGCTTCAATTCCTGACCCTCCGGCCGAGTTGCCGGTCAGCAATCGTGACTTCACTGAGCTACAGTACATGATCCAGCTTGGTGAAAAGCTCATCCGGGAAACCAATATTCATCCTCTTACTGCACCCTACATTCCCCAAAGCGGTTTGACCTGTGGTTCCTGCCATCTGGACGGCGGGAAGAAAAAAGCTATCGCCTCGACGTTTATTGGTACTGCCACTGCGTTTCCCGCTTTTCATCTACGCGATGGTGGCATCATTACCCTGCAGGACCGCATCAACAGTTGCTTTATGCGCAGCATGAACGGTAACAGGCTCCCGGTGAATAGCGAACCTCTGCTGGCGATGGTGAGCTACATTACCTGGCTCTCGGAAGGGATCCCCATTCAGATGAATGCCGATCGACCCGTCTCCGTGTACAATCAGTCTTTCATCAATCCGCAGATTCAGGCCTTAGCCAGTAATGGAGGTTCATCGGCAGCGGCCGGCAACAAGCTCTATGCCGCCCAGTGCGCATCCTGTCACGGAACTGACGGCCACGGGAAAGACATGGATCAAGACGGCCATTTCGAGGTGCCGCCGGTCTGGGGACCCAAGTCTTACAATACCGGGGCCGGTATGGCCGAAAACTTCAAGGGTGCCAGTTGGGTTCAGATCAACATGCCGCCGGGGCAGGAATTCAGCCTCGGCAACGAGGACGCTTTAGCGGTGGCGACCTACATCAACAGCGAGGAACGGCCGGGGTTTGTGGCGGAACAACACCTTCCTGACGGCGGGAAGAATTACGGAGGTGCCGGTGTCATTTACCACTACGGCAGCAATTTCACCACCGCGGAGCGGTCCACCCGCGTTCCGGTTACCGAGAAATTCGCCCAGGAGAATGGTGCTGACGGTAGGGCGCTCTATGCGTCCCACTGCGCCAGCTGCCATGGGGAGTTGGCGCAGTCCACCAAAAGAGAGCGGTCCGCGGCCCAGATCCGGCAGGCCATAGACAACGTAGCCCAGATGAAAAATCTAAAAACGCTCGGAGATACGGATATACAGGCGATCGCGGATGAGTTGCGGCAATAATTCCCTGAGGTCGCCTCGAAGTAGCCGGCTGCGACCACGGACTGTGAAAACCTTCCGCCAACGAGAATTTGAGCGAATAAAAAAACTGGAGTGAACTGCTTCCATGTCCTCAAGAGCTAAAATAATCATTGGCTTTTTCCTGCTCGTTCTGGTTGTTGCCGCTTATCTGATCATTCGCCGAAGCGATCTCTTTCCCCTTTTAACCGAAGGGGAAAAGCTCCAGTCTTTTTGCATCGATGCCGGGTGGTATGGCCCTTTTATTATCATTGGATTCATGACCCTTGCCGTTGTTATCAGTCCGGTCCCCAGTGCTCCGATCGCGCTGGCATCCGGGATGGTTTACGGCAACGTCTGGGGTACGATCTTTGTTGTGATCGGTGCCGAAGGTGGGGCCCTCATTGCCTTCGGAATCGCACGCCTGGCGGGCTATGAGTTTCTGAAGAAATGGATCGGCAATAAGGTCAAGTCGGCCAGAATTTTAGGTTCGCAAACTGTAATGATGACCATCGTATTTTTTTCTCGCCTTTTACCCTTCATTTCTTTCGATATCGTGAGTTATGCAGCGGGCCTGACGCCCCTTACGTTCTGGCGCTTTGCCATTGCCACTCTGGCAGGAATCATTCCGATGAGTTTCCTTCTTTCCCACATCGGCCAAGAAGCTGGGACCGGCGAGCCCCGTGCGATTTTTTTGTCTTCAATCATTATCGGTTTACTGGTTCTTTTGCCCATCGTTGGGCGCATGATATACCAGCACAAAAGAAAATAGCTCCTCAGCCGTATTCCTTAATTCTGTCGTATCTGCCAGCGCTCTACCAAAAGACCATACGGCCTCTTTTTGTGTAGTCAGAGGACTCTGGTATCATTGCTACGTCGCTACTTGAACAATAGTCAGGCAGAACTACTTCACTGAGACAGGAGTATAATTATGGGTCCAGAACATTTTGGCTGGGGCGGCTGGTGGATATTTCCAACCATGATGCCTCTTTTCGCGCCTTGTTACCTCCCCCGAATCCAGTCCAATCTTGCGACATTCCATGGCTAGATTTTGCTGTCTTCTAAATTTTTGAGCCCCATATACGACAGGCAGGCGCCTTTAAAAACATGCTGTTCGCAGACCTTGCGAAAATGATAAGCATAGATTGAAAGGGCGACTGCTTGTGGGAGCAGGCGGGGGCGGGTGAAGAGGGTCCAGAGCATGACTTTCCAGTAATGGATGCGGCCAGGGCTGACGATACCGAGCTGATAGAGCGAGCGAAAAAAAGCCATTTTGTGCTGAAAACCGGGACGGGCACGCATCTCGGGAAGCTGGTATTCGTGCAGAAACGTCATGATGCGTTTGGCGACGTTTTTCGGGGAGTAGATAGTTCGCAGAAGGTTGTGATACCCCTCGCGTAGCACTTCACTGTCCATTTTTGACATGATATTGGTGGTGGCGCCGACGTTGTCACCACTGGAGTCACCGAGCAGACGATCCTCTTGCTTCATCCTCTCATAGAGCCGAGTACCGCGCGGTGCCTGTAACAAGCCGACCATGGCGGTGACAATGCCGCTTTTCTGGATGAATTCGACCTGGCGCTGAAAAATTGACGGTGAGTCGCTGTCGAAACCGACGATAAAGCCTGCCTGCACCTGCAATCCGGCGCGCTGCAGCTTTTTGATATCTTCGAGCAGATCGCGCCCCCGGTTGTGGGCTTTGTTGCTTGCCTCCAGAGCCTCCTCATCAGGCGTTTCGATCCCGATGAAGACGGTATAGAAGCCAGCTTCTACCATCAGACGAACCAGTTCCGGGTCATCGGCGAGATTGATGGAGGCTTCGGTATAAAAAGAAAGTCGGCGATGCTTCTGTTGCCAGCGAATCAGCGCCGGGAGAAGTTCCTGCTTGAGTTCGCGATTGTTGCCGATGAGGTTGTCGTCAACGAAAAAGACACTGTCGCGCCAGCCCAGTTCGTATAGGGCGTCGAGCTCAGCGATGATCTGTGCGGCGCTTTTGGTGCGGACCCGATGTCCGAACAGGGAAGTAACGTTGCAAAAATCGCAGTGATAAGGGCAGCCGCGCGAATACTGGATGCTCATGGCAGCATAGCACTCTAGATCGGCCAGGTGCCATTGCGGAGGTGGGGTCAGGCGAAGGTCGGGAAACTCAGAGCTGGTGTAGAAACGGTCCGGTCGTCCCTGCTGAAAGTCGTCAAGGAAGGAGGGAAGGGTCAGTTCGGCTTCATTGAGCACAAAGTGATCAACTTCAGGGAACATATCGTATTCACTTGTGAAAAGAGGTCCCCCGGCCACCACCTTGATGCCTGCGTTTTTGCAGCGCGCGAGCATATGTCGCGCCGAATCGCGCTGCACGGTCATGGCACTGACAAGGGCCATATCGGCCCAGTGCAGATCGTCCTTTTTCAGCGGCCGCACATTGAGATCAATCAGCCGCAGCTCCCAGTCCTTGGGGAGCAGAGATGCCACCGTCATCAGGCCAAGAGGGGGTGATGAGGCTTTTTTGGCGATAAACTTCAGTGCATGTTTGAAACTCCAGAACGTATCGGGAAATTCCGGATAGAGAAGTAGGACCTTCATCAAGATACTCCCTGTGGAATAATTTTATTCATTAAATTTTAGCACTGAGATGCGGATATTCAAGGGAGCTGCGCTTTTGAGGGGGAGAATTCTTCCGAGGTCTTCTACCGAGCCCTGATTAGAATCATGTCTCAATCATGACAAAGTTGTCGCCATAAAGGGGGCAGAACTGTTCTAGCAGTTCCAAGAAGGGGACGTGGCGAGACCACTGGATTGAATACCCTCGGGAATTTTATCATGTCACGGCAAGAGAGAATGAGCAGAGAGATATTTTTCCACAATCGAAGTGTTGTTCGACCCCGCAGGCGTTCCTTTGGTGTCTGGACGACTCAATGGAACAGAATAAGAGGAGCATTGGTTATAGCGCAAAATCAAATAGTAGCAGTTATCACCTGAATATCGAAAAAAACTTGATAAACTTTTTGAATTATACAAAAAGCATGCGCTCAGTAATTGCTGATAAGAAGCGAGGTATGCAGTATATGACAAGTTAAGTGGCCTAGATGCATAAATCCAAATGGGAAGAATGCGGCTGTTTTTGTGAGTTGACAATTAGTGCAGTGGCCTTTGAGGGGCTTGTCGGGATTTTGCCCGACTCAAGTAAAGAGAACGTTGACGTCGGAGCGGGACGGCTCCCATGATCACTATGCAATGGGGACAAAAACCCTCGGCCACCAGAGACCGCTATTAACTGTGTACAGCAGCGCATTTGCCCTGGTGGTCTTTGTTCGCATTAGTGCCGCTGATGTGCGCGTTATCCTGCCATGCAACCCCTCACTCCAAGCTACCCACGCGGGGCAGTTTTCTGTCGGCGAATAGAAGGAGGATTGCTCGATGAATATTCAAAAGGCACTTGCCACAATCACGCTGTCGGGGATGTGTATCGCCGTGCTCGTGCTGGGGGGATGCGCTATGCTAAAGAGCAGCACAATAGAAAAAGAGGAGCATGCACGTCGGCTTGATGGTGCGGAGGCTGGCGAGCGAGTTACCTTGGAGGAGTTGGACGGACTCACCCGTGCCTTCGCTGACCGTTACGTCGGCCTGCTTTATTCCGTCTGCGATGCTTTGCAGGAGGATAACCCTGATCCGGCGC